>JBCDJG010000001.1:0-185037 GCA_038748065.1 Pseudomonadota bacterium
CAGCTCGTTCTCATACTGAAGAGCCAGGATAAGAAACTGGGCCGGCCTGCCAAATAGCAGCGCCCCCAGGGCCAATAATCCGATCGCTATCCACGCGGTTTTTTTGCCCTTCATGCAATGACGTCTCTACCAAATGACGGACAGCTACCGTAAGGCGGCAAGTAGCCAGTCGAACACGGTTGAAAGTAGAAACGTGATCGCTGCCTGGACAGCCGCCCCGCCCGGTGCCGCGCCTCCTTATACTTGCGGGTCTTTTTCACGGGTAACAGCTCCATTGGATACCGACTTATTCACCGCCACCTTTCCCCACCTATACCATATGTCTGCGGCAGGTTCATGGCCGAGCATCCAGCGGGATGGCCTGCTGAGCACCAGCGCACTGCTGGATGCGGAGGGGGTAGAGGGTAGCGCGCGCTGCCGGATCGAATCGGAAAGGCGGCCTGAGGCAGTCGTACTGCCTCAATCCGGTCGGGTAATCAGAGACCAAAGGCCCATGTCAGACACGCTGGTAGCTCGCTCCCTTGAGGGCAGCGGCCTGGCACCGTCGGACTGGTATAGATTGCTCAATAGCATGGTGTTTTTCTTTGCGCATGAGGAGGGGCTGGCCAGACTGCTAAATGCCAGGAGCTATCGCGACCAGGAGCATGACGTACTCGTCGTGGATAGCCATTCACTGATCAGTACACACCTTGATCACGTGCGGCTGTGCGCTATCAACAGCGGCGCAACCTTCCTCAAGCCACAGCCTCGCGGCCCGGATACGTTCAAACCATTGGCCGAATACCCCTTCGCGCAACTCGCTCGTCGAAGAGGCTCGCCCGCGAAAGCTATCGCAGAGTGCTGCGTGATCGGGCAGGTGCCAGATATTAGCTGCCATACGCGCGCTGTTTTCAGGATGAAGCAGGGTCGCAGACTACGAAAGATCCTCTAATGTCGTGCCTCCGATCTTTCTACGTATTACCCTGAGCCTTGATGAATCGACGGACTTTTCTCCAACTCGGCAGCACCGGGCTACTCGGCGCCGCTATGAGCGCTTGCTCAAACGAACCACCCCCGGGTCGCTACACGCAGGCGGATATCGCACTGTTGACTGCGCAACAGCGGGCCGAACGTCAGCTCAGTGGCACCGGGCCGCACGGTCGCCAGGTTTATGCGGGGTACCGGGGTCTGTCTGAACTTCCCTGGTTTGACCTGGACGAAAGTGGCAGGCTCCGCTGTACTGATGAATCTATCCCCTACGCTATAGATATACACAGCCACCTCGGTATCTCTACGCTGTTCGCACCGGACATTGACTTACAGGCGCGTCCTACCCGGCTGCGTCACCTGCTGGACTGTGATGCAAGCACACCCGGTTGTGAGTTGAATCTTGACGTGTATGCCAACAGCAACTTCACCGAGCAAATGCTGCAGGATCTAGAGCGCAGCACGCTGGCCCAGGGCCTGTGGGGCAGCCCCTTTTCCGCGACGCAGACCATACCTGCTCTGCTGGATGAAATGGACGCAATGCGTGTAGAAAAATCCGTCGTGCTTCCAATCAAACTAGGCTTTCCTTTCGGTGATGACCTGACTGAAAGGTGGCGTCGTGGGATCGAGGACGCGGGCGCGGACAAAAGGCTGGTGGCTGGGCTATCTGTCCACCCCAGGGGCAGGAATCGTCTTGAGGAAATGCGCGCACATGCCGCGACCGGCGCGAGGGTCATGAAGCTCCACCCCACGGTGCAATCCTTCTATCCTGACGATCCCATTATGGCGCCCGTCTACGAAGAGGCACAGCGGCTCGGACTGATCGTGTTCTTCCACGGTGGTCGTGCCGGTATAGAGCCTCCGTCGAGGATGCGCTATGCGCTGCCACGGCACTACGAAGCTGTGCTGGCGGGCTTTCCCAAGCTGCAGGTTATTATCGGCCACGCAGGCGCCCGGGACATGACCAACATGGTGCCCATGGCGCAGCAGTACGAGAACGCCTGGCTGGATATACATGGTCAGGGAGTCACGGCGCTGGACGAGATTATCGCTGCGACCGGGGGCGAGCGCCTGCTCTTTGGCAGCGACTGGACCTTCTACCACATCGGCATGACTCTAGCGAAGGTGCTGATCTGTACCGAGGCACCAAGCACTCGGCCCATGAGACAGCGGATTCTTCGCGACAACGCCATTGCGCTACTCGGACTAAACTAAATCTTCCCCGGGCAGGCGCATGGAAAGTGGTCTAAATTGGTATAACTGATTTAAACCCAGGGACTACTCGCACTGCCCGCCGTCGATTGCCTTGACTAAGGAGAGACCATGCTTACGTACAAACCCCATCGGCCAGACTCCAGTGACCGAACAAACCGTTGCATGAGAGCCGGAGCACTGACTCTTGCGCTGGTGGCAATGCCGTCATTAGCCGACCTGACGATCGAGCAGGAAACAAAACTGCGAGCGGGCGGCATGCTTTCCATGTTATCGACGGACATCACTTCGACCACCCAGCTTTCGGGCGACCGCGCCAGAACGGTCAGCAAACCTGAATCCAAGAGTGGTTTCATGAAAATGCTGGGCGCAAGCCAGGAAACGGTTACGATCCTGCGCCTGGATAAGGGTGTCGCGTGGCAACTGATGCCAAAGGACAAGCAGTATACGGAGACGAGCCTCAGCGAACTGGGCGAGCAATACGAAGCCGCCAGCCGGCAAATGAGCGAGGCCCAGGGCGGAGGCGGCGCGGTGGCGTCGGATGACGCCTGCACCCTGTCACCGCCCAAGGTCTACGTCGATGAAACGCGAAAGAAGCGGACCATCGCAGGCATAGAAGCCAGGCAGTTCATTGTCAGGGTAGAGCAGACTTGCGAGATGCCTGAGCGAGAGCAAGTCTGTGAGATTCAGCAAACCTGGGAAAGCTGGCTGGCCAGCGAGTTCCCACAGACCGACGAGGTGAAGTCCTTCCAACGCGAGTTAGCGAAGCAGAGTGCAATGTTCGAGAGCAGCATCAACCAGACACCGGCAACGGCCATGTTTGCCGCTATGTTCGGTGACGCCTGGGAGGCCGCCAGCGGCGAGGCCAGCGACCTGGAAGGCTACCCAATGGAATCGAATATCAAGCTGGAGTTTGGTGGCCCCAATTGCCAGGGTCTCGCGGAGCTGCAGGCAGCAACCGCAGAGCTGCTTGAGTCAGCGAAGCAGGCGGGGATCGATGGCGCAATGGGCGAGGCTGCAGCGCAGGCCGGCAGCGAAACAGCCAAGCAAACCCAGGGCATGTTTGGTGACAGCGTTGCCGAGCAGATTGCTGGCGCCGGTGTTGGCCGTGCCGCCGGAGAGATGGTTTCAGGTTTGTTTGGTGGACTCCGCAAGATGGCAAAAAAACCCAGTGAAAGCGGCGCGAGCACCGGAAGCAAAGCTGAACTCGTGTTTGAGATCTCAACGACAGTAAAAAGCGTTGGTACAAATTCCATCTCAGCAGGCAGTTTCGACCTACCAACAGGCTATAAGCTCGTGGCGTCTGACGCCCCCTTTTAGCGGCGTTCTTTCATCTCCTGGCAGGCAAATCGCAATGCCGCGGCGGTAGCTTGAAAAAGGGTGGGAAGGCTTTCAAGTCGACTGTGCCAGGGTAATATCGAAGCGATACTCTGGTAGACCGCTGACTTCGCCCTGCTCTGCAGCGGCGATCAGCAGGTGCCTGGCAGCTGCAGGCGCGCGCGCCAGCACCTGATCCTGATCAATCAAGGGGTCACCCTCGAAATACATCTGCGTCGTCAGCGGCTGATAGCCCGGGCAGGAAACCTTAAAGTGGATATGACGGCATCGCCAGCCCCGCCCTCCCAGCGGCGCGAGAGGATAGGCGCCAGGCTTTATCGTTTTGAAGCCGTACTCTCCCTGCCGTGATGTTTTCATGATCCCCCAGCCCTGAAAGTCTGGATCGAGAGGCGCAGGGTTCGGATCCCGGGGGTGGTTGTAGCGCCCATGTTGGTTAGCCTGCCATATGTCCACCACTGCGCCGGGTAATGCCTCCCCACGCCGCCCGAGCACGGTGCCGCGCACGATGATGCTCTCACCCTTCGCGGCTTCCGCATGACCCTCAAGCTGAGTCAGGTCAACGTCGCGTTCGCCACGCGTATCCACCGGGTAAAACGGACCTTCGACCTGCCCCGGCGTAGACAGCGCCGACAGCGCTGCGGCCGGCGCCAGGGCGATGGCTGCGCTGCAGGTGGACAGATGGGCAGCAAATGTACGTCGCTTGATCAAGCGAGGCTCGTGTCTTGTGGCCATAACTCCAGATAGTGATCGAAACGGGCTGGAGCAGCAAGCAGTGCACTTCCACCAAGGCACAACTCGCTGACATCGCGGCTGCGAGAGGTAAGAAAAGCTGACAATTTCATCGCGATTTCCTGATTTTAATCTTTCGAGGGCCTTTGGATACTTTCGAGAATTTTTAAGACGAAAACTGGTCAATGAGAAGAACATCCGGGCTCTTGCTATTCACACTGACTCTTATACCGGCCTTATTGGCCAAGCCCCAGCTAGCGCTGGCGCAGGTAGACGAAGATCAACTCGGCGCGTGGTACATGTATTTCTGGGGCAAGCGCTTTGAAAACAGCCAGTGGGGCTTGCAGGGTGACGCCCAGTACCGGAACTGGGACCTCGGTGGCGACCTCGAACAGCTACTGCTGCGCGGCGGCCTGACCTGGACACCGAAGTCCGGCGATGCCCTGTTCACTCTGGGCTACGCCAGCATCACCACCGGGGAGTTTGGTAGCAGCAACGATACCGTCCATGAAAACCGCATCTATCAAGAAGCCCTGCTACCGCAGAAGCTAGGCAGTCGCATCTACCTGCGACACCGCTTCCGACTCGAACAGCGCTGGGTCGAAGACCAGGATTTTCGCAACCGCGTGCGCTACGCGCTGTTTATGGACGTACCCTTCAATGGGACAGAGATCAAGCGCGGGGCCTGGTACGGCGCCTTCTACAATGAGATTTTCCTCAATCTGGAGCGCGACATCGGCGATGGCAGAGAGGTAGAAATTTTCGACCGGAATCGGACCTATGCTGGCGTGGGATACGCGCTGCGTGATCGCCTGCGCTTTCAGTTTGGCTACATGTTCCAGGCCAGCGAAAACGTCGACAAAGGTCAGCTACAGTTCAGCCTTCACCATTCGTTTTGAACCCCAGGCCCAGCCTGATACGGGCTAGCTGTAGCCGGGAGACGATCGTGATCATGAGGATCACAATCCAGACCCAGGTAGTAATTGCCAGGTACTCGGGCAACAGCAGAAATACGGTATAGGCTATGCCAGTCTCGCCTCCCTCGGCAAGGCCCACGGTAATGCGAAGTCGGCGCTGGCTTGTATCTGTCACACCGAGTTTATCTTCGAGGCTGCCCAGGCCAAGTGCGCCGCTGATGCACAGCACATAACAGAACAGCATAATCAGCCACTGCAGCCCAAACTCCGGAAAGTAGAGATAAAGTGCAATCACCATGGCGCTATATGCGGCCATATCAAACTGGATATCCAGGAATCCACCGAAGTCGGAGCTCAAGCCATAGGCTCTGGCATAAATGCCATCCAGGGCATCCAGCAGTCGCGAAAGCCACCAGACAGCGCACGCTGCAAGGAGCATGCCTTCGGTAATGAGGTAGGCCGCCACAAGCGCAATCAGCAGCCCAAGACTGGTAATCTGGTTCGGGGTAAGACCCGCTTTCGCCAGCAAGCGAACGCAAGGTTCCGTATAGCGGGGCAGCAGCGCCCTGAAATAGTTATCGATCATATTCAGCTAAGGCATCTACTGTGAGGGTCTGAATCAGATCGTCGTGTACAGAGGCCTGGTCCCTCTAATCGGCCACGCTATTCGCTGAATATCGCATCAAAAAAAGCCTGGGTGCGGGTCCATGAATCCTCATCCGCTGCGGCATCGTAAGCGAGCGGCAGCCCGAAGGTTTTACCCTTCTCATCCGCGCCAGGATTGGTGAAGCCGTGGAGTGCTCCCGGATAGTTGACGAACTCGTAGTCAGCGCCTGCAGCGTCCATTTCTGTCTTGAAAGCGTCGATTTGTTCCGCAGTGACCAAGGGGTCAGCGGCACCATTGAAAACCAGTACGCGCGGCGCGACGTCGCCCGGCTGAGCCGGGCTGCTGGTGGCCAGGCTTCCGTGGTAGCTAACCACGCCGTCGATATCGATGCCCAGGCGGGCCATATTGATCACAACACCGCCGCCAAAGCAGTAACCGATCGCCGCGATCTGATCGTCCAGCACGGTTGGCTGTTCACGCAAGGCCGCCAGTGCTGCTTCAAAACGAGCCTTGGCCAAAGGTAGGTTGCCACCAACCGCGCCGGCAAACTCGCCAGCCTTGTCCGGGTGCGTAGCGGTTTTGCCATCACCATACATATCAACCGCCAGGGCGGTGTATCCCATGGCGGCGAGCTGCCGAGCCCGCTCACGCGGGTATTCGTTCTGGCCCCACCACTCGTGAACGACCAGGATGCCCGGCCGCGGCTCCTTAGATGCGCTGTCATAGGCAATCATGCCGCGCATCTCAGTGTCGCCATGGCGGTAGGTCAGTTCCTGTGTGACAAGTTCCGCCGTCAGTGGCTGACAGAAGCAGAGAAGGACGAAAACAGTAAGAGTGCGAAAAACAGGCATAGTAAGTTCCCGGCGTTAGGTCTGGTTTTTTTAGCACAGCAAGAAGAGGTGTCAAACTTTACGCCAGACGCACGAGCTGTTTGCCCGTATTGCTACCCGACACAACGCGCATGAAAGCTTCCGGCGCACGCTCAATGCCGTTGAGCACATCTTCCTTGACCACCAGCTCACCCGACTTGACCAGCTTGCTCAACGCACTCACAGCCTCTGGCATACGATCAAAAAAATCTCTCACGACGAAGCCCTGCTTGCGAATCCGCTTGGCCAGTAGCACGCTGTTATCACGTCGCCCGGTATCGAGACTCGTATCCTCGAGGTGTGAAAGCGCCATTCGGCCCACAACCGCAACCCTGGCATGCTCATTGTAGAGCTCCAGAAGCGCTTCGGAGATATCGCCGGACGTATTATCAAAGTACATATCTACGCCGGCGGGGCACTGCTCGGCCAGTGCTTTGCCGAGCTCCGGGGTGGATTTATCCCGGTAGCTGACCACAGCATCGTAACCGTAGTCGCGACAGGCTGCGCTTGCCTTCTCAGGCGTGCTTACAATTCCCACAACATGGCAACCCTGCTGCTTCCCCAACTGGCCGGCGATAGAGCCAACAGAGCTGGCGGCGGATGAAACAACCAAACACTGGCCGGCGACGGGCTCGCAGATTTCATTGAGAGCAAAGTAAGCAGTCGCTCCCGTGGTTCCCAGCACACCCAAATACCATTGCGCTGGTGCCAGGCTTACGTCGATGGGAAAGGCGAAGGTGTCGGCGTTTGCCAAGCAGTACTGTTGCATGTCAAAGCGGCCATAGAGCATCTGGCCTTCGGGCACATCGGACAGGTGACTCTCAATCACCTCCCCGACGCAATATGCGTGCATAACTTCGCCAGGTTCAACGCTCTCTGCATAGTTGCTCTCGCTTCTCAGGCGGCCGATCAAAGCCGGGTCACAGGCGATAAAGTGATTACGAACGATGTACTCTCCTTCGCCAGGCCCGCTGATGGTCTCCGAATTCAGCGAAAACTGATCGAGCGTTGGCAGGCCGGAGGAGCGTTTGTCGAGCCTAACGAAGCGATTGATGTGCATCTTTGGCCCGATAGCTGTCAGCAGCGACCCGCGAACACCGGGGCCGAAGGAATCGATGTCGCTGGTGGCGTCCTCTAACGACCGCTCACCTGCATGGATGGCTTGGATTTCTGAAGGTTGGCTCGCACATAGACTCGGCCTACCTCGGTTACGACCTCGCCCTTATGCTCACCGCTAACGGTCAGGGTAATCGTGTCGTACCCGGAGCCCGATAGTTCATAGGGTATGGTGAAGGTGCCTTTGCGATCGTCAAGCTGCAACTCTTGAGAGTGCAGATTCACGTTGCGGGAGCCGGTGACTTTCAGGCGTACATTCTTGGAGAAATAAGGTCGCTCGTAGTTGACCACCAGCTCGCTGCGCTCGCCGATGCCGGCGCGAACCATCGCCGGGTGTTCAAGGTCAAACACAGGCTCGGGCGGCGCCAGGCCAGCCATGCGAACCATTGCTCCGCCAAAAAAACCCAACTCATCCGGGTTGATGGTCAGGTGCGCTGCACAGGCCCACAGGGGCGCGGGTGCAAGCGCCGCCATAACGCAGCCGATACCCAATATTCGTTTGATCATTTTTCCTCCAGGGAGCGCCGGTTTTTGCCTTGAAGATGGGCGGGACCGGCCGACTCTCTGATTATGCTGATGCCTTAGCCTTATTATATACCCTCAGGGAGGGAATTGCCGCCGCCAGCAGCGCGGCTGCGAACACGAGCAACACAATAAACAAACCCTCTACCGTGAAGACGTTCGGGCTAAGGTGCAGGCCAAAATTGGCGAACAGGGTATCTTCGACCGCCAGCAGAGTCAGGTACAGCCCCAGCACGCCCAACAGTGTGCCACACAGACAAATAAGCAGGGCCTCCAGTTCCACCAGCAGGAAAAGGTAATAGGGCGGCGCACCCAGCACACGCAGCAGGTTGATCTCGTTACTTCGCTCTCTGACCGAGGCCAGCAGCACGGCGCCAAGGCCGAGCACAGACGTAACCAGCACCAGAATGGATATGAGGCGCAGCACGTTCTCGAACATGCCCACCATTTGCCAAAGCTCAGACAGGGCGACACCGGGCAGAATCGCCAGCAGCGGCTCCTCAGCGAAACCATTGATCTCCCGCTGCACGCGGAAGGTAAGCATCCTCGAGTTAAGGCCTAGCATAAAGGCGGTAATACTCTCAGGAATCAGCTCATCGGCCTGGGGGGTGCGGCCTACCGCGCTGCTGGCCGGGCCAAAGCCCTGAGGCCAGTCCGTGTGCATCGCCTCGATTCCCTCAAGCAAAACGTGCAAGGTTTGATCAACGGGCGTACCGGTGGGAGCGAGGATGCCGACCACGGTGAAAGGTTTGTTGTCGTGAAGATTGAAGCTGGTGCTGACAACGCCGTGGGCCAGGATAATCTCTCGTCCCAGGCTGTAACCCAGGGTCCTCGCCACTTCCGAACCCAGCACCACGTCAAAGGTCTTGCTGAAGCGCTCGCCGTCGGAAATTTCGAGCTGGCGCTTGTTGCCATAGCTGAAGTACTCAAAGTAATCATCTGTGGTCCCCACCACGCGATATCCCTTGTGGGAGTCGCCGAGTGAGATCGGGATAGACCAGGCGACATTACTGTCTGACGCAATGGCCTGATAAGACTCCCAGCTAATGTTATCTGTCGGCGCACCCATGCGGAATACGGAATAGAGCAGTAGATTGAGGCTTCCGGTCTTGGCTCCCACGATCAAATCGACGCCAGATACTGTGCTGGCAAAACTGTCCCGGGCCTGATTGCGGATGTTTTCAATGCCCAGCAGCACGAATATGGCGACCCCAATAGCCAGTAGGGTCATAATGACTGAGCCCTTGCGGTTCAGAAGGCTCTTCAGGGCTATTCTCAGAAACACGGCAGGATCACGCTAGGCGATTGATGTCGCCGAGGGCTTGCACCTGCCCGAAGTGGCGCGACAGTGACATATCGTGACTGACGAAAAGCAGCGTCATGTTGTGCTCGGTAACCAAGGGCATCAGCATCTCGAGAAAGTTGTCCCTGTTCTCTTGATCAAGAGAGGAAGTCGGCTCATCGGCTATTAACAGTTCAGGTTGGTTGATCAGGGCCCTGGCGATGGCTACCCGCTGCTGTTGCCCCATGCTCAGCTCCGTTGTCGGCCTGTGCCAGTTGTCCTCCTCGACCTTGAGGGATGCAAGCAGCGAGCTCGCGAGATTAGTGCTCGGCCCGCCACGCGCCGCGAAGCTACGCGCCAGATCGATATTTTCCAGCGCATTAAGGTAGGGGATCAGGTTAAAACGCTGGAATACGTAGCCTATGTGGTTGGCTCGGAAGCGGTCTCGCTGGCGGTTGCTCATGGTGTTCAGTTGCTTGCCCAGCACCGATACTTCGCCATCAGAACAGGCGAGCAAACCGCTCAAAAGATGCAGCAGCGTGGTTTTACCAGAACCAGAAGGGCCGTGCACAAATACGTGCTGACCGCCCTCAACTGACCAATGATCGATATCCAGCACGGGCTTACCCGGGGTTCCAGCATGGGCGAATTTCACACCCTTGAGTTCGATGGTCATATCAGGAATCTGGGAAAATACGTCTGGAAACAACGCGTTGCAAGCCAAAACCGCTACACTATACCATAAGCCCTCCCCTGGGATCATAAGCACGCCCCTGGGATCATAAGCGCGCCGCTGGGCCCGTCGCGGCCAAAAACGCCTAAGGAGTTGCCAGTGCGATCAATCCGACGAATGACAAGCCGAGCTACCAATACCGCCGTAGTCGTGCTCGTGGCGCAAGTCTGGCTTGCCATGGCCGCCGTGGGGAGCGAAGACAAAGAGGCCTTCAACACCATCGACTGGACCGAGCTGATACCGCCTCACGTCCTGGAAATCCTGATGAACCCGCCTGACTACCTCGCGGACATCGAGGATGGCTCCGTGGAAGACCAGATCAGCAGCCAGATCAAGAGCACAATCGCCGCTGCAAGTGATGATGCCTATCAGCAGGCGCTGGTATCCACGGAGGTTAACGCCGAGATGAATGGCGCCATGGTCCGCATACCCGGGTTCATCGTGCCGCTGGAATTTGACGAGCAGCAAACGGTCACGCAATTCTTCCTAGTGCCCTACTTCGGCGCCTGCCTGCACATGCCCCCACCCCCGCCGAACCAGATCATCCTGGTCGATTCGAATCAGGGCATCCAGCTTCAAGAGCTGTACACGCCCTTCTGGATCTCAGGGAAAATGGCCACAACCGTCAGTGAAAACGATGTAGCCACCTCTGCCTACTCGATGAATATGATTGATTACGAGGTCTACGCCGAGTAAGTCAATCCGCGTCCCGCTTGCGTAGTCAGCAGGCTACTCCAGCGCAAATACCAGATTACCGTCGGTCAATTCCGCGCCTCCCTGCGCCACGTCCGTAACCCACATTACGTTCACGCTCTCAAGGCCAAAGGGCAGGCTCTCTGAGCCAAACTGTATGGCCGATGGGGCCTTATCACAGCTGAACGCATAACTGGCAGTCACGTCGCTGTGCCCGCCATGCTCATCGTCATGGTCGCCGCCATGTTCCTTATGGTGGTCATCGTGCTCGCCATGGTCTCCATGTTCTCCATGCTTATCTTCCTGGCCGTGAGCATCGTGACCACCATGATCGTCGTGATCGTCGTGATCGTCGTGATCGTCGTGATCGTCGTGATCGTCGTGATCGTCGTGATCGTCGTGATCGTCGTGATCGTCGTGATCATCATGGTCGACGTCGGGGCTTACTGCGTCCATATCGACATCGGCTGAACTCAACTGGCATTCTGCGCCGGTGAAGGTGAACAGCCCCGCGCCATCTGTCAGCGCCACCCGGGCTTCGTCTACCGCGGACCGCTGTGCATCCGTACGTGCTTTGGTCTCAAAACCAACCACGCTCACCGAGGGCGAGGTAAACATAATTTCAATGGACTCGCCTTCCATGGCCAGGGTCAGTTCAGCGACGCCGTGAACGTGTGCCCCATGGCCCCCCTGCTTGGCCAGCGCCCCAGTACTGCAAATCGCGATCGACGCGGCAAGTAGCAGACGGGGGGCAGAACTTTCACCCGATACCCTGTACTTTTGGGCCAGCGATATTCTCTTCTTGGTGTTCATACTTTCTGTCCTCCGAGGCTATGGACACGTCGTGGCAAGGATACAACATACAGGCGGGAACCCCACGGCTAGAGGCCTTACCGCCAAGGCCGCACCGCGGCCTATGCCAGACAGCTCAGCAGCGTGTTTTCCCATTCAGCATCGATCTCGGCGGCGATCATCTCAACCCGACTCTCAAGGCAATCATCCAGCTCCACTTCCTGCAAGGCGTCCGTCGTCATGTTATAGGCGAATATGCCATCGTCAGTGATGAATACAGCCTTCATGCGCTCGATTTTCAGACCCCGAAGGAAAGACACGAGTCGCCGGCGATCAAAGACCTTGCCTGGCTGAAAACGCCAACCAATGCTCTCAAAACCCTCGCCGCTATTCACGGCAGAAACATAACCACAAGCGGGCATCGGCAGATCTGTAGCCAAAACCTGCGCTGACTCGGCGTGCCTGTGAGCCGCTCCGCCATACTCCGCTGTCGTGGCTCCGCGCAGACACTCCGGTGACACGACGCCGTGGCTGGTCACGATGTGCTCGGTTTCAGGTCGGCAGTAGGCGCCGATAAAAGTGTCGAAGTTGTCGTGATCCGTGTCGCTGTAGAGGTCAGCCTTGTTCGCCACAACCACGTCTGCAACCTCCAGTTGCTGCAAAAAGGTGGGTTGCGCGATGTAGCGATCATCGACGAGCCTTCGTGCGTCGACCAGTGTCAGCGACTTCTGCAGGCTCAGCCTGCCTCGATAGGCATCCAAAGACAGCGTTTGCAGGACTTCACGGGGATGACCCAGTCCCGTCGGTTCTACCAGCAGCCTGTCGGGCTCAGCTCGCTTGAGCAGTTCATTCAGGGCAATCTGCATCGGCAATCCAGCCGTGCAACACATGCAACCACCGGGCACTTCGCTGATATAGACCCCATCGGCGACAGACCTCTGACCCGCCACCAGGCTGCCATCAATACCGATTTCGCCAAACTCATTGATCAATACCGCCCAGCGTTCCTCGGCGGGCTTCTCGGAGAGCAAATGCAGTATCGCTGAGGTCTTGCCTACGCCCAGAAAACCAGTGATCAGATTTGTCGGAATAGGCGCTAAGTTAGCGAGTGCCTCTTTCAATTCACGCACGCGCGTTCATCGTGGCTTTGACACAGCCTGAAGTTCTTGAGGTGGCTGAAAGCGATTAGTAAGGCCCCGGCCACAGTCAAAAGCCTCTCACCCCACTCACCCACGACTTCATGGCCGAGGAGCAGCGGCGTGCAGAGAATGGCAAGGCCGAGTAAGCCCGTGGCGATGACGGAGAGGCTGCGATGCGTGCGGCAGCCCCAACTCAGAGCGATGACGCTGATAGGAATCACGGCAAACACGAGCCACAGGTGAAATCCTTCGTCCGCTAGCCCAAAGGATACCAGGGCGGGCGCAAAAGCAAGGGCCAGTGGAACAAAAAGGCAGTGTGCACAACACAGTAGAGACAAGCCAATCGCCACCTTGTCGGCCGCCGCGAGCACGGGTCTGGCGTCTTCAGCCATGCAGCGTTTCCGGGGCCGCGTCGTTTGCGCATTCATCGCAGAGGCAGCTGATTTCGAGCTGCGGGCTGCTAAGAAGATACCCCGCCTCCTGGACAGACTGTTCCAGCACCGCGATAGCCGCTTTGGGAATGCCCACTTCCTTGACCTTGCTGCAGCTGTCACACACCAGGAACTGGGGCACCATGTGTTCATGATCGCAGGTAATATGTGAACAGGCGACGTACTTGTTGGCCATATTGACCTTGTGCGCGAGGTGCTCGGACTCAAGGAAGTCGAGAATCCTGTAGATCGACATTGGCGCCATGGAGTCGCCATACGTCCGGTTGCAGTAATCGACCAGCTCGTACGCCGACATCGCGTTTTCAGATTCAACCAGCCCTTTCAGCACGCGTTTGCGCTTGGTGGTTAGCCGCACCCCGCGCTCCGAGCACCGTTGTTCGGCGCTGGCTATGATCTCCTGCACTTTATCCATCGCGACCCCCTCGGACAGCTCTCAGTGGCCTGCCGCCTGACATGCGCGGCAAGGCATCGAAGGATACAACATATCATTAGTGACAGGCCAGTGAGGCGCCAGATCGCCACGTAATGATCTTTATCAGCGGCGGCCAAACACCTCAACCGAGGGTCGGAAGGATGGTATCGGATCCAGGGGAAGTATGGGCCGCGAGAGATCCTGCCAGGGGACCTTAGCCAGATTTGCCGTGGTCAGCCCCAGGGTATCAACTTCAAAAATCTGCTCTGATGCCACCATATGTGCAAAGCCCGCGCGAAAGTGGCCGCGAGACTTGGCCACTATAAATCGTGCGGCGGCGGCATCCACGCCGAAGTGTGTGATGAAGTCTTCGCCGATCAACTGCTGGGCAGCGCTGATCACTATCACCACGTTTCCGCCAAGCTCCAGCACGCAAGACTCTCCCAGAGGCACCCGCGACCCCGCATAAACACCATAGCGGCAGTCATAGTCGCCATTGCCGAGCCACAGGACTCTCGCGGGTACCGACAGTGCGCGGGAAAACTCCGTCGCCTTGTGCTCATTGAAGCGGGCGAGAAACTCACCGCCCACGCCTATATGCTGCGCCTGCTTCACCAGATTCCCGTCGATAAAAGGGGCAAATACGCCACCCTCAACACCTGCGGACAGGAAGGCCTCCAGAATCCAGGTCGTGTCGCCGGTGGCGCCACCACCGGGATTGTCAGCGATATCGGCGAAGATGAGCGGACGTGGGCCGGGCTCGGTGCCAGCAGCCAATTTAACGGCATTTTCCAGATTCAGTGTCGACCGCGTGAAGCGAGCCCGTTCCTGCCAAACATAGTCAGAGAGGTCGTGAAGCGAAGACGTAAGAGCTGACTCGTCGTCACCAAAGGCATACAGCCAAAAGCCATTATGCGGCGTATCGGCGAATGAAAAGCCAGGAATGACGGAGACGCCAGCGCATTCACCACGTTCGAGCAGTTCCTCGGCACGAGCCACAACAGCACCAAGCGGCTGATCCTTATCGGTAAGCTGGGAAACCTGTGGGGTGAGAAACGGCAATCGAGAGGCCGCCTGTAGAGGTCTCCACCCATCCAGCATTCGATCGATCACCGCAGCCGCTTCCTCCGCTCGCGCCTCGGAGTCAACATGTGGATTGGTCCGCTGAGAGACCAGTGCATCACAGGCCGTAACCATCGCTGGGGTTAAATTGGCGTGAAGATCGAGGGTAGCGACCACAGGCACGCCATCGCCGACGACCTCTCGAACAGCCGCAAAGTAGTCCCCATCAAGATCATGCAGTTCCGTTGTGCGCCCCGCACCATGAGCAACGATGTACACCGCATCCACGGGTAACTCCTGTCTGAGCGCCTGAAGGAGCTCCGCCTTGATCAGTTCATACTCGCTATGCTCAACCGATCCGGCCGCCTGGCCGTCGGCGATCAATACGGGAACCGGCTGCCATGCTCGCAGGGCACTCATCGCCGGCACAAAACCCCTGTCGCCGTTGGCGCCCAGCCAGTAGTCAATAATGCCGGCGGCCAGAATATCCGGCCCCTTGAGGTAGGCATAATCGCGGAAGTTACTGCGATCGGCTGGCGGCGCAAAACTGTTCGCTTCTATAGCGATGCCAAGAATGGCGATACGAGCAGGTTCCATGGACTGATTGACCCCTATCAAGTAGCGAGGGAGGACAGGAGGAAGGCGATGCCCAGGGGCAAGTAAATGCCGATGACGTATCCCGCCACTCCCAACAGTGCACCAACGGGGGCAAGCGCAGGGCGATACGCGGCCGCGGCGATTGGCCCGGATACCGCCCCACCAATGTTCGACATGCTGCCCACCGCTACAAAGAAAGCGGGCAGACGCAATACGCGGCAAGTCAGAACCAGGAAGGCGATATGGATTATCAAGACCACCAGGCCAGCCAACAAAAAGACCGGGGCATTAGTAATCGCTCTCAGATCGGCCTGGGCGCCGACAGTCACCAGAAGCAGGAACAAGGCCGCGTAGGCGTATTCCGAGGCCTGATAGCGCCGTGCCGCTGCACCCACGCGAGTTACGGACAGTAGCAGGCCGCCGCTGACGGCGGTCAGAATCGCCCAGGTGGTAGCCGTGATAATTTTTGGCTCACCCAGTTCCGGTAGTGACTCAGCGAACTCGCGCGCCAGAAAAGCTGCGACAAATGAGGCACCAACAATAATAGAAATAGAGCGAACGCTGGCGATACTTACATCTTTGCTGCTTTCAATGAGCTGCGCTTCCACCCGGTCAAGAGAGGTCATATCGGCGCGCAGCAGCCTGTTAATGCGGCCCTGCTGGGCGCTCAGCACAATGAGTAGGCCCAGCCATGAATAGGCGACCACTGTATCAACCACCACCACCGGGCCCACCAGGGCGGCATCGACTGCCAGGCTCTGCTGCATGGCCACCATGTTAGCTGAACCGCCAATCCAGCTGGCGCTGAGCATCACAAAGCCCTGCCATACATCTTCTGGCAGCCAGGGAGAAAACATCAGAAAGGCGACGACGCAGCCCAATCCAACCCCGAGGGCACCAGCGAACAGTGCAAACAGCGCCGGGAGCCCGACGGAGGCGATGGCCTTTAGATCGGTGCTAAGTGTCAGAAGAATAAGCGCCATTGGCAGTGCGTACTTGGCCAGCGACGAGTAAAGCGGGTGCTCTGCAGGGAGGACACCCAGCGTCGACAGCACCATCGGCACAAAATACATCCACACCACAGGCGGAGCATAGGTGAAGAAGCCCCGCAGAGCGGGAATCAGCGATATCGCGTAAACGCCGGCTGCTATGCCAATAAGGACAACGGCAAGGCTCATTGGATCCGTCAGCACGATCTCTAACTCCAGATTTTATCTTAATATCAAGATTTTAAGCGGAGCGCACTCACATGGCAACTTGCCGCGACGTTCAAACAGGGTGTTCAAACGCAGTATTCAAACGGGGTGTTCAAACGCAGTACTCAAAAAGGAACCTTAGTATCCAGCCCGGCACGAACTGCCGCCTCGGCGACCCTGTGAGCTACCTCGATGTCTTGAATCGCAATGCCTGAACTATCGAAGACAGTAATATCGCTATCGGCAGTTCTACCCCGCGCACGCCCATCGATAACCAGGCCCAGCGCTGTGATGTCATCAATCGACAGGAGACCTTCATTTACCCCATGCTGCAACTCGCCTATCTCGATTGACTGCGCAGGATAGTCGGCAAAGCAGCGAACACCCGGGCAACGCAAAATATCCGTCGACAGCTCCTGTTTGCCGACGCTATCTGCGCCCATCGCCGAGATGTGTGCCCCCGCCTTGACACCACCCGCAGATAGCAAAGGCTGGGTTGTCGCGGTGGCGGTTACGATAATGTCGGCAGGTCGCGAGGCATCATCAGGCGACCCGTCAACCACTTCCAGCTCAGCGTCGGTAACTTCAGCCAATTCTGCGGCAAAACGCTGCGCGCGATGGCTTGATCGGTTCCACAGCCGAATGTTTGATATGGGTCTCACTTCCAGTATGGCCTGGACATCGAAAAGTGCCTGATGGCCTGTACCAATCACCGCGAGGCTTGTCGCATCTTGCCTGGCAAGTGTGTCAACTGCGACGGCGTCGGCAGCAGCCGTGCGCAGGCAGTTCAGGCTGCTAACGTTGAGAACGCTTGAGACAAGGCCGGTATCAGGACAAAGCAATATCGTGGTGGCACCGTGATTGGGAATGCCCCATACGGCCTCATTCCCCGGCCAGTAGGTTCCCACCTTTACACCAACATCCTGTGCGCTGCGCCCGGACTTGGTAGCGACCGCACTACCTGGTATCTGCCCACTCCCGGCGGCAACCGGAAACAGTTCTGCCTCACCGCGACAGACCTTTACAAAGGCATCTGCCACCGCTGACCGCGCAAGTCCAGTGGAAGCAACAGCCTGGGCCGCCTCATCAGAAATAATGCTGACCTGCCGCGGCTCGTTCATTACCATAACTGCAGTATCTGTCTACGCATTCCAGGGTCCGATCAGGTTCATATACCAAAGGCTCCAACTGAAGGCCACCAGCACCGTCACCGTCAGCGTATGCGTGACTCGCGCGGCCAAAGTCCACGCCGGGTCCTTCCAGGTTCTAAAAACCATCGCTGCCGCCAACAGCGCAGCTGCTGCGCCCAGCAGTGCCATCGTCAGCAGCACGGACAGTCCTGCCACGCCTTCCGACTCAAGGCTGTCGCCCAGACTGACCGTTTTCTGCAAAAACACGGCAAAGAAAACCAGGTACAAGGCTGCAGAGCAAGCGACCAGGCCGCGGGCCAGTTTTTCGCTAGCCTGATATTCACGCCATGCCGGCAGCTTGGCGGCAAAGCGGATCAACACCAGTAACATGATGATGAGACCGACCACTACAATCGCGCGATGCGTATCTGCCTGCTCCAGAAAATCCAGCTTCTTATAGGTCGATAGCGCGCCACGGGACAGGTGTGTTTGCCCTTGATCATCGTCGCTAACGAACGCCGCCGTTATTTCGGGCCCGTCAAGCGTTTTGTAAACCCCTCTCCCCTGCGCCACGTAGCGCTTACCGCCAATCAGCAGATCGCCACTGGCCGAGCGAGATACGGACAGGTCATTGCCAAGCACTGACGCGGCTTTCTCCCAGCGCGAGTAGTTCTGCCGCAGATTTCTGTAGTTTCCAAGGTAAGCCGGCACATCAGGGTCACTGCTGGCGGCGGATTCCGCATGCTCTTCACTTAAGGTCTCGGCCGGCAGGAACTGGTCGAAGAACAGTGCGACAAACTCGTCCGCCAGGGCGTTGCCGTTGCGGGTGTTAGTACTAACAAAAAACCCAAGCTGCGCGTCTGGCACAAGCACCAGTTCCGTCTGGAAAGCGTTGAAAGCCCCACCATGGCCATAGGCGAAGTGGCCGTTATCATTCTTCTCGTAAAAGCCGTACAACATCGCACGGGCCCCATCCTTGGGTCTGAACAGTTCCTCGCGCATTCCTTCGGCAAGCTCCGGCGACACTATGCGACCCCCACCGTAGCTGCCATCGCCAAGGTGAGCCAACATGAACCGCGCCATATCGTTGGCGGTCGAGGTTAGAGAACCCGAGGGTGCATCGGTTGAGAAGTAAAAACCCTCGTCGATCCACTCGCCACCCGATTTCACGAAACCTGCGGACAAGCGTCCGGGTGTGCTGTCAGGTACCGGCTGGAACATTGTGGAATGACGCATATTGAGCGGGGCAAAAATTTCTTCGTCGACATAGCGCTCAAACTGCCTGCCCGACTGATTTTCAACAATCAGCCCGGCCAGCGAAAAAGCCCAATTTGAGTAGGCCACATGACGGCCCGGCTCGCGCACTCGGGCCGGCATATGTTTCTCCAGGACCTCCGCGAGGGGCAGAACCACTGATTCATCGGGGGTTTCAGATCCGATGTTATAGTCTTCAAAACCGGCGGTGTGCGTCAGGATATGCCGCAGGGTCACCGCTTGGGCATAGGTATCCGGTATTGTGAACTGCGTCAGGTAGTCATTGACGTTGGCGTCCAGGTCGAGCTTTCCCGCTTCAACCATCTGCATGACAGCAGTCGCTACCAGCAGCTTCGACACCGAGGCCAGCCGGAACAGTGTGTCGCCGGGGCTGACTCTTTCAGCTCTATCGGGGCTGGCAAAGCCATAGCCTCGCGTCGCAATGATCCTGCCTTCGCCGACCAGGGCGACCGTCAACCCGGGAACATCGTGCGTAAGCATCAGGGCCCTGGCCGTGCTGTCCAGGAATGTCTCAACTTCCTGAGCATCCAGGCTGGGCATCGCCAGCGCGACTGCTTCGTCGGCGTCTTCAGCAGCGAGGCCTGGGAGCGTAAAAAGGACACTCAATGCAACGCAGGCAGCTGGCAGGAATCTGGAACAGGCATTTACTTGCACGAGACTCTCCTCACTTCCTCACTTCCTCACTTTCCTCGGTTCCGCCGCAAGGCTACGTTAAGCTGCGAGCCGCTGGATGAAGATGCCAGGCTCAGGACACGGCGGGCATGCCTTTTAACTTGATATCAAGATAGCATCCCGGCCAAGCAGGCTCAACTTCCCGCGCCAAGTCGATGCAGCCTTTTGACTACCTGTCCTATACTCGACCTGCAAAGCGAAGACCAAAGCCACGCAGCGCGTTCAACATAGCAAGAGAGGTATTTAAGACATGAGAGACTCAAGAGATGTCCCAATGAGCACCGATCACAGCGCCGCAGCTGAGGCCTACAGCCGGGCCGTGGATGATTCCGTGCTATTTGTCGGTGACCCGCTCACCGCAGCAGCAGAGGCGCTTGCCGCGGATCCAGATCTTGTCCTGGCTCACACGCTTCTGGCGATGTACAACTTGCTGGGCAACAACCGCACAGGGCTGGCGGAAGCGCTCGCCGCCATCGAAGCCGCTGAAGCCGCAGCCGGCGGCGCCAACCGGCGCGAGCTTGGCCACATTGCCGCAACACGAGCGTGGTACGAAGGTGACTTTGCTGCCGCCTCCCTGCACTGGGATACCGTGCTGACGGAGTACCCCAGGGACCTTTTCGCCTTGCAGATGGGGCATTTACTTGATTTCTACATGGGCAACGCCTTCAACTTGCGCGATCGCGTGGCCCGGGTTTTGCCGGCCTGGAGTGCCGACACGCCGCTGCGCGATGCGGTGTCTGGCATGTACGCCTTCGGCCTTGAAGAGGCCGGCAACTATCGACAGGCGGAAGACGAGGGTCGTCGAGCCGTTGAGGCAGACAAGCGAGACTCGTGGGCCGCCCATGCCGTGGCCCACGTGATGGAGATGGAAGTCCGCCCTGAAGAGGGCGAAGCATGGCTGACTGCTACAAGCAATGGCTGGGGCTGCGGAAACTTTACCGTCCACAACTGGTGGCATCTTGCCCTGTACAGACTGGATCTTGGCGACTTCGCGGGTGCCCTGACGCTGTACGACGGGAGCATACACTATCCGGGCCAGGAGTTTGTTGAAGAACTCCTGGATGCCGCAGCCCTGCTATGGCGCATGGATCTGATCGGGCAAGACGTGGGCGACCGCTGGCAAACCCTGGCCGAGCATTGGCTGCATCTCAAAGACGATGGTCGCTATGCCTTTAATGATATTCACGGCATGATGTGCTTCGTCCGTAGCGGCCGCCGAGACGCTGCTGCCTCGCTGGTCGCTGCCCTGGAGCAGGAAGCGTCAGGCACCAAGACTACCTCTGGTATGGCTAGGGACATCGGCCTGCCCGTGGCCCGTGCGATTGGAGCCTTTGCCGATGAGGACTATGGTCAGGTTGTCGAGTTACTGCTGCCAATACGCTACGACACCCGGCTCTTCGGCGGTAGCCACGCCCAGCGCGACGTACTCGCGCAGACCCTGATCGTCGCTGCGATTCGAGACGGCCAAAAGAGTCTCGCCCATGCCCTGCTGGCAGAGCGTGCAGCCACCAAGCGGCCCACCGAAGCGAGCTTTACCAGTCAGGCCCGCGCGGCGCTCGCATAAAGCGCCGCGTCAATAGTCTCTAGATGGAGCTGCCGTTGAGCCTGCTTCCCGGCAGCAATTCCAGGACGGTGCCGTCGCTGGCCTCTTCCTTGGCCAGCACACCATTGCCCACAATCACCCAGGTCGTGATGGTGTCAGTCGACCCACCGGCCCGCGACTGCAGCTCAAACTTGCAGGTGTTATAGCTGCCGGCAGGAACCGTGATGCGTTCTCGACCGATGTAGGTTCGCGTTTCGCGCACGTTTGTCCTGATGCTCTGGCCAAAACCAGGCGGGAACGCGGGGCTCTCAATTTCCGATACGGCGGTGTAGCGGTCTTCGTAACTCTGACCCGGGCTGAGATCAAAGCGCGTCTCAGAAAAGGGCTCGAACGTTGTGGTGGTGGTGATCGTGATGCCCTGCGCGCTGGCCTCAGCGATGCTACCTATGTTGCGCACAAAACTACTTGCGGCATTGACCCGCGTATAGGTCGTGATTTCGACGTCAGCCAATATGCCCTCGACAAACTCCTGCAGCGAGAACACTGTTTCTATCGCCTGCTGCCCGTTGAAACGTCGCTGGCCCATGACCATGAATTCCTGGTCTACATCGATCGTGCCCTCGCCGGGCACCCTCGTACGGTAGCGGAACACGCCTTGCGTGCCCTGGCTGAGCAGCTCCGCATTGAAGCAGGCCGAGGCATTGCCTCCGCCACCGCCACCACCTCCACCGCCACCGGTGGCTTCGAACTCGGCGATCAGGAAGAAGCGTTCGTCATCCGAGTCGAAGAAGGCTCGTATCGCATTGTTGCGTGGCAATTCGGCCGTGCTCAATTCACAGGGTCCGCTAGTGCCACCGCAAAGGCCTCGATCTCGCTTGCGCCAGCCAACGAATCTGAACCCATCAGCCGGCCTGGCGCGAAAAACCTCCGAGAAGCGGAAATTTGTGACCGGGATGATGCACTGCTGTCCAGCACGGCAGGTTTGCCCGCCGTAGGTGACCGTACCGCCCTCGCCAACCCGGAGCACGATGTTACAGCCGGAAAGAAAGGTGAGCAGAACACCCAGTAATAGAAGTCTCTTGATTTTCATCGGTGGCTCTCTCCACGTGAACACGTCATACCCGACTAGAAGTTTTAGTAGAAAATGCCGGATTCGGCAATGGTGCTGGCGAAGCGGGACCCGAGGCCTTACAATTTATCTCAATATCAAGTTTTTTGGCGGTCGCAGCATTTGCACTCTGCGGGCAGCCCAAGGCAAGAGCAAGACTGCGAGGACAAACACTTGGCCAACTCAGCAACTGCGCAAACCCCTAACTGGCGCCCCCTTCTGCGTCAGGCCCACATCTACGGCGGCCTGTTCCTCGCCTTTTTCCTGTTCATGCAGGCGGTTACTGGCATTGCGCTGATTTTCCTGCATGAACTGGTAGAGGCTGAAAATCCCCATCTTGCCATCGCCGAGGAAGATCGACCCTACGCAACGATTGATCAGGTTGTCACGGCGGCAGAAGGCGCCGGTGGTTACATACTCGAGGAGGTATATGCACCCCAGGCCAGATTTCGCTTCAACGTTTTCGTCGCCTTCACTTCCCGAGCCAACGAGACAGTCGATGGCCCGGATGATGCACTACTGGCCTTCCATCCCTACAGCGGAGAACTCCTGGCGACGCTCGATCTGACCCAAATGCTGTCTCTACTGCCGCTAATTTATCACTCCAACCTGCTGACCCTGAATGACGGCGGACGCACGGTCATCGCCTCTATCGGCCTCGCCATGTTCTTCATGGCTATTGTGGGGCTGGTGCTGTGGCGGCCCCGCCCTGGTCAGGCCCTTAAGAAGCTCAGGAATTTTCGGGTACATGGCCCGTGGAGCGCTAAAGCGTTTCGACTGCATTCGATCGGCGGCTTCTGGCTGTTCGTGCCACTGGCCTTCCTCGGCTTCAGTGCATTTGCCATGCACAAGCCGGACCTGGTTTGGCTGGGAGATCCCGAGGCCAGCCGCGAGCAAATTGAGGCCTGGAAGAAACTCGACGCCGATACGGGCTGCGAGCCAGCGAC
Source organism: Pseudomonadota bacterium (assembly GCA_038748065.1). Classification (GTDB taxonomy): domain Bacteria; phylum Pseudomonadota; class Gammaproteobacteria; order Pseudomonadales; family Halieaceae; genus JBCDJG01. The sequence continues at coordinate 23,310 of JBCDJG010000001.1, forward strand.
AATGGACGCCGCAGTTGCCCGAGCGCTGGAAATGCGGCCGGGTAGTCGCGTGTCGGTAGTCTCCCGTCCGCGCAATTCAACGCCTTTCTGGTGGATTCGCCTGAAAAGCGATCAGGACGTAACGGCTGTTGCAGGGGATTTCGTGGCCTTTCTGTCGCCCCGATGTCTGGCGCCCTACACCGTGCAGGACGTCAGCGACTACGGCTATTGGCACAGAGAAACTATGGTCTCGCTGCACACGGGCCGCATGTTCGGCTATGCCGGCGAGGCGGTCATTTTACTCAGTGGCATTGTCCTGATGGTACTCCCGATAACGGGGGTCTGGATCTGGTGGTCACGGCGGCGTCGCAAACGAGCCAGCCGCGCTGCGCTTGCGTCCTAATCGCTGTCATCCATCGCCAGGATAATTTGTGCATAGCGCGCCGGCATGCTGCCCATGTTCGCGACGGAGATGCGCTCGTTGGTACCATGAACGCCACTAAAATCATCCATGGAGCCAATGGAAGGCGTAAAGCGGTAAACGTTGTCGGCTACCCCAAAGGCGTGACGGCTGTCGGTAGCACCTACCTGCAACATGGGCGCAACCGGGCCACCATCAGCCAGCTCCGTCGCAATGCTGTGCAATACCCGATAGCCCAGGTAGTCCGTTGACGAAACCGGTGTGGGCTCATAAATCTCACCGATGGTCTCAACTTCAATCCCGCCGATTTCCCCGGTGATCGCTTGCACGTGGGCGATCACATCTGCGGAGGTGTTGCTCGGGTGAATACGGAAATTGACGACAGCCGTGGCGCGCTGGGCCAGCACATTCTCTTTCGCAGAACCTTCCAACATCGTCGGGGCTGTTGTGGTGCGGATGGTTGCATTCATACCGCGATCGCTCGAGAACAGCATTTCCACCACGCCGGAGAATAACCACAGGTTACTCATGACAAGCCGCTGGGCAAAAGGCATGTCGGCCGCTAGCGTAGCGAGGGTATCAGGCAAAGGTGCCACTTCAAGATCTGCGGGCATCTGGTTATCGTCCAGTGCGGCGACGGCCCGGGCTAATCGCACCGTAGCTGAGTTTCGCGGCGGCGCAGAAGAGTGCCCACCCTCGGCGGTGGCGGTGAGCTGCAGAGAAATCCACCCCTTTTCAGCCACGTTGATGCCACCCATTGCGGGCCCACCCATAGGAGAGGGCTTGATCACGCCACTCCCCTCATCAAGGACGAGCGCCAGACGCACGCCTCGCTCACGCAGCAGATCGAAAGCGAATTCAGCCCCTGTGTCATAAACAATTTCTTCGTCATGGCCGAACAGGATGTAGACCGTTCGGCGCGGCTCAAAGCCCTCATGCAGCAGCGCTTCCACCGCTTCGGCAATTGCGACCATGTTGCTCTTGTTGTCGAGCGCGCCCCGGCCATAAACATAGCCATCGATGATTTCACCAGCGAAGGGCGGCGCTGCCCAGTCGCTTTCAGTGCCCGGGTTCACGGGCACCACGTCCTGGTGCGCCATCAGCATAATAGGCAGTTGTTCACTGTCGCTGCCCTGCCAGCGGTAGAGCCGACTGTAGCCATCCACCGTGTCCATCGTGGTAGCCGCATGCATCTTTGGGTAGCGCGCCTCCAGCCAACTGTGCAGATCCAGCCAGGGCTGCTCCTGGCCTGGCTGTGGGTCGCCGGCGTTCGTGGTGATAGTCCTGAACCGGATCGCTTCGCCGAGGTGGCGAGCGACCTCTTCGGCGGAGAAGCTTGGGGCACGGGGCAACTCCACGGCGGCCACTTCGGGGCCTTTACCGAGCACGAGTGTCCGCACTACCAGCACGCCAATCAACCCGGCAGTGGCCACGCCGCAGTAAAGGAGGGCTTTCTTCAGCATGAGAGTTTCAGCATGAAAGCACTTGGACTCAGTCCTCGTTGAGAATCAGGTAGCGTTGCTCCTCCGCCGAGATTTCAGCCCGCATGGGCTTCGCTGCTACATAGAAGATCAAGCCTAGCAAAGCCCAGCCGGCGAGCAACAGCCATTCGGTCGGAATCGCGCCGCCCGAACTCAGCAGTGGCGCTACGGCCGCAATCAGCAGCACCAGGCCCGAAAACGCGGACGCGAGCCACAGGCCCGGCTTGCCACCGGGGAAGCGATACGGTCTGGGGTGATCTGGCTGACTATCGCGTAAACGGAGTACGCCAAAGGTAACGAGCGCAAAGAGCAGGGCGAACACGAGCGCAGAGGAGCCCGAAATCAGGTCAATGGCCTGGCGCCCCATAAGTGCGCCGAGGCCGCCGACGACGCCAACAAAAATCACGGCGCGAGACGGCGAGCCATGAACGGGATGAATATGCGCGAAACCATGTGGAATCATGCGCGCGCGACCGAGTGAAAACATGACCCGCGTGCCGGCATAAAACATGGCGTTCCAGGTAGTAAGCAGGCCACACAGCCCCGCAAACAGCACTACCTGGCGCATAAATCCGCCATCAAAAACCGCCCCTGCCGCACCCGCGATGGGCAAATCAAAGCCCAGCAGCGTCGTTCTCTCCACCGAGACCGACGCGGTCAGGATAATGGCAACATAGAAAATCAGGGAAATCAGTATAGAGCCCACCATGACCCGGGCGATTTTGCCGAGATCGACGTCCTTGGAAACCTCCCCCATGGCCTGCGGGATCGTGTCAAAGCCACCGAACCAGAACGGCGTGGTTGCCACCACGGCCAGTACACCGATCGTTGCCGCGTTGAACGTATCACCGACAAACAAAGGCTGGAGGTACTCGGGCTCCGCGCGGCTCAGTCCAGCGACGACAAAGACCAGCGAGGCCAGAACCAGTATGCCAACAAAAAGCAATTGGAAGGAGGACGTCGACTTTGCGCCAAAGAAGTTGATGGCAGCGATAAGTGCCGTCAGGCCAATGCCAATAAGCAAGGTCCACAGGGTCACATCAGAGCCCAGAAAGCTGTAGATCACCGGGCCTTCGATCCCCGGAAACATCGCGGAGAGCACCCAACCGACAGCTACCGCCTCGAACGAGGTCACGGCTATGTACATGTAGGCCAGCAGCCAACCGGCCATGAAGGACATGCGCTCACCGTATATCTGGTAAACATAAGCTACCTCGCCACCCGAAACCGGGTACATGCCAGCTATTTCGGCGTAGCACAGGGCGATGGGCAGCATGATAAGACCACCGACAACAAAGGCGATTATCGCCCCCAGTGCGCCAGCATCGGAGAGCCAGCTGCCCAGTACGGTGATCCAGCCCACACCGATAATCGTGCCGAAAGAGAGGGCGAACAGGGACACTGTCGACAGAGATCGGTCCAACTGTTCACGCACAACTGCACGTTCGGTCATACTGAATCAGCTCCTGCCGGTGAATCGATTTAACACGTTGCGCGTGACCTGCTCGGTCGCGAAATCCGTGCCCTGCAAACCAGCCACCCATTCACAGCTCCCAGCGTGGAAAACCTCTCCCTCGCCCATCGCGAAATGCACCATCATGCCGTTACCACGGGCGCCACCCACGGCATCCTGGGGGGTGAATTTCAGAACTGCCGCCATCTTGGCCGGATCCCCGCCGGTAGCAGCGAGGGCTGCCATGTCAATGGACTGTCCCGATTGCGCCAGTCGCCGGAACAGGCCCATCGCCGCCGAGGCATCTCCGTAGTAGAACTCACTACCACGATGGCCGTGGTCAACCTCGGCGTTGGAGGCAAGCCCCATCGCCAGTATCTGCGTTGGCTTGGGCCCACGATAGCTGTCTGTGACTACCGGGGCTCCATCTTCGAAGGTGTATTCCAGTCCATCGACCTCGTAGCCGAATATTTTGGCCTCTGCACCCAACACATCGCCGTAGTACATATCCGTGCCGGCAAAGGCCCAATGATCCGGCTGATAAACCGTAAAGCCACCGGTCCCTCGGGGCACGTTGATACCCACACCGGCGTATATCCCGTAGTCGGCGCTCAAACCAAAGGTCGTCTCACCCGGGCGGCCCACAAGTGGATCACTCCAGATCGACGTCAGCCGATTCATCTGAGGGCTTCCAACCACCGGATCCTGAAAGTGCGCCTTGTCCTTGTAGCAAACCTGGACGGTACCCTCATTCTCAAGCCTGATCTGCCACGCCATGTTACCGGCAAAGCGAGCCATGTTGCCGCCGTCACTGACAAAGCGCTCAATAGCGTCTCGCATTTCCCAGGACCAGTACTCATCGTGGCCTACGCTGACTACACACTTGTAACCCGTAAGCAGCTCTTCATCGTAGTGCAGGTCTTCCTGAGTCGCGAAGTCGATCTCATAGCCGTTCTTTTCAGCCCAGATAACGAAAGGCCGCTCGTACGTGGCCCAACCGGCGTTGCAGTACCAGCGGCTGTAGCCCATGGACAAGGCGAACTCAATACAGGGATAACGAGGTATGCCGCCCGGCGGCAGATCGAACTCATGGGGTTTGCGCGGCGCGTTGACCGGCATCCAGAGCTGCCCTCGAGCAAAGGGGCGAAAATGATTAGTCAGGCGCGCCTGGTGAGTCTCAGGGCTCGGATCAGCGTTCACGTAATGGCTGTAGCCGCCCCAATCGTTATAGGCGTGCCGGGTAGACGTGGCAGCAACCAGAAGAATGTCTGCCTTTGTGCTTCGCTGTGACCGGCGCACAAAAAACCCATGGTCATACTCTCGCACATCGCCGGCCTCGTTTTCGGCGCGTAAGGTAACCAGGTAAAAGCCAGACTGCATATCTCGCGGCAGCTTCCATTCGTAGCCTACTGGCCAGTTACAGCCCTTCTCCTGAAAATTCTCGCCGAGCGGCGCAAACTTGCCCGGCACGGACTCGGCGACATGAGCAATGGCCGGCTGAAATCCATCCCGAGCAATCGTCACCGAGAAACTCTTGGCCGTGGTCGATAAGTGCAGCTTGACGGTATCGCCCGGGAAATAGGACAGCTGGTCTGTGTAGCACCAAATTTCCAGGTAATCGGGATCGCCAAGAAAGGCCTCGAAGGTATTGGTTTTGAGTGCACTGAAGCCCTGTGCGCGGGGGTATGGTCGCTTGTAAGGGGTCGCAACCTTGGCCATTTCAGCGGCGGCTTCATCTGCCGCACCGGCAGGATCACCCTGCGCTATCGCTGTTGCCGCCTCTGTGACGCCCGCTATCCCTGCCGCCGCGGCTGTGCCGCCGACGAAGGTCCTGCGGGAAATACCACCTTCGCTACTCTGATCTTCTTCCATACTCCAGGCCCTTTATCTTTATGTGGTGATATTCAGTGGGTCCTTGACGGCGCATACACGGCCGCTTAGTGGACAAACGCAATTTAACTTGATATGAAGGTACAGGCTTTTACTACAAGTCTCAAATCACGCTGGTTAATATCTGCTATGTCTTCCGTTGGTAAGCGCTTCGAAGCCGCCCTGTGCCTTTCGCTGCTTGCACTGGCTGGCCTACCGGCCACCGCTCAAGAGCGTATCGAGCTCCCACACGGGGAGGAACTTGAGTTCAATACCTCGCGCTACGGTGGCATCGGGACCGGCAGCATCGCGCGCCACCTCCGCGACGGCTCCACTGCGCCCTCCTTTGATGGATTCGGCTATCTCCGCCTCACTGCATCTTCCGCGGGCGGGCCAACAGGCGCTCCTGCCTATGTTCATGAGCTGGATATCCAACGCACCGGGCCGCGTTCCTTCGCCAGCAAAGCGTCGCGAGGTTTCGATGGCATCGCTGTGTCTCGCAGCATCGATATAAGCGATGAAGGTGAGGTGGTGCAGTTTATCGACCGGTTCACCAATCTGAGCGACCAGCCACTAACCGTTGAGGTCGCCTTTGGCGGCGCCCTCGGACGTGGGCTGGAGAGCCTGCCCACCGGGCTTGGCGATTTGCAGCGAGCTACGGCGATCGGCGCTACCAGCAGCGGCGATCGCGAGCTGTCAAACGGCGATTACTGGTTCCTGATTCATCACCCTGGCCCACTTCGGGCCGCTGACGACTTCACCGCCGCTGATGACGCGGTGCTGGTCATCACCGCCCAGTCCACCGGCGAGGCGGAACTGCGCTACGGAGACGCTGAGTTCGACCCGTTCAAAGAGGCCTACCCGGGCCGAGCGCCTGAATTTATCGCCGCCGTCCATCGAATCGAGCTGAATAGCCTGGAGACCAAATCACTCATGCACTTTGTGCTGCCCAAACCGGCGGCCGCCCTCAATATCGATCTGCCTGACGCCCTTGCGGCAGGACGCGTTGAGCGCTGGGGCATGGAGCAATTTGTACGCAAGCCAAGTCGGCTTGAGCGCTGCACTCTGGCCAACTTCCCTTCCGCGAATAAAGAAGGCTGCGAAGCCGCCCTTACAGCCTACCGTCAGGCACTCGGCTCGCCCACTGATCTCACTCCACGCGCAAAGGAAGGCGTGCAGCAAGAACTGTCCCTTGTGCAGATGAGCGAGCGTCTGGCTGCCGGGCAAACGACCTCGGTAGCCTTGACTCAACGCTATCTCGACCGCATCGATACATACGATAGGGCACCCGGCGGACTGCAAACCTATATATCACTGAACCCCAGCGCACTAAAGGAAGCCATGGCTTCAGATGCGCGTCGCGCCGATGGCAAGACACTGGGGCCTCTCGACGGTATTCCTTTTTCGGTCAAGGACAATATCGATGTAGCGGGCCTGGTCAGCACTGCCGGTACTGCTGCCCTGCCGCCCTTTACACCCTCCGTGGATAATCACCAGGTGGGCCTGCTGAAACAGGCGGGCGCCGTCGTGCTCGGCAAAGTGGCACTTGGCGAGCTCGCATCGGGACGCGCCAGCAGCATCTCTGGCAATCATGGCACCGTGCGAAATCCCTACCGCAATGATCGCGGGGCCGGCGCGTCTTCCGGTGGAAGCGGGGCGTCAGTGGCCGCTGACCTCGCCGCCTTCTCGCTAGGAGGCGATAGCAAATCGTCACTACGGGGGCCAGCAGCAATCAACGGGTTGGTCGCCTTCATGCCCACCTTTGGCTACACCAGCGCGGGTGATATTCAGATTGCACGGGGTCGCCCCCTGCCCACATCTAATTCTTTGCCGCGCGATCGCATCGGGCCCCTAACCCGCAGCGTCGAGGCCATGGCGCTAGTGCTGGATGTTACTGCGAAGGCCGATCCCGCTGCACCCTATCTAAAAACCGCTGACCAACGAGACTTCATCTACGCCGAGCACCTTGACGCCAGCGGGCTCCGGGGCAAGCGGATAGGCGTCTGGCGAAAGCGCATAGAGCAGGGCGGTGATCTTCCTGCCACTAACTATCAGGAAAAAAGCAAGATGGGGGCATATCCCGAGCCACGTTTCGGAAACTCAGACCAACTCGCAGTTGAACAGCAGGTCCGGCTTGACCTGATGCGGGCTGGCGCAGAGCTGGTGGAGGTTGACCTGCCAATGTCGGTGCTGCTGCAGGTTGGCGAGTGCGGCGAGGGCCCGCTGATAGGCTATACCAGAACTCGCGGCTGGTGGGAGTCACGCGGTATCACCCACGACGATATCAAGCTTGAGAACATGGCTCCTGCACAACGCTGGCCGGATATCGATATTCCCGGATTTGTGATGCCAGTTATTCAGTTCTTCGCTGCAGGCGCCTACACAGACCTCATGACCTGCCGCGAGCAAGCTGCGCAGGCCGTTGAGTCCGCACTCGACCAGCTGGATATTGATGCCCTTTATGGCCCGGAGCTCATCGGCGCAGTTCCGATACTGGATTCACGGCGCAGCATTGATTTTGAGGGCATGCTGAGCTCCTACACCGGGCTGCCGGAAATTGTCTTGCCGGCTGGCCTCGATGATCGTGGCATGCCCTTCGGTTTTGGTCTACTGGGCAGACGCGGCGCCGACGGTGACCTGATCGCCATGGGCTACGCCTACGAGCAGTTCGCGAAGAAAAGGCGCCCGCCAGAGGGATATCCCGACTAGATAGCCGCAAGCGGGCGCAAATACCTTCTCCAGGTATCTTTCAATCGTCGTCTTGCATTAGAGCTCCCGGCCCGCGATCATCTTAATTCCAGCCAGAATTTCGACGGACCGATATCATGACCTTATCCAGCGTACTGCTGCGCTCGGCAGTGCTATCCCTGCTGCTGCTACAGTTCCCTGCCTCTGCCCAGGAGACGCCCATCAAGGTGGGCATTCTGCATTCCCTGTCAGGCACCATGGCCATATCCGAAACAACCTTAAAAGACGTGATGCTGATGCTGATAGAACAACAGAATCAGCGGGGCGGCGTGAACGGCAGACCGCTCGAACCTGTTGTAGTCGATCCAGCTTCAGACTGGCCTCTGTTTGCGGAAAAAGCGCGCGAACTGATCGAGGGCGAGGGCGTCGATGTCGTGTTCGGCTGCTGGACGTCTGTGTCCAGAAAGTCTGTACTGCCCGTTTTTGAGGAGCTGAATTCCGTCCTGTTCTACCCGGTGCAGTACGAGGGCGAAGAGAGCCAGCGCAACGTCTTCTACACCGGCGCAGCGCCCAACCAGCAGGCCGTACCCGCGGTGGACTACCTGATGAGTGAAGAAGGTGTACAGCGCTGGGTGCTGGCAGGTACTGATTATGTTTACCCACGCACCACCAATAAGATTCTCGAAGCCTACCTCCTTTCGAAGGGGGTCGAGCCGGAAGACATCACGATTAACTACACGCCCTTCGGGCACTCAGACTGGCAAACCATCGTCGCCGATATCAAGAGCTTCGGCTCCGCCGGCAAGAGAACTGCTGTGGTCTCAACCATCAACGGCGACGCCAACGTGCCCTTTTACAAGGAGCTGGCTAACCAGGGCGTTAGCGCCGAGGACATTCCCGTCGTCGCTTTCTCCGTTGGCGAAGAGGAACTCTCGGGGCTGGACACCGGGCCGCTGGTAGGCCACCTCGCTGCCTGGAACTATTTCATGTCTGTTGATACCCCGGAGAACGATAGCTTTATTGACAGCTGGATTGCGTTTATCGGCGACGAGGGGCGGGTGACCAACGACCCAATGGAAGCACATTACATCGGGTTTTCCATGTGGGTGGCCGCAGCCGAAGCTGCTGGTACGACCGACGCAGATGCGGTTATCGCCGCCCTGCCTGGCACCCAAGTGCCAAATCTCACCGGCGGCATCTCTACGATGCTGCCTAATCATCACATTACCAAACCAGTGCTAGTGGGAGAGATTCAGGACGATGGTCAGTTCGACGTAGTCTGGGAGACTGACGATCTTGTGGCAGGCGACGCCTGGTCTGATTTTCTGCCGGAGTCAGCCGTTCTCCGCTCAGACTGGGTCGACCTCAAGTGCGGTAACTTCAACGCCGAAACACAGACCTGCGGCGGCTCCTGAGGGACATTGAAAGTCCCATGAAGGTTCTGCTGCAGTTGCTCTGTGGGCTGCTCATCACCGCGTCTACGGGCCTGACGTTCGCGCAGGGCTTCAACACCCTGGTCGAGGCGCTGCCCGAAGGCAGCTTCGATGATCGGGCCGTGATCATCGAGCAGATCGCCGAAAGCGGCGACCCCAGAGCAGAGAAAATACTCAGCGCGCTTCTGGCTGGCGACCTTCACCTATTGAAATCCGATGGATCAATTGTCAGCCTGTCCAAGGCCGGCACAGACGATATTGCAACCGAAGCGCTCACGGGTACTGAAAAAGGCGTGGTCCCGCGGCGTGGATCCTCAAGAATTCGAGTCAACAACTCGCTTCGCCGCCTACTGCGTACAGAGATCGGCAGACTCACTCTCACCCACCCAGATCCCGAGCGACGATTGGCGGCAGCCGAATCTGCCTTTCGTGCCGCTGACCCTGAGCAGATCGCCCTGCTGGAATCTGCCCTCCAAGGCGAAGCGGAGCCACAAGTGCGCACGGCTCTGGCAGAGGCCATCGCCGCTATCGTGTTACGACAGCGCGATGCCGCGACGACCAGGCTGGTCGACGCGGTCGCTGTTTTGCAAAATCGGGGCGACCAGGAGGCTCTGGCCATTCTGCGGCCAATTGCGACGGGGGATGATCCAGCACTGGCCTCTGCCAGCGCCGACGCAGTAGCAACTATCGAGCGCTCACAGCAGCTCTGGGGCCTCGCCCAGAACGTCTGGTTCGGTCTGTCGCTTGGCTCGGTACTGCTTCTCGCTGCTATTGGCCTCGCGATCACCTTCGGTGTCATGGGTGTCATCAACATGGCACACGGTGAACTTGTAATGATTGGTGCCTATACCACCTTCGCCGTGCAGGAGCTGATTCGCAGCAGTTTCCCCGACTTATTCGACTGGTCACTCCTGATCGCCGCGCCGCTGGCATTCCTCGTTGCAGGCGCGGTGGGTGTGGCGATCGAGCGCGGCTGCGTACGACATCTCTACGGTCGCCCGCTGGAAACCCTGCTGGCGACCTGGGGTATCAGCCTGATTCTGCAGCAGGCGGTGCGCTCACTCTTTGGACCCAACAACCGGGAGGTAGGTAACCCTTCCTGGATGTCTGGCGCATTCGACATCGGGCAGATGACCATTACCTATAACCGACTCTGGATTCTGCTGTTCGCGCTGGCGGTGTTCTTCGCTCTGCTTTACGTGCTGAGAAGAACGCCCATCGGTTTGCAGATGCGAGCCGTAACGCAGAATCGTCAAATGGCAGCGGACATGGGCATCCGCACGGGCTGGGTCGATGCAATGACCTTCGGCCTCGGCGCAGGTATCGCGGGTCTAGCCGGCGTTGCCCTCAGCCAAATTGACAACGTCAGCCCCAACCTCGGCCAGAGCTACATCATTGACAGCTTTATGGTAGTGGTCTTCGGCGGCGCCGGTTCACTTTGGGGTACGCTAGCTGCGGCATTCACTCTGGGCGTAGCCAACAAATTCATGGAGCCCTGGACCGGCGCGGTGCTTGCCAAAATTCTGGTGCTGGTGTTCATCATCCTGTTCATCCAAAGGCGTCCCCGTGGCCTCTTTGCCGCCCGCGGGCGGACGACTGACACATGAATGTAACCCGCCTGCTCGATCGCCCAATGACCATATTCCTGTGCGGTCTTTTCCTGTTAACGGTCGCACTTCCCTACGGCAACCTGGCGTCTGAGGGCGAGGTTGTGCCCTCCTACGTGGTGTCCCTGCTGGGCAAGTACCTGTGCCTGGCGCTGCTGGCGGTGTCGCTGGATCTGGTCTGGGGCTACTGCGGCATATTGAGCCTGGGTCACGGTGCCTTTTTCGCGCTGGGTGGCTACGCCATGGGCATGCACCTTATGCGTGAAATCGGTGATCGCGGCGTATACGCAAACCCCGATCTGCCCGACTTTATGGTTTTTCTAAACTACGAGTCTCTGCCCTGGTACTGGTATGGCTTCGATCAATTCTGGTTCGCCTGTCTTATGGTCCTGCTGGTACCCGGCGCGCTAGCCTTTGTGTTCGGCTGGTTCGCCTTTCGCTCCCGGGTTAGCGGCGTCTATCTTTCCATTATTACGCAGGCGATGACCTATGCGCTCATGCTGGCTTTCTTTCGCAATGAGATGGGCTTTGGCGGCAACAACGGTCTGACAGACTTCAAGGACGTGCTCGGCTTCGAACTGCAGTCTGACGTCACACGCGCCTGGCTGCTGGCGCTATCCGCAGCGGCATTGGCGGCGGGGCTACTCATGTCAAAAGCGATTACGGTAAGCAAGCTTGGGAGCGTGCTGATAGCTATCCGCGACGCAGAAAGTCGTACGCGCTTCCTCGGCTACCGCGTCGAGCACTATAAGCTATTCATATTTGTGATCTCCGCGATGCTGGCCGGGGTCGCTGGCGCCCTTTACGTGCCCCAGGTGGGCATTATCAATCCAGGCGAATTCAGCCCAGCCAATTCCATCGCCATTGTCATCTGGGTTGCGCTGGGGGGACGGGGAACGCTGGTAGGCGCTGCCATCGGTGCCATTATCGTCGCCTATGCCGAGACACTGCTGACCGGGTGGATTCCAGAGCTCTGGCTGTTCGCCCTGGGAGCACTCTTTGTACTGGTAACGCTATTCATGCCCAAAGGCGTGCTGGGGCTGATCGAACAGCTGCATGGCCGCACGCAATCCAGCAGGAGCCCGTCATGAGCGTACAGCTGACGCTGGAGGATGTCTCACTCAGCTTCGATGGCTTCAAGGCAATCAGTAACCTGTCCGTGGCCATCGATAAGGGCGAACTGCGCGCCATTATCGGGCCTAACGGTGCCGGCAAGACAACTATGATGGATATCATTACCGGTAAATCACGGCCGGACAGTGGCCGCGTCATATGGCAGGACAGCCTCGACCTCACCCCGCTCGACGAGGCAGCTACTGCGCGACTGGGCATAGGGCGTAAATTTCAAACGCCTACGGTCTTCGAGACGCAGCGGGTCGAAGACAATATCGCCCTGGCCCTGGCGGCGGATCGATCCGTGTGGGCCACGCTATTTCATCAGCGCAGCGAAGATGAAACGAGGCGCATCACCGAACTCCTGACGCTGATTGAGCTGGAGGATCAGCGCAACGCGCTGGCTCGCACGCTAAGCCACGGCCAAAAACAGTGGCTGGAAATCGGTATGCTGTTGGCACAAGACCCGGAACTACTACTTGTGGACGAGCCTGCTGCGGGCATGACTGACGCGGAAACCTCACGCACCGCAGCGCTGCTTCGAGAGATAGCGGGGCAGCATACGGTGATCGTCGTAGAACACGACATGGAATTCGTGCGCGCACTGGACTGTCGCGTCACCGTTCTGCACCAGGGAAGTGTCCTGGCCGAGGGTTCCCTGGCGCATGTCTCACGGAATCCCGAAGTTGTGGAAGTCTACCTTGGTCGTTGAGGCCAATGGAAAGGAGGCGCCAGCGCTGGACGTCAGGGCCGTGGATCTCCACTATGGCGCCGCCCAGGCGCTACGGGCCGTCTCCCTGCGGGCGCGCGCCGGCGAGGTCACAGCTGTTCTCGGGCGCAACGGTGTGGGCAAGACCACTCTACTGCGCTCAATATCCGGCCGCGAGCGTATATCCAGCGGTGAAATCCTATGGCACGGCAGGCGTATCGACACCCTGCGGCCTGATGCAAGGGCTCGACTGGGCGTGGCTTCAGTACCCCAGGGACGAGAGATATTCCCACTGTTGACTGTAGAAGAAAACCTGCAAACGGGCTTCGCCCCGCTGCCGAGGGGCCAGCGTGAAGTGGCTGACTATGTGCTACAACTTTTTCCAGCGCTAAGCGATATGATGTCGCGGCGAGGCGGCGATTTATCCGGCGGCCAGCAACAGCAGTTGGCCATCGCCCGCGCTCTCGTCACACGCCCCCGTCTGCTGCTACTGGATGAACCCACCGAGGGCATTCAACCCTCGATCATCAAGGACATTGGCCGAGCCGTTGCCTTACTGCGTGATCGCGGCGACATTGCCATTGTGTTGGTGGAGCAATATTTCGAGTTTGCGCGCGACCTTTGTGATCACTTCTATGTCATGGACCGGGGCAGGATCATCCGGGCGGGCAGCCGAGCAGACCTTGATGACAGAGAAATCCGTGGCTTGCTGAGCGTCTAATCCACATCTCGATATCAGCTCTACAGCTGCCGGGTAAATCTCACTCCCTCAGTGGCGCATTATTGGGAGCTGCCTCAACATGTATCATTGAACGAAGCTACCAATGGAGACAAGCTCGATGCGACATTGCCTGACACCGATTGCCCTAACGTGCTTGATTTTCTCGCCCGCGCTGCAAGCCCTAGACATATCTGACTGTGCAGCAATCGCTGACGACACTGCACGGCTGGCGTGTTTCGACACCCTGGCCCTGAACTCCTCAGAAGGCCTGGATACGCTGACTATCTCAACAGGAAAAGAAAGCGAGGACGAAGAGGGTCTATTTTCCGAGCGGCTGGCCGAAGAGGAGCGGCGCGTCAACAAAGCCTGGGTTATCACGCCGCATCACCGCAACTACTTGCTGCCGGTAACCTATAACAGCACACCCAATGAGGAAGCATGGACCAATATTTTCCCCGATGCCGAGATGGATAATCTGGAGGCAAAATTCCAGATCAGCCTGAAGGCAGTTATCTGGGAGGATATCCTTGGGCCGGGCAGCAACCTGTGGGGCGCCTATACCCAGGAAAACTGGTGGCAAGTTTATAACACCGATGAATCTGCTCCCTTCAGGGAAACCAATTACCAACCCGAACTCATTCTGGCCTGGGAGAACGACTGGCAGATCATGGGCTTCACCAATACGCTCGTCGGGGTAAGCCTCAATCACCAGTCCAACGGCCGCGGCGACCTGCTCTCACGCAGCTGGAATCGTATTATTGGCTTGGCCGCCTTCGAAAAAGACAACTTTCTGCTGACCGGGCGAGCCTGGTACCGCATACCCGAGGACGAAGACGACGACGACAACCCGCGCATCTACCGCTACATGGGTTACGGCGACATTAATGGTGTCTGGAAGCTTGGCAGCCATCAGCTCGGCTTCAAGCTACGCAATAACCTGAGCTCAGAAAACAAGGGCGCTATTCAGCTCGACTGGACCTTTCCTCTCGGGAGTAACGAGCGCTTTCGAGGCTACATTCAATACTTCAATGGCTATGGCGAAAGCCTGATTGACTATGATGAAAGTAGTAATCGAATTGGCATTGGCGTCACCCTCACGGATCTGCTGTAGGCGACGCCGACGCGATGGCCGCACCAGACGCTGTAGTGCTTATCGCAAGACCTGGATTTATACTCCAGATTCGAACAAAGATAACTTTGCGGCCATAAACCGACATGATCTACAGCTTTGATGACTTCAGGCTGGATACGAGTACACACGAACTCTCGCATAGCAAAGGACCGGTGGCAGTGGAGCCACAGACTTTTGCCTTGCTCGAGACGCTGGTCGCCAACAGTAATACGGTACTGACCAAGGAAGATTTGACAGATGCTGTTTGGCAGGGCCGCTTCACGTCCGATGCCGCTATCGCCAGCTGCATCAAGCATGCTCGCCAGGCGCTGGGCGACGACGGCAAGCAACAGCGCTATATCAAGACCATTCACGGCATTGGCTATCGCTTCGTTGGTACGCTCACGGCGAGGTCTGGCCGGGCAGGCTCTTTGGCCGAAGACAGCTTCTCGCCGGAAGCTGGAGCAACGCAAGACTCCCGGCCCATGCTGCTTGTCACACCCCTGGAGGATTTCTGCAGCGCAGGTCATGTAATAACCGGCGGGCTCAGCCATGATATAACCGTGGGTCTATCACGTCAGCGTTGGATAAAAGTGATCTCCTGGGCCAGTGCCCAACGGCTACAGACCCTTGCAAGCGAATCCCTGCGCCCATTGACAGCCGCAGACTACTGCATGGCCGGGCAGGTGATGGCCTCAGGCGGCCGGTATTCACTGGCGGTTGAGTTGACTGACTTGCGCGACCATTCCGTAATCTGGGCGGGCTGCATCGAAAGCCGCACGGGGGATATCAACGACCTGCGCACGGCCGTTGTCGAACAGGCCATTAGTACCCTCGAGTTGCAGCTTTCAGCGGCAGAAGCGGCCCGCGCACATGGGCTTGCTCCCACAAGCCTGGACGCCTGGTCTCACTATCACCTGGGCTTGCAGCACATGTACCGTTTCAACGCTGAGGATAACGCTGCTGCTACGGCTTGCTTCGAACGAGCTATCAAGCTGCAGGCAGATTTCTCTCGCGCTCATGCGGGCTTGTCCTTTGCTCACTTCCAGACGGCCTTTAATCGTTACCCGGGCTACGGGGAGGTAAAAGCTATTTCCGGCGCTATTAAGAGTGCGGAGAAGGCCGTCGAGCTGGACGCACTGGACCCTATGGCCAACTTTGTGATGGGCCGGAGCTTCTGGCTCGATGGCGACGTCGATGCAGGTCAGCCGTGGCTCGAACGGGCACTACAGATCAATGGGAACTTCGCGCAAGCGCACTATGCACATGCTCTGGCGTCGCTGATGGTGGGCGATGCGCAGGCGCTGCAGGCTGACAGCCACACCGAAGCCAACGCAGCGATCGCGCTGAGCCCCCTGGACCCCTTCATGTATGGCTTCTATGGCGTTCGAGCCCTGTCATTCCTGCGCGACGGTAACCTGGAAAAGGCCAGCTTTTGGGCAAACCGTGCGGCACGTCAGCCCAATGCGATTGCGGCGATGGATTTTATCGCCGCTGCCGTCAATGCACGGGCTGGAAACGACGAGGCTGCCCTGACCTGGGCGCAGCGCGCTCGAAAGCGTAGCGGCGGCGGAGACAGCACCTACTTTTTTCGGGCCTTACCTTTCTACGAAGGGCAGCTCCGCCAAAGTCTGGATGACGCATTTCAGGATACGGGGCTGGCTCCACCTCGCTGAACCTGCGCACTCGCATGCCGCTGAGTTAGCGGGCAATCCTCATGAAATCCCCATAAGTCCGACAAGCACAGGCTGCCTTGGCTCTGTAGCTTTGCCCCGTTGCTGCAACGCCAGCGAAAACAACGTACACCGCAAACGGGAGATCGCCATGAAACGTCCAAGACTCATTGCCTACGGGCTGCTGACCTATCTGCTGTTCAACGCATCCTTTATCTATCTCATTGGCTTTCTTCAGAGCTTCGGTGTCCCGAAAGCCATCAACGACGGTAATCACGTGAGTCCGACTTTTGCCTTGTCGATCACCGTTTCACTGGTATTTCTCTTTGGCTTCTTTCACAGCCTGATGGCGCGCGATTGGTTCAAACGTCGCTGGACAAAGTTAATAGGCCAGGAAGCAGAGCGCAGCACTTACGTGCTGCAGTCCGCCCTTTTTCTATTGCTGGCGATGTGGCAGTGGCAGCCTATGCCAGCGGTGATCTGGCACCTCACGGGCGCAGCTGCGGTAGCTGTCATCGCTTTATTTGCAGTGGGCGTAGCGACTCTGTTGACGGCTACCTTTCTTATTGACCATTTCGAGCTGTTCGGTCTTAAGCAGGTCTGGTACGCCAGTCGGAAGCGCTCACTCCCCAGCAGCGAGTTCAAGACGCCGGTGCTCTATCGATGGGTACGACACCCGATGCAGCTAGGTGTGATTATTACCGTGTTTGCAGTGCCCCACATGACGCTTGGCCATTTGTGCTTCGCGCTATGCATGACGCTCTATGTTCTGATCGGTCTTCACTTCGAAGAACGTGCCCTCGTTCGCGAATTTGGCGATCGCTATCGCGAATACCAGCAGCGCGTGCCCATGCTGATCCCGGGCATTCGCTTGGTAACGCGCAGAAGTGCTTCACTTCCCACCCGTGTCTCCGGGGGTGCACGATGAACAACGCCTTTAGCCCTTTGGAAGGTGGATGCGCCTGTGGCGCCGTGCGTTATCGCATACTGGCACCCCCTATGTTCGTGCACGCCTGCCACTGCAGCAGCTGCCAGCGGCAAACAGGCGCCTGGCATGCGGTCAATGCGCTGGTGGAAAGCCGCGAAGTCGCGTTGCTGAGCGGAACACTGCATCACGTCAAGCTATCGACGCCCTCGGGTGCCGGGCAAACCATCGCCCGCTGCGACTGCTGCGGCACTGCGCTTTGGAGTAATTACCACGCACTGTGTCGTGGCGAGCACGATCGCGTCCGATTCGTGCGCGTAGGCACCCTCGACGAACCGCAAAAGCTCCCGCCGGATGTGCATATTTTCACCGCGGAGCGAAACGCGGCTGCGCCGCTACCCACAGAAGCGCCCAGCTTCGAGGCCTTCTACTCAATGCAGGATCTCTGGCCTTCCGCCAGCCTCAGACGCTTGGCATCACTGTTTGAAGAGGAGGTAGTGACACAATAATCTTGACATGAAGATAGTATAGTGGCAGAAGTGGAACTGCAGAGACTACAGAGACCTCCACAACCATGACTGGCATCTTCACATTCGGCACTTCAAAAGCAATTCGCGGTTGCCTGTGGGCGGGCCTCTCAGCCCTGGCGGCAGCCGCTGTACAGGGCGAGACACGCTACGATTTTAGCCTCGACGAGGTCTTCAGCATACCGGGCATTCGCGAAATCCAAAGCAACATCGACGGCGATCTCGCCTGGGTTGAGCAGCAGGACGGCGGCTGGAACGTGCTGGTCGCACGCTCCCCAGACTACGAGCCGCGCCAACTCACCCGCTTCGACGACGACGCAGGGCATCGCGTGGATTTAGTCGGTTTCGATGCGCAAGGTGCACTGATCTATCGCCTCGGGGACTGGGGCGTCAATCCGTCGCTGTCCCCGATGGGACCGACGATTGAACTACATCGCGTGGCCGAGGGGGACCGGGCACCGGAATCACTGGCGAAGCTAACAGATGCCTGGAGCGCGAGCCCAGCCTTCACAGCGGATCGCAAAGCGCTGTTTGTTGCTTCAGGGGGAACGGTATCGCAGTGGCCGGTGAAACGTGGAAGTCGTGGCGAGGCGCTGTTTTCCATTAGAGGCGTCGTAAAGTCCCTGGCGCTCTCTCCGAACGGCCAACACCTCGCCTTCACGGTAGATCGATCGAACTTGAATCGCGGCAAATACGCTTACGCGGGGGTCTATGATCTCGCGAGCAAAACTATCACCTACATGCAACCCGGGCTAGGCGTTGATCAAGACCTGTCGTGGTCTCCGGACGGTTCGCAGCTGGCCTTTATCAGGTTTGGCTACGAGCCCCGAACGTGGCGCTTCTCAGACCACCGGGCGGGTGCCCCCTTTCAGGTCATTGTCGCCGACCCATCCAACGGGAAGGGTAAGGTCATTTTCGAGTCAGAGCCTGGCTACGGGTCGCGCTTCAACGGCTTCGCTGCCAGTACCTACTCCGGCATGGGCGGCACCAACAACCTGCTCTGGCTGGCTGATGGCCAACTGCTGTTCCCCTATGAGAAAACGGGCTGGAAGCTCCTCTACAGCGTGCCCGCCGACGGCGGCGAGGCCAGGCTACTGACTCCCGGAAAGTTTGAGATCAGCGGCATGGCGCCATCCATTGACGGACAAAGCGTGTTCTTCTGGGCCAACACCGAGGCGGATCCCCACCGCCTGGCATTTTTCTCCCTGACGCCCGGCAAGGCCCCGTCGGCCGTTGCCATGCCAGAGTCGCTCCCCATGGCAGGCGATGCCCCAAGACAGTCGCTCTATGCACTGCCCGGCGGCGTTATGGCGGTTATCGCACAGGGCGCAGAAGCACCAACGCAGCTGCGCCTGTTGTTGCCCTCCGGTAACTCAAGGAAGCTGAGCACGGGGCCCGATGTCGACGACCCGCTCACAGACCGAATGCCAGCACCGGAGATTATTACCTTCAAGGCGCGTGACGGCCTGGAGATTCCAGGCGTGCTATACCGTCCGGCTGAACCGCTTCAAACCGGCTCTAACTCGCTGGTCGTCGTCGCACACGGTGGATCGCGCGACAAGGCCTACCCGATCTGGGGCTTCGAGCATACGCGCGACCAGATTTCGCACTATCTGTCAGGGCAGGGCTACTACGTGTACCTGCCCAACTACCGCAGCGGCATTGGCTACGGGCTCGATTTCCGAGAGCCGGACCAATACGGCGGCCGGGGCGCCGCCGATGCCGAGGACGCGATCGACGCCGCCCGCTACCTGAAGCGCACGCTCGACGGTGTGGATCCTGAAAAGTTCGCCATACTGGGTTATTCCTACGGTGGCCACATCGTCACTAACGCCCTGGCGCGATCCGACGAATACGCTGCGGGTGTCAGCTATGCAGGCGTCGGGGACTGGGTCATCGAAATGGAAAAGGACTTCAAGGAAACGCTGCAATTCAACATCCCGCAGCGCGTTGAGCTGGAAGCGATGGCGCATGAGGCATCGGCCATCTCACTGATCGATGAATGGGGCGATGAACCACTGCTCTTGGTGCACGGGGATAACGACGGTTCCGCCGCGATGCAGCAGTCCCTTGAGCTTTACCTGGCGCTTAAGCGGCGCGGCAAGACGACCGAGGCCTTGATCTACCCGGAAGAGACCCACGGTTTCAATCGTAGCGCCCACCGTCGCGAGATCATTTTGCGTACCGATGCCTTCCTCAAAACCCATCTCCAGTAAAGACCGGGCGAGTCAGGACATGGCAGGCCACTCCGTAGAGACAGTGCTAGCCAGGGCTTTGTCAGATCTCGGCGAGTTTGAGGGCGCATCGAAGCGCCCCCTGTGTTTTGCCACGACCCACATTCGCCAGGCCGATGGTTCTTTCGCCGCTGATCGGATCTACGGGCGTAGCGACAATCCCACGCTGGCGGCTACCGAGCAGGTGCTGGCAACTGCCGAGGCGGGTGCTGGCGCCCTGCTGTTTTCATCGGGTATGGCCGCCATCAGCAGCGCACTGGCAACGCTGGGGCCGGGCAGCCACGTGCTTGCACCGCGCTCTCTTTATTACGGCGTGGAGAGCTGGCTAGAGAGATATGGCGCGTCCCATGGCCTGACGTATGAGTATGTCGATCAGACAGACCTCGGAGCTGTGGCGGCTGCATTCCGCCCTGATGTAGGCAATGTCATCTGGATGGAAACCCCGGGCAATCCGCTCCTTGATATAGCCGATATTAAATCGATGTGTGCCCTGGCCGAAGAACGTCATGCCCGCGTGATCGTCGATAGCTCCGTGGCTACCCCCCTGCTGACGCAGCCGCTCAATCTCGGCGCCGACCTAGTTGTACATTCGGCCACCAAATATCTCGGGGGCCACTCAGATCTGCTGGGCGGCGTGGTTGTCGCACGCGAGCTCGACGAGACCTGGGACAAACTGCAGCACTTCCGCTATAGCCACGGCAACCAGTTGGATGCCTTTGATGCCTGGCTGTTGGCCAGAAGCCTGGAAAGTCTGGGGCCCAGAATGCGGCAGATCTGCGAATCGGGCGCAAAGATTGCCGAATGGCTAAACCAGGATTCGCGGGTCGACCGCGTATACTATCCCGGACTGCCCAGCCACCCCAATCACGCCATCGCTCGGGATCAGATGGGCGGGCGTTACCCGGGGCTGATGTCCTTTACGCTGTACTCAGGGGAGGAGCGTGCCATTGCGGCCACTAACCAGCTCGCGTTGATCAAGCGGGCGACCTCTTTCGGTGGCGCGCAATCGACTATCGAGCATCATCCTTCCATTCGCGACCTTTACGCCGCGCGCAGCACGGTACCACGCTCATTGCTGCGACTTTCTGTTGGGCTCGAGAACCCTAGCGAACTGATAAACGACCTGGACCAGGCGCTGTAAGCCGCAGCGCCAAGAGACCAGCAGGAGATCACCATCGATACGCCAGACCCCGCCCTGCTACAGGATCCCGTTTACATTGTGGGCGCTCTGGTTCTAATAACCAGCTTTTGGTTGTGGCTGTCTTCACTGGATCAGTTGCAGCGCATCATGGACATCCTGCCCGCGCCCATTTGGATTTACATGTCAGCACTCGTGCTGGGCAGCATTGGCCTGTTTCCCGCAGCAAGCGTTGCCTACAGCACCTTGGCCACCTTTGTTGTGCCGCTCTCACTATTCCTGCTGACGGTGAGTTCTGATTTCCGTTCAGTGCTACGCATCGGCAGGCTGTCGGCCATTATGCTCGCCGCTGGCACCAGCGGTGTACTAATCGGCGCCGTGCCGGCTTTCCTGGCGATTGAGCCAGTCCTCGGTGAGGACAGCTGGAAGGCCATCGCGACCCTGTCAGGGGGGTGGATTGGCGGCTCTGCGAATACCATCGCCGTGCAACAGGCCCTGGAAACGCCGCCAGAGTTGCTAGGCCCCATCCTGATCGTCGATGCGGTCATTGGCTACGGCTGGTTCGTCATCCTGCTGTATCTCGGCACGCAGCAGGCTTTCCTATCACGACTGTTCCGCTATGACGCGAGTCGTGGGCTGGATATCGATGAGGTGAACGTCCGCAGCGTCGAGCGCAAGCCGCTCTCACTACCCAAGCTTGCGGCCATTATCGGGCTCGCAATGGCGGGCGCTGCGCTGGCTACCGCCATCGGTCACGCCCTGCCTGAGCTGGGCAACCCGACAATCATTTCGGCAACCACCTGGACGATCCTGGTGGTCGTTGCGCTGGGTGTCTCCGCATCCTTTACGCCGCTATCGCGGGTCGAGGCCTATGGTGCAACAGACATCGGCTATTTCCTGATGCTCTTGGGAATCTGTTCGCTGGGCGCAAGGGGCAGCCTCGGTGCTTTTCTCGATGCGCCGGCCGTCATCATCAGCATGCTTTTGTGGCTGATAGCGCACGTGGGTGTCCTGGCACTGGCGGCATGGATTTTCAGGGCACCACCCGTGCTTTTAGCCATCGGTAGCATGGCCAATATAGGTGGCTTTGTAACCGCGCCAATCGTTGCGATGTCCTATAACCGCAACCTGGTACCCACAGCCCTGTTGATGGCCGCCATCGCCCAGGTCGCCGGCGTTTACCTGCCCTTCGCCCTCGCTTCGCTGCTGCGAGCGATGTGAGGCCACCGGGTTAACAGGCATCTAAACCGCCAGCGCCGGAAAAGCTGGCGCTAACACACAGCCTGATCCGTGTTATTCGAACGCCGAGCTCAGCGTGATTGTGCCAGGCTCAGCCGCTGCGTTTTCCCTTGCCCAGATTGCGGCGCCGTCTATTGCCGCTTGCAGGGCCCTGCTACCCGCATTGATGACACCGGTCTGAAAGGCGGCGCTTTCAGGGTTGATGGAGCGCCGCAAGATGTGCCTGGCCGTCAGCCAATGTCGAGAGCTCCGGTCACCGCTCAGCTGCAGGTAGCGTTCACACACGGTCTCGCGAACAAACAGCTCATCCGGCGTGAAGTGGATATCGGGCTCTGTGCAAAATTCAATGACCGCCCCTGCAACATCCCGCTGCGGTGCCATGGCCGACTGTACGCCCCACATCATCAGTCCGTGGCGAGACGGGCGCCTCGCGCCGGCCGAGGTACCCGTATTCCATTGCTTATTAACGGTTTCCCGGGCAATGGCCTCCATGCCCCACCAGCTGCCAGCGCGCTGGTACAGGGCGTCTCCTGTCTGATTAAAGCAGAGAAAAATCAGATTGCCGTTACCGGTTCGAAGCAGTGTATGCCAGTCGAGATAAACAATGTGGCGCGCGCTACCGGTCAGTTCATCGAGCACGCGGGTTATCGTGCAGCGTGACCACTCTGGCCCTGAGCCACCGAACTCAATACCGCGCGGGTCGTGGTACTGCCCGGAGGTCATCGCATTATCGACCTCCCAGCGACCAAAGCGGGCGACGCTATCAGCAAAGGCCGCCTGCCACTTAGCAAAGGTTGCTTCGGTTGGTTCGATCTCCGCAGGCAGCCCTGCCATGACCTCGTCATAAATAGGATTGACAGCAGGTAGGTTGTCGAAGTCGATCCAGTTTCGGTTCATGTCCACGAGGTTTTCGTTACTGCGGATACCGTGGGCCATGCCGTAGGGGTTAGAGGCATGTATCTGCAGAAAGGCAACGCCCTCGGGCGGCTTCTCGAACAGCCCAACCTCAGCCGCGTAAGACTGCACGGCAGAGCCGCAATACCCCTCCGCACCGTGAGTGCCCGATACCGTCAGGACAACCACATCAGCATCACGTGGCCCCATCCAGGCAAAATCAATAAACAGTGCCTCGCCATCAGGGCCGAGATGGCCGGGCAGCTGCACATGGTCGAGTGTCGCACCCGCCGCCTGCTGGCACTGTTGAAACAGGGTGCGCGCGTCAGTGTAGGACTCGGAAAAAAAACGCGTATAGTCGCTCACGATGCTTCCTTTTTCGACGTTTCAGTGAGCTGGTCAGCGATCCATCTATCGATCAGCTCTTCCAGAATGCCAAGCGGCATCGCACCGTTCATCAGGATGGCGTCGTGGAAGGCCCCTAAGTCGAATCGCTCGCCCAGCGCCGCCTCGGCGTCCTTGCGCATCTGGATGATCGCCAGCTGACCCGTCTTGTAGGCCGTCGCCTGACCTGGGTTTGCGGCATAGCGCTCCACCTCTCGCTCTACCCGACCGTCGGGCAAACCGGTCTTGGCTTTCAGGAAGTCAAAGGCCTCTTGCAGGGACCAGCGCCGGGCATGAATACCGGTATCGACTGCCAAGCGCGTCGCCCTGAAAAGCTCCATCTGCAAGCGGCCAAGATTCCCGAGGGGATCGTCCTCGTAAACGCCCATATCCAGCGCCACGACTCGCTCGCCATACAGCGCCCACCCCTCAACATGAGCGGCGAACAGTGGCACGGTTCTGAGGAAGGGCACGCCTTCCATCTTCTGTCCCAACGCGCTCTGGAAATGATGGCCCGGCGAGCCCTCGTGGTACATCAAGGTCGGCAGGGCAAAGCGCGGCAGTTCCGCGGTGTCGCGCTGATTGAGGAAGAAGCGCCCCGGCCGCGAGCCATCGAGAGCGGCGGGCACGTAATAGCCAGTGCTCGATGACTGTTCGGCATAGACGGGCACGCGAACTATCTCCAGCGCATCATCGGGTAGGGTATCGAAATAGTTGCCGATGTCATCCATCAGCGCCAGATCAAGCTCTTCGAGATATGCGATCATCTCCAGCCTGCCCTCTTCGTCGTTACTAAAGAGGTTGGTGGGGTCGGCGCTCAGGATACCAATTCGCTCCGCGACAGTACCCTCGGAGAGCCCTTCGTCGATCAGAATGGCGTCCATCTCGGCCTCGATACGCGCAATCTCAGCCAGGCCCAGTTCGTGAATTTCATCCGCCGTTAGATCGGTCGTGGTAAATGACCTGAGAGCCGCAGCATAAATCGCCTCACCCTTGGGAAGGCGCCAGATGCCGGCACGGCTGTCCGTTTCCAGCCGCATGTCTTCGAACAGTGCGATCAGTCTGCCGTAGGCGGGCAAAACCGAGCTTTCGACCGCGGCAGCCGCATCACCGAGGTAGGCCGCCATCTGCTCATCGCTCAGGTCAAGGTCGGCCATGCGCCGGTCCAGTGAAGTTACCAGAAGATTCTCGGCGGGTGCAGGATCAGCAAAGGCGCGCAGACCAACCAGGGTTTTGTCGACAATGAAGTCCGGCGGCAATATACCCGCCTCGCGGTCATCCTGGACACGCTGAGTCGTCTCATCGATGACTCGCCCGAATTCATGCAAGCGCTTGACGTAGCGGCGGATGCTCTTCTCACCCTCGATTTTATGGGCATCGGTCAGCATGGCCGGGAGCTGAATATTCACCCCGCTGAGCTGATTGACACGATAGCCGAAGGGCGCGAGCTCGGCTCGCTTGATCAAGTCATCGAAAAACCAGGCTGCGATCTTCCAGCTCCAGTAGTCCTGGCCCTCAAGGCCCTCGGGGCCATAGCGGTCAAGGCCCCGTCGCATCTCAAGAAGACTGGCCAGGCTGCGCTCTTCCTGCTCTTGGGTATAGCTACCGAGCTTATCGGAGTGGAAGTCCAGAACCGTATTCTCGATCGCACCCACCTGAGTGATGAGCTCCGGAAGTTGCAGCATCTGCTGCACGGTGATCTTGTTGATGTACTGATTGACGCCTAGCGGCCGCCACCAGAGCAAGGTATAGGCGCCCAGAGCGGCGACAAGGAGCAGCGCACCCGCACCCGCCAGGAGCCGCTTGAGCACCTTACCAACCGCCACAGCGCTCCCAGGTGCCCAGCAATTCGCCGGCTTCCAGCACATTGAAACGGTTGTACTGAGCTGCGGTCGCGCAAGCATGGTTTGGCAGGATTCGCAGCTGACTGCCGAGGGGATACTGGCTGAAATCAAGTTCAGCACCCGGCGAGGCCGGGCTGATGATGCCATGCTCCTGATTAGCGCCGGTCATAACCAGGGGCAGCGCCTGCCCATCGGCGTTCAACACCGCGCCATAGCCATAATCGATAGCCTGATTAGCCGTTCCACGGTCACGGGACATGGCCATCCAGCCCCCGTCCGTAATCAGCCACTGCTTCTCTTTCTGGTAGCCGGTGACGGTCACCAGCACACTTAGCGCGATGTCGTCTAGCGAGCAGACGCCGATGCCGGCCATCACGAGATCGCTGATGGCATACACGCCGGCGCGCACTTCGGTCACACCACCCAGGTCATCAATGGCATAGGCCGTTGGCGTAGAACCGATAGACACCACCGGGCAAGGCAAATCGGCACCGCGTAAACGCTCCGCCGCGACAACGGTGCGATCGCGCTCCTGCCTGGCCATCGCCAGCAGGGATTCAGGCGTACGGCAGTTATAGCTTTCCCCAGCGTGGGTCATAACGCCGCGCAGTTCGGTGCCATCACGCTCGTGTAAGAGCCGACCAATCTCGAGCAATGGCTCACCAAAGGGATCGGTGCCGGAACGATGTCCGTCAACGTCCAGCTCAATAAGCACCGGTATGGTAAGGCCCAGACCTTGCGCATAATCGGCCAGCAGACCGGCCATTTCAGGCGTGTCCAAGGTACAAATAAGGTCAACGCCCTGCTGCACCAAACGAGCCATCTGCTCGAACTTGTTTGGCGAGATACCAACGGCGTAAAAGATGTTAGTGATGCCAAACCCGGCAAAGTACTCCGCCTCTTTGAGAGTCGACACCGTGATGCCCTGAACATGGCCTGCAGCGACTATGTCGCGCGTCACGTCAATGCTCTTGTGGGTTTTGACATGGGGCCTCAGCGTGCCACCCAGGCCACCGATGTGATCGGCGAGCCGCTTCGCGTTGGCGCGCAGCTTGTCGCGATCAAGCAGCAAGGCGGGCGTAGTGAGGCCCGTGAGCTCTGCCGTGCCGCTGCTAATCGCCGCCGTCACTCGTCGTTACCCCACTGATCCAGCTGTTGGAAGCGACCTGCTTTCGTGGCCAGTTCCACCGCCAACTGCGCCGCCGCAACGTCCTGTAAGCCCATACCGGTGGAATCGAACAGCGTGATCTGCTCCTCGGTATCGCGGCCAGAGCTCTTCTTGGTAATCACTTCACCCAATGGGACAATTTGCTCTTCCTTAAGGATGCCAGCCTTGACGGCGTGCTGGCATTCGCCCAGCAGAGCGTTCTGATCAGGCGCGTCACCGAATACTTTGCAGGCGGATAGAAGCTCCGCGTCAACCTCCTGCTTGCCCAGCGTGTCGGTACCCATGCAGGCGACATGCGTGCCGCTGCGGACCCAATCGGCACGAATGTAGGGCTGGAATGACAGCCCCACGGTAATAAGCACGTCGCTTGCCTGACACAGCGCTTCGATGGGCAGCACTTCGACTTCGATATTGAGATCCGCTAGCGCCTTGCCCAGACGCTCCCCGGAGCCAGACTCACGCTCCGGCACGACAACGCGGTTAAAGTTACCCTCCGCCAGGCAGGCGCGTACCTGAAACTCCGATTGACCTCCCGCGGCGGTGATACCCAGTACCCGGGCGTCAGGCCTGGCAAGGTGGCGCACAGACAGCGCACTGGCAGCCGCCGTACGCAGCGCATTCAGATACGTGGCGCAGACCAATGCCGAGGGTGCACCGCTGTCTGGATTAAACAGCATGATGGTGGACTGATGATTAGGCAGGCCCAGCGACCGGTTGCCCGGCCAGAGACCGCCGGCCTTGATACCAAGCGCTGGCTTACTGGTATCGAAGCCCGATTTAAATCCAAATACCGCATCCTGGTAATTCAGACCCTGCCTGACAACCGGAAAGTTGAAAGCACTGCCATTGGCGAGACTGGCGTAGCACTCCTCCATGGCGTTGGTCATATCCGACTGGTTGACGACGGCTTTGATATCGGACTCTGAGAGAAAAGTAATCATAATTCCCAAACGGCAAAGTGGAACAACGGCGATGCTTCAACGAAGGAAACAGATTATCTTTATATCAAGCAAAAATCAACCAATGCCACAGGACATCGGCATCAGAGGACGGTGCGCTCGCTCAGGGGCGTTTCAGCCCAGCGCTTCACCGAAGTCTTTCAAGAGCCGAGCAATCTGGCCCTGTTCTTTGGCAGACAAGTGCGTCACCGCGTCTCGGGCATCTTCAAAGCGCAGAGCAATCAGCTCGTTGGTGAGCTTCACACCCTTCGGCGTCAGCCTGGCCGTTAGGGAGCGACCATCCTCGGCGCTCTTGCGCCGGGCGATAAGGCCCTTCTTGGTTAGCCGGTTGAGCAGGGCAGTAATCGCGCCAGAGGTTAGCACCACTGCCTCTTGCAACTCGGTGGGTGTCAGCTCATAGGGCTTGCCAGAACGACGCAGCGTCGCCAGCGCATCAAATTCCGAATAGAGCAGCCCATAGGGTTTCAGTACCTCATTGATGCGGGTATCGAGCTGCCTGCCAACACGCAGCAGTCGTCCGACAACCGCCATGGGGGCAGGGTCAAGGTCCGGGCGCTCCCGGTTCCAGTCAGTCATGAGCCGATCGATCAGATCGCTGCCGACGGTATCGCGACTGTCGGTCGCTCCCGACTCTTTTGCTGTCTGGGCTGTGCCGCGGGTCCTTGAAGCCATAGCAAGGTCTCTTCTGTGAGCTGTGTTATCGTCAACGCCAATACCTTCACACAGTAACATTTTGCGGAATTCAGGTGTACCACTGATGGATAGTAATCAGGGCTCAGGGATGGGCTCAAACTCCAGTGGCGGCACGGTCAGGCGGCTGATCGTAGGCGCCGTGCCGTCAAGCCAGGCAGACACTATCGGCCTCATCTCCTCGGTATGGCGCAGCGCTTCAACAAAGGCGCCATGCGTGCCGTTCTCGATAGTGATCAGGTGCGCATTGGCGAACGCATCTGTCATCTCAAGGGCATTGCGCAGGGGAGTCGCGGCATCGATATCCCCATGGGCGAACAGCACAGGCACTTCAACCGCCTCGCCCGCCTGAAATTCGGGGGGCAACTCGGCTATTCCCCAAGCCGGGCAGGCCGCATCGTAGGCCATGAAAGACCTATCACTGAACAGCGGGTCACGGTCGGCCTCCAGGTCAGACCGGCGCGCCGCGGAGATACCAGAACTGCAGTCGAGCAAGGCCCAAACGGCCGCCGAGTCTCCTGCGCCAATAAAGCGCGCGCCGAATAGCTTCGCGCCCATGCGTATGAGCCAGGAGCCCCCATCCACTAGATCGGCCACGGCAGCTGGCCAGGCCTCGGCGGGCGCTCTCTGGGTAACGCCGTAGTCCATGCCATCGAAGCCAAAGGTAGTGATCTCGTAGGGCTGCATGCCGTTGGCCATCTCTGGGTCATCCGCAGAGGCCGCAAACAAGGCGTCCAGCGCTTGCAATGGGTCGCCCTCTCGCCCTGCCGCCTGCCAGGCGGGCGCCGCCTGCTCGGCAATAGCCTGCACGGCCTGGCGCACTCCGCGCGGGTCATCATAGGTGTGGTCATAGCCTTCGACGGCCGTAATGATGGCCCGGTTTACGCGATCCGCGTGGTAGCGAACCACGGTCATGGACCAATGGCTACCAAAGCTGTTGCCGTAAATGTTGAATTTTTCGTAGCCCAGATGGTCGATGACGGCCACCACGTCCGCGGCTGCCTCAAGCACGGTGTAGCCGGCCAGATCGAAGCCTTCGGCTATCAGCTTGTCGCGACAGGCGACGCTCGCCTCTTCGAAAATGCGCACAAAGTCCTCTTTGGAATCGAGCATCTGCCACTTATCAGGCGGACCATCACAGAGCGCATTCGGGGTTGACGCATTCAAGCCGCGCAGGTCAATCAGGACCACATCCCCATGCTGCCGATAGAGATCAATTAACAGGGCCGTGAACGACTGCCGTCTGCCGCCTTCGTCGAGGTAGGCGAGATAGCTACCTCCCGGACCGCCGGGCACCATGACCATGGGAATCTCCCCCGCCCCGTCGGCGCCCTTGATCCGGTAGAAGCCAATGGCGATCTCGCGACTGTCCGGGTCGTTGCGGTTTTCAGGCACAAGGACAGTGCCAGCGTCCACCATCAGCGTTTCGCCGGAGTCGAGCTCGATAGCCACCGGTTCCAGCCCGCTCGCCGGGTTAAACCACAGCAAAGCGCTTATAAAGCAGGCGCAGGCGAGCCACCTTGGAGAACAGCCACTACGCTGCAAGGTAACGTTTCCGGACATGGGGTAGATCCTCGAGAATTTGCGGAGCGTCACCAAGCTATAGGCGATTTAACTTGATGTCAAAATATTTTGTTGCAAATAGTTCTCATTTGTTCTTACAATAAGGTTGTCGAGCTGTTCATGACATCAGGCCGGAGGCCCCTGCCCAACTGTGGCGATAAAAAGCAGTAAAAGTCGCTGGAACATTACCGGTCGTACCCTCCTGGCGATCGTGCCCGGCTATCTATTGTCCAACAGCCTGGCACTCTTCCTGGTTTTCGCCCTGCCTATGGATCGACTCCACGGAGTCATTCTGGGTACGCTCCTGACTTTTGTATTCTGGGCAGCCATCATCATGTGGGTGTTCAGTATCGACCGACTGAAAACAGCAGCGCTCGGTATTCTCGTCGCCACGGTGCTGTCAGGCGGCGCAGCCTATGCGCTCTATGTTTTGGAGATCTCACGATGAACGGTACATTCCGCCAGTCGATGACCTGGTTGCACACCTGGACGGGACTCATCCTATGCTGGCTTCTGTATTTTGTTTTTGTGACAGGAACCCTCGGCTACTTCGACACGGAGATCGATCTGTGGATGTCACCGGAGACACCCGTCCAGAAAGCCAGCGATCCCGTCGCCAACATCCGGCTCGGCCAGGCGCGGCTGGCCGAAGTCGCCCCTGACTCTGAGCGCTGGTTTATCTACCCAAATCAAAGCCGCAATCGTCCACACATGGGCGTTGGATGGCTGGAAAAAGACCCGGAAACCGGTAACAACGTCTTTCACGGCGAAAATCTGGATTCGCAATCCGGCCAGCCGTTGCCGGATGCCAGGGACACCGGCGGTGGCCAGCTGCTGTATCGCATGCACTACCTCCTGCACTACTTCCCCAATCGCATTGGCTACTGGCTGGTCGCCTTTGCCACCATGCTGATGTTTGTCGGCATGATCACCGGCATCATCGCGCACAAAAAGATCTTCAAGGACTTCTTCACCTTCCGCTGGGCAAAGGGCTCGCGGTCATGGCTGGATGCCCACAACCTGTTGTCGGTATCCACACTGCCCTTTCAGCTGATGATTACCTACAGCGGCCTGCTCTACACGCTAGGGTTATTCTGGATGCCGCTCGTGGTGTTGGGCGGCTACGGCTTCGACATGGACAAAGTGCGCGGACTGCAGGACATCCTCGGCGTTGAGCAAGTCGAGAAAGCCAACGAGGCCGCTCCCCTGGTAGCCATCGAAGGACTCGTCACAGATGCCGCTGACAGCCCCCAGGGAGATCAGATCAACCTGGTGATTATCGATTTTCCCGGCGACGCGAACAGCGAAGTCTCCTTCGTCATGGACGGCATCGGGCGCACCGGCGGCGAGAACTTTGCCTACAACGGCGCCAGCGGTGAGCGGCTCGACAAGCCTGGCCTGGAACTTCCCAACGCCTCGGCCAAGTTCGCACTCAGCATGATTGACCTGCATGAGGGCACCTTTGCCGGGCCCTTCCTACGCTGGCTCTACTTCCTGGCGGGCCTCATGGGTACTGCCATGATCGCGACCGGAGCTATTTACTACGTGCAGTCTCGCAAGCGAAAGACCGAGGCCAGCCATCCCGGCTTCGGCTTCAGGCTGGTCGAGTGTATGAACGCGGCGACCATCGCTGGCCTGCTAACAGCTATCGGGGTCTTTTATCTGTCGAATCGCCTGCTGCCGCTCGGCATGGAAAACCGGGCCGAGTGGGAGGTGCACTGCATGTTCCTGGCCTGGGCCGCCTGCTTTGTGCACGCGGCCGTTCGGCAGCGCGAGTTCGTCTGGTCAGAGCAGCTGTACGCGCTCGCTGCGGTCTACCTCATCCTACCCGTGATCAACGCGATGACTACCCAGGCCCACCTGGGCAACTCACTGCCAGCTGGCGATTGGATTCTGGCGGGCTTTGATCTCATGGCTCTGGCCACCGGGCTGATCGCGCTGGCCCTTGGGCTCAAGCTACGCCCGCGCCGGGAGCAGGAGGCACAGGTGGTTAGCGCAGATGTAGCTGTGCAGTGAGCGGCCCGGCTATTCTCGCTGCCCTGCTCCTGACGCAGCTGGCTTCCATCGCCCTGTGCCTCGCAATGCCGCGCCACCGTGCGCTGCTGGGGGGGCGACGACTGGAGACGGCCCAGTCAGCGACATTGCGATGGCTGGGTTATATCCTGCTGGCAATCGCCAGCGTCATCTTCCTGCAGTCTATGGAGTGGATGCGGGCAGTTGCCCTGTTTTTCGGCTGGTTCACCGTGACCATCCTGGTCATGGCGCTGCTCCATACCTGGGTATCAGGGCGCGAGTAAGCCACCCTAGAAGCGGATAACGTCCAGCCAGATATGCAAGACTGCGAGGCCCGCCAGGGCGAGCACGACGGCATACCGATAGACCGCACCTGATCTGGATAGCTCCGGCTGCTGCCGCAGGCTAAAGACAGCCACGAGCAGGGCGACCAAGCTAGCCCAGCCAAAGCCGACCTGAATCGCAAACCTTGAAGACTCAACCCGGTACTCATCGCCCAGCGCGAGAGCGACGAACTGAGTCGCAGTCGCAGCCAGCGCCAGTATCGCCGCCGCTGCCAACGTCAGGTCAAGCCGCCTTGTATTCGTCGACCGCGGCCAGGCAGCAGGCACCAGGACGCTTAGCGCGACCAGCACGGACCCCAGCAGCAAGGGCGCCAGGTAGGTCTGTGGGTGCCAGGCAGGGAAGCGGGTCATGCTGGACGTTGCAGAGGTCCAGACCGTATCGCCACTTTCGCTAAAAGTGGCGATCGAGGGCCGCATACCGTCCCTGGGTCGCTCGAAAGATCTGGGGCCAACTCGCCTCAGGGCCGTATCGCCCCAATACAAATCATCGCCTCGCAGGCTCACCTTGGTCGGTGTCGTGGTCAAGGCACTGGAATGAAACTCGGGGCCGGCATAGGGGCGCCGGTTCGTGATGTAGCTTCCCGTGAAGGCCTCTAACTCGTCGGGCGAGCCCTGCGGGTAAGTCGGATATGCCTGATAGCCTCGGAAAGTTGCGACGAAATCCCAGGCCACCGAAAAGGTATCAAAGGGCGCGCTGCCACCGATACCGTAATCGCTATTCACCGTCGAGATAAATAGGCCAATCCTCTCCTCGGGAAACATAAACAGTCGCGAGCGAAAACCCTGGGTCGCGCCGCCGTGCCCAATAATGATGGGTGTGTGCTCTGCATTGGCTGTTGCGGAGTCCTTCAGCTCATACATCCAGAACCCGAGGCCGATGCCACCGGTGCGCACATCACCTGCCACCAGCTGCATATTCAGGGCCTTCTCCCAGCTTTCGTCAGTCAACAGGTCAGGAGAGCGTGCCAGTACCGCCTTCAAAAAACCCGCAAGGTCAGTCGAGGAGAAGAAAAAGCCACCGGAACCGAGATAAAAGGTCGCTTTGTACAGAAGAGGCCGAGGCACGGGATTGCCGTCGTCGTCGAAATCGTGCTCCACGGCGATATCTGCAGGCAGTTTGCCAGGCAATTCAACAAAGGTATTTTCCATACCCAGGGGCTGAAACAAGTTCTGATCCATATAATCGCCATAGGTCAGCCCCGTAACGTCCTCGATCAGCGTACCGGCGGTGCCCATGCAGTGGTTACAGTAAGTGATAACCTCGCCCGGCGCTCGAACCTGATCATGTGCCGTGCGCTGCATGTATTCCGGTGGTGCAAATTCCGATGGTGGCGACGGCATCAGCGTGTTGCGAAAGCGATCATCAAATCCAGCGGAGTGGGTTAGCAGGTCGCGGATGGTAATGACACCCTCGGGGCTGTCGACCTGGGTCCGCTTCAGGTGATCGTTGATATTGTCATCCAGAGATACAAGGCCCCGCTCAACCAGCTGCAGCACGGCGATGGCGGTAAAGACCTTGTTCAGCGAGCCGCTCCTGAACGGCGTTTCCGGGGTCGCCTCACGGCCTGTCACCACGTCCGCCAGGCCATAGCCCCGGTTCAGCAGGGTCTCGCCGTCCTTGACGATGGAAATCACGGCACCGTCGATCACGCCTTCCCGAATCGGTTGGCCAAGCACGCGCTCGGACCAGGCCTCAACTGAGGCTTGATCAACGGCGGCTTGCCAGTCTTGGCGAAGCTCGCCAACAGCGAGTCCGCTGTATACCAGGCACGCAGCCAGCAGTGCTTTCAGGAGATGCCAGCGACGCGTAGACATAACAGACATTAAGAGTGTTCGGCCTAGAAGAAGTACTCGCCTCGGATGCCAAACCGCCGGCCTTCATTGACAACACCATTGATCCCCATCGGATTAATGCCAAAGAATGTTCCCTGCAAATAGATCTCGTCGAAGATGTTCTCGGCGAAAGCCGAGATCGAGTACGACGAGGTGGTATAGCCTGCGCGCAAGTTGAACACTTCGTAGGAGTCGAGCACGAAGGCATCAAATCTAGCTCCGCCCGGCTCAGAAAACTGCTCGTCCGTGAACAGGTACTCACCACGCAGATAGACATCCGCGCCATTTTCCAAGGTAAAGTCATACTGCAACTGCGTGTTGAATGTCCACTCCGGCGCGTTCGGTAACGGAGTACCCCCAAGGTCCACCGGATCCACTTCGGTAGATACGAAGCCAGAGTCATAGGTGATGTACTCTGCATCCGTATAGCCGATACCAACCTGCCATAGCCAGTTTTCCCCGAAGGTCCAACTGGTCTCCAGCTCTGCGCCTTCGATTATTGCCTCACCCGCGTTGCCAATAAAGCTCAGCAAACCGAGTTCAGTACCCACTGAAGTATCAATCTCAGTGACTTGTACGTCCTCCCAGTCCATGCGGAATATTGCCAGGCGCAGGTCGAGGGCACCCTCAAGGAACAGTCCTTTCACGCCTACTTCATAGTTCCATAACTCTTCCGGGCCGTAGCTCGGCGGCACCTGCGCGTTATTGTTCAAGCCGCCAGAACGGTAGGCACTGGCCGCCTTTGCATAGACGTTCACCGTGTCACTAACGGCCCAGGCGGCCGTCACCGTGGGAGAAAAATCATAGAAGGAATCCGAGGCCTCAGGGCGGATAAGGGGCTCGGGGATAGCAACGGCCTCGAACTGGGCGCCATTGCTGGTAAAGGTGTCTTCACTGTAGCGACCACCGGCACTTAGCGTCAGCCGGTCATCCAGAAAGGCGTAGCTTACATCACCAAATATTGCAAAGCTTTCGATCAGGTCGTAATCGAAGCTGGGCCCGAACGGTCCTTCAAAGCCATTAAACCGGCCGTTAACCTCGGAGCCCCACTTGATGAAATCGTCGTCCGACTGAAACTCCTCATCCTCAGACACAATAGCGCCCAGAACCCACTGCATTGGTCCTGAACTATTCGACTGTGCACGCAGCTCAAGCGACCAGGATTCCACCTCCTGCTTGATAACCTGGCTGTAATCACCGAAGAAGATGCCCTCCGCACCGAATGGCGTTATGAAGTTCGTCTCGTTGAGGTTGAAATCCGCCTCCCCGACCTCTCTCCTTTGCTTGCCATCCATATAGCCGGCAACGCCTATCAGCGAGAAGTTATCGAACTCGTGCTCCGCTCTCACCATGAAGATGCTCGCCTCGATCGTCCGGGTCGTCTCATCGTCAACATTGACCTCATGTTCCACACCAGGATAAAGGCGAGTGCCCTGCAATGCGGCCAGGGTCTCTACTGAATCGATCACACCGAAGCTCAAGGCTGTATTGAGGTCACTGATGAAAGCTGGCCATATTCCAATGGGCACTACATTATTCAGCCCGTCCTCGGCGTCCTGATAGAGCGCGGAAAAATCGATCGTCGTGCGCTCTGACGGCGTCCAGCGCAGCGCCAGACGGAAGCCGTGTTCATCGAAACTGTCGTCGGCATCGGAGGGCCCGATGTTGTCCATAAAGCCGCCGAATTCCTCGTAGTAGCCAACGGCGCGGTAGGACAGGACGTCCTCGATCAGCGGCCCGCTGACGTTAGCTCGCATCATGTAACGGTCATTCGAGCCTGCCCTGGCGGCAATGCTGCCCTGGAATTCGTCGCTGGGCTTGTTGGAGGTCACGCTGATGGCGCCTGCCATTACGCTGCGACCAAAGTAGATTCCCTGGGGGCCGCGCAACACCTCCACTTGCGCCGCGTCCTGCAGTGAGGGGTTGTTGAAGGCAGAGATGGAGGTCGGCGAGACATTGAACTCATCAACAAAGATGCCGAAGGTGCCCGCGACGCCCTGAACCGCAGACAGGCCGCGGATGCTCACGTCCCAGCCACGGCGGCCACCCTCGCCGCTGGTCACGGTAAGGTTGGGAATGAAGCCGACATAATCGTTCAAGTCCTGAGAGCCCAGCGCCTGCAGCTCCTGCTCGGTGACTGCTGTCATGCTGATTGGGACCTCGAAGATCGTCTGGTCGCGTTTCATCGCCCGAACGATGATCTCCTCCAGAGCGCTTTCGTTAGAGCCGCCCTCGAGAACGTCAGAGGTCTGGGCCAGGGCGGCCGACGGCAGAGCCGCGGCAATGGCAATCGCCAGGGCAGATGGTAAAAACTGTGTGTGGTGTGACGCTATCTTCATGGCAGCTAGTTTCCTCTCGCTGTAAGCCAGATTTATTTGCGGGGCCGCAACTTTGCGAGTAAAGGGCGCTGTGCCCGAGGGCATTCCGCTCTCTAGGCCAGGCGCCT
The DNA here is from genome assembly GCA_038748065.1 of Pseudomonadota bacterium. GTDB lineage: Bacteria > Pseudomonadota > Gammaproteobacteria > Pseudomonadales > Halieaceae > JBCDJG01. The sequence continues at coordinate 59,769 of JBCDJG010000001.1, forward strand.
CATTTTTTTCAGGCTTTTGCTTTTGGCTTCGCCTTCGCTCTTTTCGTTGGCCTTTTAGCCGCTGCTGCGGATCATTTATCTTTATATCAAGGCAACGGCAGTATCACCTGCACTTCTCTCCATGTCAAGCTGGTTGTGCAGCAAAGACGCCCAGGTTCAGGCGCGGCGCAGGTCGGGCATCTGGATCATCTGTGTGTCGAGTATGCCCTCACCTGCGCTAGCGATCCTCGAAATACTTGGAGTAGATATCGTCAGGTATCTGCGTGTACTCGAGGCGACCAATATTGGCAGGCCCGTGACCGGGTGCATCAATCACGACAGCGTGTTTGGTAAAACCCGTCTCTGTAAATCCGCGGCGGAAGTGGTTGCGCGACTTCACCACGAAAATGTCAAGGTCGTCGACCGGCACACCGATGTCTTCGAGTAAGGAAGGCATCGTGACCTGCTCGTAGAAGTCGCTGAGGATGTACCAGATATTGTCAGCGCTCTCGATAGTCACATAGCGCTTGCCCACCAAGGGGGGCAGTTTGCCGACGTAGCGGAGCGTGCCCTCGACGTCCAGGGGTGGCCCCGCCAGATCAGAGCTCTTGCCGCCAATGGACCCCGCGAAAGTATCGCCTTCGCTGTAGTTGTCAAAAATATCGTCAACAACGGCCTTGTCAGCGATCGCGGCAATCACGAAGTCAGTCTTGCCATAGCGCAAAAGTTCGTGGGTGATTTCCGTTGAATCCCCCATGCGATCGGACATATTGGCGAATACGAGCTTGGCTGGGTCTTCTGCCTGCATCGAAAGGCCTCGCTCCACACCCTCCTTCACTTCGGGTATGGGGTATTCAAAATCGGCGCGACGACTCCAGATATACTTGTTCATATCGTCTGCAATCTCGTCGGCCAGCTCCTGGTCGTCGTTGGTGATCACAAAGACAGCCATCCCGATGTCGGGCACATCCGCAAAAGTCCAGCCCTGGAATACCGAGACATAGGTATCCGGCTGCCGGTTTTCCCAGCGCCGCGCTCGCTCCATTATCGCCTGGGGCGCGCCCTGGTGGGTGCCGCCATAAACGGTCGCAAACATGATCCCGGGCTTGCGTACCGCGTGGGTCGGCTCATAGTCGCCGCGAATGGTGCGGATCAAAAGACGCGCTGCGCGCTCGCCCTGCAGGTCACTGTCGTAGTGCGGGAATCGCTTCACGGCCAGGGCAATATCGACGTACTGCATGAGCACCTCGTCTTCATTGCCATGGTGATCGAAGGTGGCAGAGATTGGAACGTCAGGTCCAACTTCCGCTCGCACCCGTTTTGCAATCTCGGCCTCAGGGCGGGGCACTCCTTCAACAGCCATGCCACCGTGAAGGAAGAGATGTACGCCGTCCACGCTGTCAAGTTCAGCCACGCCGGCGACGATGCCGCCGGTGTACTTGTCGAAGGCCTCACGTGTAATGGTACTGCCGGAGGTGCCACCGAATGCTGGCCCCACGATATAGACGGGCTCAAGGCTAACGCCGCGGAACATCGACGCCGCCAGTTCAAACCCGCCCACGTAGGGCATACCGGCTTTCGGCAAGGCCTTTGCCACCATGCCGCTCATTGGCGGCACGTAGTGTTCGAACTGCTCCGTACCCGTGGGCGGCGACGGACAGAATGTGCAGGTTTCGTGGCCAAAGGCGGCGTAGGCAATAGTAATTTCCGTCTGATCCTCTTGCGCCTGCTGGTATCCGAAGACGTAAATACCGGCAGCCACCAGAACGCCCAGGGCGGTCAGGCCAAATCCTTTCTTCTTGGTCATAGCTTTACCCTCTGCATATTCCTAAGATCCTGCTGTTGGTTTCTGATGTTCTGCTGCATATTTCCTTCTTGCTGCAGTCTGCGCCGTAGATCAGGGCCACGACGTGCTCGAGGGCAGGGCGAAGGGCTCGACAGGTACTTGTATACGCTCCGGCACCTCGCTGAAGTCTCCGCTCTCGAAAAAGTTCTGGATTGCATCAAAAAAGGCCTCGTTACGGTATAGCGTATGCCAGACCTGCGCATGCGTGGCCCGATCTGCAATCACAAGCCGGTGATCTTCAAATATCTCGCGAATGGACAGCGCATTCTCCATGGGCGTGGACACATCCCAGTTGCCCTGGTACATCACGGTGGGCACTGAAGTCGTGAAGCCTGCTCGGAAGGTCTCACCCATATCGGCGTCCGTCCAGACAGCGCAGGCAGCGTTATATCCGGCATTAATATTGCCCATCAATTCCATGGCGGGGTCCGCCGCATTGCGCTCGCGTCGCGCGTCAGTGCCGCCAGACGCGCAATCCATCACGTAATACATCGCCGAGTCTGGCTCGAACTCACGCCGCCCGGCGGCAAATGCCGCCAGACGGGTGTAGTCTCCACGGTGCAGCTCGATGACCATAGCGGGCCACTCCGCCACTGCCAGACGGTTAGAAGCATAGGGGAATCCACGGGCCATAGCGCGGACGTCACTCCCGGATAAGGTCATACCGTCGACTGCGACAGGCTTGCTATCCAATCTGACAATCACCTCTTCGAGCGCTGCGATCAGGCCCTGCTCCGGCATCACGTCAGCCAGGCCAGGCTCACTGGCGGCGACGTCCGCGACTCTTTGCAAGGCATTGCGCACTTCTGACGGCGTATCAAAGGTGTGGTCTGGCCCTTCAAGACCCGACAGTAGCGCAGCATTTACGTGTTCGCCGTGATAGCGCAGTACCGCCATTGTCCAATGAGAGCCAAAGCTGTTGCCCGCGACATTGATCTTGTCATAGCCGAGCGCGCGGCGCACCGCATCGACGTCTGCGGCAGCTTTATCCACCGTGTAACTCTTAAGATCAACGCCCTTGTCCAGCCAGGCGCGCCGACACGCCGTAGACGTTGCCCGCGTGGCCGCCTCGAGGTCTTCAGGGCTCCTTACCGCTGTTCCTTCCGGTACAAAGGCCTGGCAGTCCAGATAGGGGAAGCTGTGCTGGCCTCCGCGCTGCTCCATGACGACGACATCCTGATACTGACGCAGCCGCTGAAACACAGCGAGCGAGGGACTGGCCTGCTGCTGCGCCGCAGATACATCGCGGTAGCTGAACCCGGGCCCGCCAGGCATGACAAACAGTGGCGGCGCAGTGACCTCACCGCTTGCAGCGAAGCGCGTGAAAGCAACGCCTATTTGCCGGCTCTCGTCATCCGCGGGGTTTTCCCTCGTCAACAGGATTCCGAACTCTGCATCCGAGCCGTTCTTGAAATAGCCTTCAAACAACAGTACGTCGGCAGCATGCGCAGCGTTGGTCAGAAGAGCAGCGCTCACTGCAAAAAAGACCGAGAGGCACGTGTACCGCAGGCTGGATATCATGGGGCCCGCTCCTGGCGTTGTGTGGGTGTTGGGCCACTGTCACGGCTAGCGTCCACAGGGGCTGGCCGGAATGCCATGCCGCCTGGAGAATGTGGCTCGCTGCCGCGCAGTGTTGCTCCGATCATAAACTGTTTTTACATGAAGATAAATGGGTGAGGCCAAGTGGATGATGCCGTGCCGCCCAATACGGCGGTGTCAGCTACTTGCGGAAGTGCCGCAAGACACGGGAGATAGCCCTGCTGCACAGGCGCCGCGCTTTTTTATGCACGGGTCGTTTTTCGTGACTTTTTACAGTTGCATGGCATCCATCCAAACCCTTGGTGCGTACAGAACTCTGCCCACCCAAACGATCCCCGCACCAGCATATGTTCAGATTCGTTTCAGGGTGTGCATATATAGTTTTATATAAAGGTATATTGCGGATTGGAAGCGATGGCTACGGAATGGAAGCGCAAAGGTTTATGGACATCTGTCATCCTGGTTTCGGGGATGACGCTGACCTATCTGATCTGGACGGGCAAGCCGGTGCCGGCGTCGGTGGCCCCTCCACCGCCCGGGCCCGCCGTTGTTGACGTTATGGCGGCCGAGCCGCAGCTGCGTCAGCTCGAGGTCAGAACCCAAGGTACCGTCCGGCCCCTGCGCGAAATGAACCTCGTCAGTGAGGTCGCGGGCCGTGTTGAATCAGTGGCTCAGCGCTTTGCCGAAGGCAGTTTCTTTGCCCGGAACGACACGCTTGCGCGCATTGAGGACGTCGACTACGAGTTGGCGATAGCCCAGGCGCAGTCGGATGTTGCTGCCGCTGAGCAGCGCGTTGCCGAAGAAATGGGCCGCTCACGCCAGGCCAGCCGCGAGTGGCGCGAACTCGGCAGCAGCGAAGCGAATGAGCTGTTTCTGCGCAAGCCCCAGCTCGCCGCTGCGAAAGCGTCTCTGGTCGCCGCGAAGGCCAATCTGGCTTCCGCACAACTCGACCTGGAACGCACACAGCTGACCATGCCCTTCAACGGCCGCGTTATCCAGAAGCACGTCGACATGGGGCAATATGTCACGCCAGGCACAACTGTTGCCCGCATTTACGATACGGACGTGGCCGAGATTCGCCTGCCACTGACAGATCGGCAGGTCGCCTTGCTGGATCTGCCTCTGAGCTACGACGAACAAATTGAGCGCCGAGAAAGCGGCGCCCCCGTTACGTTCTCCGCTCGTTTTGCGGGCGAGCTGTGGCAGTGGCAGGGCGTTGTCGTGCGAACAGACGCAAGCATCGACGTTAACAGCCGCGTTGTCTACGCTGTCGCCGAGGTACCGCGCCCCTTCGCTCGTGAAGAGGGCAGCGGCAGGCCGCCGCTGTCTCCCGGCCTGTTTGTGGATGCAACCATCACCGGGCGCGCGATGGAACATGTCTCAGTGCTTCCCCGGTCTGCGCTACGCAGCAACCAGGCCGTCATGGTGGTCGATGCCAAGGGACTCGCCTCTGAGCGGGACGTGCGCGTCCTGCAGAGTACAGCCAGCCAGGTGTGGCTACAGGGTTTAGCGGAAGGGGAGCGGGTAATCGTGAGAGAGCCCACTTTGACCCTGGCCGGCGCGCAGGTACAAGCGCGGGAAGTCGGCCAATTAGCCAGTAGCGCCCGCTAGAGGAGAGATGTCGTGAATGGCCCGGTAGCATGGTTTATCGATAATCCGATAGCAGCTAACCTGCTGATGGTGCTGCTGATTTTTGGCGGCATCTTCGGGCTCAGCTCTTTGGACAAGGAATTCTTTCCCCCAGGCAGTCCTGACATGGTCCGCGTGAACATGTCCTACCCGGGGGCAGGCCCGAGTGAAGTCGAAGAGCAGATTTGTATTCGAATTGAAGAAGCCATCCATGATTTGCCGGGGATCAAGGAAATACGCTCTACCGCCAGCCAGGGTTTCGGCGAACTCCTGATCGAGGCCGAGACAGGCTACGAAATACAGCGCCTGACCGCGGAAGTTAAAACGCGGGTCGATGCGATCAACACCTTTCCACAGCAGGCAGAAAGGCCTGTCATCAACGAGGTGCGGGCTCATAGCCACATGGGCGTTGTCACAGTCGCAGGTGACATCGGTGAACGCAATCTCAAGGAACTGGGCGAGCAACTGCGCGACGAACTCGCCAGTCAACCGCACGTCTCCCTGGTCGACCTGCGAAGCCCGCGGCCCTACGAGGTGTCTGTGGAGGTCTCGGAGTTTACGCTCAGACGCTATGGCCTGACCTTCAACGACGTCGTCAACGCTATCCGCGGCAGCTCGCTGAACCTGCCGGCAGGTGCGATCAAGACCAACGAGGGCGACATCCAGTTACAGACCATGGGTCAGGCTTACAGCCAGCTGGACTTTGAGAGCATTCCACTGCTCACCACCCGCGAGGGAACTCAGGTTCTGCTTGGCGATGTAGCTAGGATAGTCGACGGTTTCGAGGACCTGGATGTCCGCACACGCTTCAACGACAAGCCATCGCACAACATGCACGTCTTCGTCACTGATGCGCCCGACACACTGGCAACCAGCGAAGTTCTGCACAAGTGGGCTGACCAGCGGCGCGGCAGCCTGCCACCGGGCGTTGAGCTAACGATCTGGCAGGATGCCTCTGAGCCCTTTTTGGGCCGCGTTAGCCTGTTGGTGAAGAATGGCGTGGGCGGCCTGCTGCTGGTTTTCATTCTGCTGATGCTTTTCCTGCGCCCCCTTCTAGCCCTATGGGTGTGCGTTGGCATCGCTGTGGCCTTCATGGGCACCTTCTTCATGCTGCCCTACACGGGCGCCAGCCTGAACATGCTGTCTCTCTTTGCGCTTCTGCTCATTCTGGGCATCGTCGTTGACGACGCGATCATCGTCGGCGAATCGGTTCACGCCAGGCAGATGGCGGGCGAGCCCGGCGCCAAGGGCGCATTGAACGGCACGCGAGGCGTTCTGAAGCCCGTTATTTTCGCCGTGGTATCCACGATGATTTTCTTCGTGCCGCTCCTGCTGCTGCCGGGCGATATGTCTGAGGCCGCGGCGCAAATTCCCAAGGTTGCCTTGCTCGCCCTCGCCTTTTCTCTTGTTGAATGCTTGCTGATCCTGCCTTCACACCTGGCGCACATGGGTCCGCCGAAGCCCAGTCGCTTCGCCGCGCTCCGGGTTCTGGAACAGCGCCGGCAGGCCTGTGCCGATGCCCTGACCCGCTTTGCCCAGGAGCGGTACCGCCCCTTTCTCAAGCGCTGCCTGGATAACAACCTCCAGATCGGTGCCTTGTTCCTCTGCGCCCTACTGGTCAGCCTCGCGCTCTACCAGGGCGGCTGGGTGCGCAGCGCGTTCTTCCCGGAGGTCACGGGCGATACGGTTGAAGCACGCGTCGAGCTATCCGAGGGCGGTGCTTATCAGGATACCCTGGACATCCTGAGCCAGGTGGAGTCTGCAGCCCTGGCCCTGAAAGCGGAGTACGATGCGGACCCGAAACTCGCTGCCAAACAGCCCGTCATTGGCCACATGCACTCCTCGGGCAGGGCTAATATCGTCAGTGTCCTGATGGCCGTTGATTCGGGCGAGATCGACACCGCCGCCCTCAGCCGACGCTGGAAAGAGCTGATCGGCGACCTGGGCGAGGTCAAGGACTTCTCGATTGTTTATACCTTTAATGACCGTGGCAAGCCGATCGAACTGATCCTGTCCCACAGCGATGTTGAGACACTGCGCAGCGTGACCGCAGAGCTGCGCTCGGTGCTGGCTGGCTATGAGGGCGTCTACAACATTCGAGACAGCCTGCAGGCTCCCCGCGAGGAGATCGTGCTCGACCTGCGGCCCGCGGCCGAAAACCTGTCGGTGAGCCTGGCGGACCTTGCTACGCAGGTCAGGGAAGCCTTCTACGGAGCCGAGGCCCAGCGTATTCCAAGAACACGAGAAGACGTCCGGGTGATGGTGCGCTACCCGGAGGGCGAGCGTCTGGCCGTTGAGAATCTCAACGAAATGCGCGTGCGTACACCCGAGGGTCAGGAAGTGCCCTTCGATACGGTCGCCGAGATTCGCTATCAGCCCGGCTACCAAACCATTGACAGGCTTGATCGGAAACGCACCGCCGCGATCACTGCCGAGCTCGCAAATGCGGACATCAGCCCGGAGCAGATCGCGCGGGAACTGGTCCGCCAGCACCTGCCTGAGTGGCAACAGCGTTACCCCGGCCTGGAGCTGATTGTCGACGGCGGGCTGAAAGAACAGCAGGAGTTTCTGGGCGCCATGCTTACCTATCTACTCCTGGGCATGCTCATCATTTACGGCCTGATGGCAGTCGCGTTCCGCTCCTACTTTCAACCTATTCTTGTGCTCACGGCGGTGCCCTTCGGCATTATGGGGGGTATTTTTGGGCACCTCATACTGAACTGGCAAATCAGCATGTTCTCACTCATGGGCGTGATCGCCTGTGCAGGCGTGGTGGTCAACGACAACCTCGTGCTCATCGACCGCATCAACCGCCTGCGTGGCCAGGGGCTATCGGCTATGGCAGCCGTACTACAGGGTGGCCAGGATCGTTTCAGACCTATCGTGCTGACCTCCCTCACGACTTTTGTGGGCCTGATCCCCATCATGATGGAGACGAGCCTCAACGCTCAGTTCCTGATTCCCATGGTGATTTCGTTGGCCTTTGGCGTGCTGTTTGCCACAGGCATCACCCTGCTGCTGGTACCCTGCCTTTACCTGCTGGGCGAGCAACTGTCATCGGACGTTTTGCACCAGCCGCAGCCTCTGGCGGATACCATCGAACGGGATGCGCAGCCGGGCTCATCGATGTGACCAGGCTGTGTGTCCGACAGGAGCTACAACCCACCGTCTGAACCTGCATGTCGGGTTTTTGTACTTTCCAACCCGGGCACTCACGGTGCCCGGCCCTTACAAGATCTAGTCCTAACAAGACCTAGTCCTTGCTATAAAAGTCTCGACGGTTCTCGATCACGTAGCTGTAGCCGCGTTTATAAGACAGGCCGACGACCTCGCCAGAGGTGTCGATAATGAATTCGATATATTCTTTAGCGTCGCCACTGAGATAGCTGGTCGGTGTAATCGCATGCAGCACCCGTTCCTCCTCGCCAATGCCGAGAATACCGCCTGAAGTCGCCATCAGCGTCTTGCCCTCAATGCTGACTTCAATCTCGTCGGGGATATCAGCGGGCGGTAGCGTATCGTAGATATCCATGCTGCGGCTGAGTTCATAATCGCCCTCGAGCTCCGTCAGCAGAGTCGCCGGCGGCTCAATAGCGATGTACTCCGGCGAACGGCCCCAGTTGAGTGCATCAGACAGCGAGCGCAGTATTTCAGAGAAAAGGACGCTACCGCCGGAGCCGTTGGTGAAAATGACGGCACCGTCACCCGAGCCCAGGTCCACATCGTAGGTGGCCCGGTAGGCCTCATTAGCGCCCGTATGGTGCATCCACTTGCCCGTGGGTCCGCTGATAATCTGCGGCCCGAGCGCATGCGTGCTCGGCCAGACCTGCGTCAGCGCTGCCACGGCGGTATCACGACTCAGGTACTGCGTATCAGCGCCGCTGTACGCGCTCCACAGAGCCCCTAACATCGCGCCATAATCTGTCGGTGTCGTCCACAGTCCGGAAGCGGCAGTTTCGGGGAAGGAGTGATAACCCCGCGGTAATGCGGTCAGTCTGCCGTCCTCATCGTGGGCAAAGGCAATGTTGGTGGTGGTAGGCGGCAGCGGCACCTCGAAGGTCGTTCGCTGCATGCCAAGCGGCTCAAAAACCAGTACATCAGCGGCCTGAGGGAAGGGCAGACCCATCACATCTTCAACCACCAGACCGGCAACCGTCGTACCACCGCCGGAATAGTCGTATGTTTTGCCCGGCTCGTGAGATAGTTTGACACGGCCGTTCTTGGCTGGCCCTGAACCCTCCAAAATCTGTACGGTGTCCGGCAGCGCCTCCTCCGGGCCGAAGTCAGCGAATCCATGATTATTCAAACCTGCCGTGTGGGAAAGCAACATGCGGAGCGTCAGCGGAGCGGCATTATCGCCCGCGGGAGCACGCCACTGCTTCAACACCTTGTTTACATCCTGGTCTAGCCCGACCTTGCCTTGATCGGCAAGCTTCAGTGCAGCCATGGCCGCACCCGTCTTGCTCAGCGAGCCAACCGAAAAGACGGTTTCTTGATCAACGGCAGCAGCCGAATCTACATTCGCCTGACCATAACCCTTCGCCCAGACGACCTCACCACCGCGCAAAACCGCGATCGACACACCCGGAACCTTGTAATGGGCCATACGCTCCTCCAAGGTCCAGCGCACGGCCCCCTCGCCCGCCGGCCTTACGCCCGCGCGCAAGCCGCTTTCGAAGGCAATCACCCAGTCCGCTTCAGGCTTCGCGTTATTCTGCTGCGCACTGGCCGGCAGGCAGATGGTGGTACATACCGCCAGCGCAAGCGCGGCGGTGTGATGAGGAGTAGCTTGACTCGAACGGAGCATGACACAAACCTTAAATCTTGATATTGAGACATATTGAAGCGCATCAGCTACTGCCATTGCAATAGTAGTCGCAACAGGTCGCACAAACGATCTCGCAAGCGGTCTCGAAACGGAAGGAAGCGACAGCGAGCGCAGCAGGCGCCATGCCTTGTTACACTACGCACACCACACTCAATAGAGCCAAGCCTTGCAAGAGTCCACCAACGTCTACCCGGGCGCCTCCGACGAATCAACCGAGTCAGCGACGTGATCAAGCTGATTATCCAGATTCCCTGCCTGAACGAAGCGGAAACGCTACCGGCCACCTTAGCGGATCTGCCGCGTGAAATAGAGGGCGTGGACAAGATCGAGGTTTTGGTGATCGACGACGGCAGCCAGGATGACACCTCTGGCGTGGCTGCCGCACTCGGGGTTGAGCACATCTACCGCCACAAAACTAACCAGGGACTGGGCAAAGCCTTTGGCGCAGGCCTGGACAGGGCACTCAAGCTCGGCGCCGACATCATCGTTAACACCGACGGTGATGGGCAGTATGTCGGCGCCGACCTGCCGCTATTGATCAGCCCCATTCTGGCAGGCGAGGCAGACATCGTGATTGGTGATCGCCAGACTCAGTTCAATCCCGAATTCAGTAGCGGCAAGAAGTTTCTGCAGTGGCTGGGTAGCCGCCTTGTCAGAAGTCTCTCCGGAACAAACGTGCCTGATGCTGTGTCTGGCTTCCGTGCTATATCGGCGCCGGCGGCAGTAAGGCTGAACATACTATCCAAGTTCAGCTATACGGTGGAGATGATCATTCAGGCTGCAAACAAGGGCATGGCCATCGCCAGCGTGCCCGTACGGACTAACCCCAAGACGCGAGAGTCGCGCCTGTTTCGCAATGTGCCGCAGTTCATTGCTCGCCAGCTGGTCAGCATGGTACGAATGTACGCCATGTACCGTCCCATGCGCTTCTTCTTTTATATTGGTACGTTTATCAGTGTGCTGGGGCTCTTACCCGTACTGCGCTTCCTGTATTTCTATTTGTCAGGCGACGGCACCGGTAATATCCAGTCACTGGTCCTTGGCGGCGCCTTGCTGATGATGGGCTTTACCGCATTTGTAACCGGCCTGCTCTCCGATCTCATCTCACAGAGTCGACAGCTCGCCGAATCCTCTCTGGAGCGAGTTCGAGCCATGGAACTGGCGCAAAGGGATGAGAAACGCTGACACATCGAGACTCAACAACATGAAAGTGTGCATTATCGGCTGTGGCGCAATAGGCGGCATGCTGGCAGCTTTTCTGGCACGGGCAGAGGTTGAGGTCACCGTTATCGACAAGGGGACCCAGTACGCCGCGCTGCGCGAGCGAGGGTTGACCCTGGTCGATACGAGCGACGCGAAAATAGAGGTGGATACGCTGCGAGTCGAAACTCGGCTGCCACCGGGCGAGAGCTTTGACGCGCTATTTCTTGCAGTCAAGGCACACGAGATTGAGACACTCGCCGCAGATATTTCGCATGCGCTTGGCGATTCCAACCTGTTGATTACCCTGCAGAACGGCCTGCCTTGGTGGTACTTTCAGCGTTACGAGGGGGCGCTCGCAGGTAAGGTATTACAGTCAACCGATCCTGGCGGACGACTTACCCAGCTTATAGATCCTGAGCAAATACTCGGCTGCGTTGCCTACCCGGCAGCCGAGGTGACGGCGCCCGGCGTCATCCGACACCTGGAAGGCATTCGCTTTCCGCTAGGCGAGCTCGACGGCCGTGTGACTGGCCGGGCGGAGAGCGTTTCCAATCTACTGGTGAGCGCTGGCCTCAAATCTCCTGTGCTTACGAACATTCGAGAGGAAATCTGGCTCAAGGCCTGGGGCAATATGGCCTTCAACCCGATAAGCGCATTGACCCATGCAACCATGGCTGACATCGCGCGATTTCAACCCACGCGGGACTACGTAGCCGAGCTAATGCGCGAGGCCGAAGAGGTGGCGCATCAACTCGGCATACGCTTCCGGGTTCCTCTGGAACGTCGGCTGGAGGGCGCAGAAAAAGTCGGCGCACATAAAACGTCCATGCTGCAGGATGTACTGGCCAATCGGCCACTGGAGACCGACGCCATCCTGGGCTCCATTGTGGAAATGGCGTCGCTGGTGGAGATTAAGGTGCCGCAGCTTAGCGGTCTGTATGCAATGACGCGGCTACGGGACAGGGTGAATGGCGACGCGCAAGTCTAAAAGACGTTTCTTTCAAGCCTCGTCTCATGGACGATGGCAAGTCGCCGCCAGCGGCTCGATCAGGGGAATATTTTCCGCACTCGCCAGGCGTAAGACATCCCGCGGCTGTCGCCTCTGCGCAAGCGGTTGACTAAGGCCAGCAGGCTGATCACAGGCCGATATCTTTGGAAGTAGCGCGGCTTCTCGATTCGATCGAACAGCTGCATCCGACGCTCCAGTTCACGGCACCAGTAGCAGCTTACATTGCCACAAAGGTTGAGTTCAGGCTGCGCCCCTAACAGCGCCGACATACTCACAAGCGATTCCCTGGCCGGCATGAGATACGCGCTGGTCTGACCAACCGCGCCGCTATGCACCAGCCCGGCGTGATCGAGATGGTCCACCAACAGACCCAGGTTCGTCACGCAACCCGGTGGTTGCCTGTTAATGAAGAGCTTGATCTCGCCGCTATCATCGCGAACGGAAACTCCCTGCCGCTTTGGCACGACATCGAGCAGACCCGCGAGATCCTGAGCCTCATGCCGAAAGCCGACCAGGCGCTTGCCTATGCCAAGCGCAAGATACTTGCCATCAAGTTCCGCCAGGCGAGAATATGGACTGTAAGCTCTGTTGTGATCAGAGGTCAGGAACGCCGCTTCGCGGCCAATGGCCACAACCGACGTAACCGGGTGACTCGAGCGCAGGGCTCCGTCGCGCCGCCTCATCAGCTCAGGCAGGAGGCCCGTGTTGCAGGGCGTCACGCCGTGATCAAAAACGTAGTCTGTGGCACCCGCATTGACTCGAGCCAGACTGAACTGCTCGGTGAAGGCGTTAGCCATAAGCGTTCCCTGCGGGCCCACGGCCGCCAGCAAGGTATCGATGAGACCCTCTGCCCCGCCCTCCAAGGGCCCAAGCGCCTTAACAGACGCGCCCAGGGCCAAGTGGTCGCCCGGAGAGATGCCCAGCGCCCTGATCTGTTTCAGGAGCGCTGCCTGTGTAAGCACATGTTGAGCTGCAGACTCGTCTTGCGCCTTGCTGACTTCAGTGGCGGTCAAGGTCGGGACTCTAGCGGTGCGTGGGGTGGCGGAAAGAGGTAGAGCTGCACGGGATAGACGGCGGACGGGATTGGCACGGGCAGCATGCGCAGCAGGGGGTGCAATTCGTCTGGCCCGCGGATGACCTGGAAGGGTGGGCCATCTCCCAAACCATCAAACATCGCCTTATCCGTCTCGTGGAAAATCATCGCTACGCTATATCCCTGTGCATGAACGGCCTGGATCAATTCCTGCAGAGTCTTCGAGCTGCTGACGTGCCCGGAATAGGCCAACCTGCGTGATGAGACTATGAATTCCCAGTAGCGACTGATGGCCACCGTGTCTTGCGGCGTCGCATCACCGACAAATTGGTCAACCTCGTCCATATAGAGCCGGTTCAGGACCGTATGAATCATACCGAAGTGGGCAAAGGCGGCAATACAAAGGTTTACCGCCACGACGGCCGCTACCCACCGGCATGACTTCAACGCGGATTGCGCCAGCAGCCATATGGCGGGTAGCGGTAACAGGGCGATAAAGGGCAGCAGGTATCTGAGCATAGAAGACTGCAAGGTCAGATCCGCCCGATCAGTGCCATAACTCAAGCGATTGCCGAAAAGGGCAAACAGAACCAGCAGCGTCAAAAGCAAAAACAGAGAGAGCTGCTTCATCGAGGGTTCGGCACGCGCGCCGACCAGGCCGGCAATCGCGAGCGGCAGGGCCGGGAAAGCAAGCAATAGAGCCGGCCCCAGGCTGAGCGCGCGCGTTGCGTAAGACCCCGTCTCAGCTGTCAACAGGGTAGCTGCTACAGCTACGCGATTGGCGCTTCTGTCCTCCATTTTCGCGAACGTCTCCAAGGTGTAGCCAATCTCCAGCGGACTGCCATAGACCAAATCATTGAATATAAGCAGCAATGCCATTGGGAGGGCGAAGGCGCCTGTCGCCGCGTACCACATCCGCAGATTCGTCCGACGCCAGTTCATCAGCCAGACCAGGGCGAAGGGCAGCAGCAGGACGGCACTGGTTTGTCGCATCCATATCATCGCGGCGAGGCTCATCCCAAAAGCGGCGACTGATATCAGATGTCTCGATTCGAAGGACTTCAACATAAACAGAAAAGCTAACAGGAAAACGCAAAGGTGTGCGTTGTCCAGGAAAAACAGCTGACTCCAGTGCACAAAAACCGGGGTGGTGGCCAGCAAAATAGCGGCGTAGAGCGGCAGTTGTTCACCAGGGAGATAGCGCCTTGCGATCGCTACGAGCAGCAGCACGCAACAAGCGCCGAGCATTGGGTTCAGCAATAAATAGAGTTTGCCAGGCGTCAGCCATTTCGCCAGTGCAGCCAGCAAAATGAAACCGGGCGGTTGCTTGGGTACCGACTCACCGGACGCGCGATAAACGGAATGTCCAGAAACAAAACCACGCCTGTCAAACAGCTCATCGCCGGGGGGCCAGAAAGCAAGCCTGCCCTCCTGTGAGAGCTGTGAGGAGAAAAAGTCGATACCAACCTCGTCAATCACTATCAGCTTCGTGCTGACGAGCCAGGGAGAGGCATAAATCGCAAAACTCAAGAGGGCCAGCAGGAGCAATGGCCGCGGCAGCTTCAACATGCTCCCCCTCCATTCCTTATCATTTTTCTCACGGCCATTCGCAGATCGGCACTACCCTTTCCAGCCTTCAACGCGCCTATGCTACACTCCGACCCCTTCCACGCGCACTGCAAGAGCTCTGATTTCGAGAACATCGGCGATGAGTGAAACACAGCCCGGCCTGATAAGCTTCCCGGCTTTTGTCGAGTCACGAGGCAACCTTGGCGCGTTGGATCTTGAGAGGGACACGCCATTCCCCGTACGCAGGGCTTTCTTCATTCAAGATATGCCGCGGGAATCTGTGCGGGGTGGCCACGCCCATCACCAGACGCAGGAGCTGATCATAGCGCTCTCGGGCTCAATCGTTGCGCGTCTCGTTTCGAGTGAAGGCGAGCATACCTTCGAGATGTCAGCATCGAAACTTGGTCAGGCCTTGTATGTACCCGCACTGACATGGGTCACAGTGACCGCTCGCGAGGACAACACCACCTGCCTCGTCCTGGCGTCAACCCCTTTTGATGAGAGCGACTACATACATGACAAACAGGCCTTTGATAGTCTCATAGCGTGATGGACGTACCCTTTTACAGCTTACAGCGCATGCATGCATCGCTGCAGGGTGAACTCCAGAACGCCATCAACGGGGTCCTTGCATCGGGCCACTTCCTGCTGGGGGAGCCACTTGCCGAGTTTGAGCAAGCGTTTGCCACTTTCTGCGGTACCCGACACTGTCTAGGTGTTGGTAACGGGCTGGATTCCCTGACGCTGGCTATGCTGTCGCTGGACATTGGCCCCGGTGATACCGTGGCGGTACCGGCCAACGTATTTATCGCCGTAGCGATTGCAGTGGCCAGGGTTGGTGCAACGCCCCTGTTGGTGGACGTCTGCCCCGATACGCGGAACCTCGATGTGGACTCACTGCGCCTGGCGCTTCGCAAAGACACGCGCGCAATCGTGGTGGTCCATCAATATGGCACTCTGGCCGAGATGGATGCCATCCTTGACCTCGCGCATGCGAAGGGACTGTACGTGGTTGAGGACGCCTCCCAGGCGCACGGTGCCATGGCGAACAGCCGCCGCGCGGGCAGCTTTGGGGATATCGCCTGCTTGAGCTTTTATCCCTCCAAGAACCTCGGGGCCCTCGGCGACGGTGGCGCCGTCTTGACCTGCAATGACCAACTCGCGGAACGCGTGCGCAGGTTGCGCAACTATGGCATGAACGACGACAGGCAACCCCTGGAGGCGGGCATTAACTCACGCCTTGATGACATACAGGCTGCGTGTTTGAGGATAAAGCTGTCCCATCTAGATACCTGGAACCAGCGCAGACGCCAGATTGCCGCGACGTACCAAAGCGAACTCGCCGACCTACCGGGGCTGACGCTGCCGACAAACCACGATGAAGCTGCCAGCGTCTGGCACCTGTTCGTCGTCTGCTGTAACAAGCGCGACGCGCT
The DNA here is from genome assembly GCA_038748065.1 of Pseudomonadota bacterium. Classification (GTDB taxonomy): domain Bacteria; phylum Pseudomonadota; class Gammaproteobacteria; order Pseudomonadales; family Halieaceae; genus JBCDJG01. The sequence goes on from JBCDJG010000001.1 coordinate 75,840, forward strand.
GCGCCGGACACTGGATGAGCGCGGCATCGGGACGGCGGTTCACTATCCGTACGCACTGCACCAAACTGCCGCCTGCGTCGGGGCCGAAATAAGCCCTGGAGGCCTCTCGGTATCGGAGGCGCTCGCCGAAACCTGCCTCAGCCTACCTATCGCACCCTACCTGAGCACCGACGAGGCATTGCAGGTAAGCCGCTGTGTGCGCGAAGCCCTTGACGTACTCAGCTAGCGACAAACCCACAAGGGGCGCTGGGCAGCGCATAGCTAATAATCTGTCGTGGCTCACTGGCCAGGAAACAATCTCGCGCTGTATCGGCTTCTTCATTTCGATCTACATGGCTCGCGTCCTCAGCCAGTCAGATTACGGCAGCATCGGCATCTGCCTGACGCTCATGGCGATACTTTCGTCACTGGTACAGATCGGTAGTGGCACTCGAGCGGCCCGGCTCACCGCGACCGACCCCTCTCTCATTGCTGATCAGCACGCCGAGGTCACGGGCTTGCGAATCCTGATGACACTTTTCTTGATGCTGAGTGTGGCCCTGCTGCACGAGCCACTGGGCGAGGCCTTGTCTATTCCACCTGACCTTCTGTTGCTGGGTACTGCGCTGCTGCTTAAACCGTGCTTTACCGTCGCGTGGGCCTTTCGCGGCCTCGACAGAATGGCACCGCTGGCACTGTCCGGGATTCTGGAACGCCTGCTCGTTCTGGTGGGCTTGCTGACCCTCGTGCGCGGCGGCGTCTCAGACACCTATCTGGTCATCGGCCTCGAAGTCTGCGGCGCCATCGCTGGCCTGATTTGGCTGAGAGTTATGCTTCGGCGCCAGCAGGGCAAGCGACTGCCCATTCGCTTTGATCTCGTTAATTGGGGCCCCATGCTCCGGGAAAGCCTGCCCATTAGCCTGGCGTCACTGATCGGTTCAATCTACCGCTACGGCGACATCCTGCTGCTCGGACTGCTCGCTAACAGCGCGACCGCGGCGATTTACCTGGTGGCACAAAAAGTCGTGCTTACCGCAGCGCTCTTACCCATCCTCGTTGCCAAGGCCGCATTCCCTTCTACCAGCCGCATGGTCCACAGTGATCCAGGCGCCACTGCACAGCTGCAAAGCGTGCTCGTCAGGCTTACGCTCGTCGCTACACTGCCCATCACTGCGGCTATGATACTGCTGGCCGAGCCCATCATCCTGCAGCTGTTCGGTCAAAACTACAAAGCGGCGGTAGTGGTGTTTCAAGTCTTGTCACTCACGCTCCCTCTGTTTGCCTTGGGAACGTTTCAAGAGACCTTTCTGATGGCCCTGCCACGACCGCGAGCACTGCTCAATTGCAGGATTATCTCTTCTGCGGTGCATGTTGTTCTTGTTGCACTACTCATCCCGGACTTCGGGGCTACCGGCGCCGCGATAGGCTGTCTGGCCGGTCAACTGGCATTCACCATTGCTACGGCGATAGCCTGGTACAGAACAGGGCGCCCCTTGCCACTCAGCCTTCGTCTCTTGGCGCCCCTGGGCGCCAGCGCCATAGCCGCCGTGACCTTTCTCCTCATTCCAGACGCCGGGCCTTGGCTCAAGGCCTTTATTGCAGCCATCGTCTACATTATGGCGGTATTCCTGTTTCGAGGCGTCGACCTGGAAGAACTCAAGGTCGGGCTGTCGCATCTGCATCAGAGCACATCGCGAGCCTAAAAGATGAAGATCAGCGTCGCCTTGGTTACCTATAACCATCGGCCCTTTCTTAAAGAGGCGCTGGACAGTGTGCTACAGCAGTCCTTTGATGACGACTGGGAAGTGGTCATTGGTGACGATGCCTCAACTGACGGCACCTCCGAGTTGATAGCCGAATACCAGCGACAGTACCCACAGCGCGTGCGGGTACTGTCGCGGGACGCCAACGCTGCTGACGGGGGTCGCAGCAATGCCATGGCAACACTGCGCGCATGTCGTGGCGACTACATCGCCTACCTCGACGGCGACGACTACTGGCTTGGCAACCATAAGCTGGCGGCGCAGGCTGCCATGCTGGACGCTTCGCCGGCGCTGTCTGCCTGCGTTCACCCGGTCATACGTGACTATGGCGACGGCCGGCAGGATCATTTCGGCGCACCGGCGCGACGCGCGCCTTTTTCACAGGCGGAGATCGCGCGCAACTTTACCTTTGTACACTGCAGCGCCTTTATGTATCGGCGAGCTGCGCTGCCCGTACTGCCTGACTGGTTCGCCGACGCCCGGATCGTTCTGGACGACTGGACCCTGGCTCTGCTTTGCGCAAGACAAGGTGATATCGGCTATCTGGACGAAGTCCTGGGCGTCTATCGCAAGCATGCACAGGGCATCTGGAGCGGTCAGGACACCTTAGGGCGCCTCTATCAAGAGCTCGAGACAAGAGCCTTCGTTCACACAAAACTGATTCAGTCTGTGCAAGCGGAAGACGCTCGAAGCGCGCGCTTTCGCCGTGACTTACAGCGCGCACAAAATGCCCTTGCAAGGGGCGCCTATCGGCGCGCTCGCCTCTCGCTCAGTCGGGCACTGGCTAACTTTCCTTTTCCGGGCAGACTCTCAAATACCTATCGACTGATGTTTCTGATCGAAGCCTGGGCAGCATTCAGCAAGCCCTTGTTACTGGGATTGCGTCGGTGGTGGCGCTAGAGGGCATCTCGTCTCGGATCGCATTTATTTTTACATTAAGATATAATAGGGTTCTTTATCTCGCAGGGCTGTAACGTGACTAGACCTCTCAAGCTGCTCCTGATGTTCGTGGCAGCGATCGCCTTGATCATAGTTGTTGCGCTGCTGGTGCTTAATCCACTGCCGCAACGGCTCCTGCGGCTGATCTCAGTGGAAGCCTGCCACAGCGCCTTTTTGGTCGCCTTCCCCGCAGAGGAGGTAAACGCAGGCCGCACCAGTATGGGTACCTTCCCTGGCATCATTGGCCTGCATGTTGATACACCACGCCGGGAAGTCGCCGTCACGCTGCTAGGTATCGAATTCGCACGCTCGCGCCACCGGCCTGGCTACGGATGTGCGCCGGAAGAACCGGGCCGAGTCAGCCTGCCTCCGCATTTACCAAGCCCGTCGCCTACACCCTGGCCACTGCAGGATAGCAGCGCAGCCTTCCCCGCCCTGAACGACTACATCCAAACCGAAATGCTCAGTTCCGCAGAAGGCCAAGGGGAGGATAACGACACCAATCACCGCGCAATACTGGTCATGCAGGACGGCAAGCTCGTCGCAGAGCACTACGCTCCTGCCTACAACGCTGAAAGCCGCTTTGCCACAGCGTCTATTGCCAAGAGCGTTAACGCGCTGCTCTGGGCAATCGCTGACGACCGCGGCCTTGCCGACCTGGACGCGCCGGCAGAGGTACCCGAGTGGCCCGCCGGTGACTCAAGGGTTGGAATAACCAACCGCAACCTCGTTGACATGGTCAGCGGGCTGGATAACGAAGAAGACTTCAGCCTGTTCAGCAGAAGCCTCGAGATGATTACCTCCCCTGATACCGCCTCGGTCGCAGCGCGCGCGAGCAAAATCGCCGAGCCCGGCGAACGCTTCTACTATGTCAGCGCGGACACGAATATTGCCAGCCGCTCCCTGCAGTACGCCCTGTCGCGCGAGGGGTGGTCCATCGCTGATTTCGCCGAGACCTATCTTTTTGACAAAATTGGAGCTGACAGCTTCGAACTTGTGACCGACGGTGCCGGCACATTTATTGGCTCGTCACTGGTCTACGCCACTGGCAGAGACTGGGCGCGCTTGGCACAGTTGACCCTGCAGGAGGGCAAGGTCAACGGCGAGCAAGTCCTGCCCGCAGGCCTGACCGACAGCTTCCAGACCCCTGTCCCCGCATCGAAAGGCGCCTATAAATTTAGCGTCTGGCTCAACCGGGAACCCCTCTACGGTAAGCCAATCAAGCATCCGGGACTGCCTCTCGATACGCTGGACTTTCACGGTGTGGGCGGTAACCACATTTTGATGATTCCCTCGAGCAATACGGTCATTGTGCGCATCGGCCAGGCCTCGGGTGGCGGCGCTTTCCGGCGACTGCATCGCTTCATCGCAGGCGCCTATGTGCTGGTCCAGCGCGAGCGCGGAGTCGCAGAGACTCTGGCGGCCAATGAGACGGAATTTTAACCAGGCGATAGTGCCCTGCTAGCGGCGCGCCTGGCGTGCCACGTACCAGCCTACCAGTCGATCGAGCAGCCCTGGGTCATCGTCCTCTCCCGCCGCACTCATGTCGAGCTCACCGCCGCCCGCACGATACTGTTCGGAGTACATCTCAAGGACCTTCTTTTTGACCATGCCGCGCAGCGGTACATGCGCCAGCATGCCATAGGTGGCCGCACCGCCCTGCTTGGCCAGCTCAGGGTTTGCCCGCACGGCGTCCAAGGATTCGCGGAGGTCACTCAGATAGTCATCAACCACGGCGAGGTGCTGCGCCGTCACCATCGCATGCAGACCAGGAGGCGACTGGTTGCGATTGACCTGCCAGCCGCGGGCATCCATCTGGTCCCCCACGGCATAGATATTGAGGTCCGGGTCGCTCGAGCGGAAAGAGAAGAGCGGGCCCTGTGGAGTGCCCATGACCTCCAGTTCCGGCAGAGCCTCAATGCCCTGCTTTAACCGATTCACCGCTTCCAGCGTTTCCGCCGCCAACCTGCGATAACCCTCTTTTCCGAAATAGCGCATTACACCCCAGGCGGCGGCATAGCCGCCCCCGGGTCTTGTACCCAGCAGCGCGGAAGATGCAAATACGCCACCGGGCCAGTTCTCATAGACAAACATCTGGTAGCGCAGGTAATCCAGATTGCGGTAAGTGATCGTCGACGCACCCTTGGCGGCATAGCCGTACTTGTGAATGTCTGCAGAAATTGACGTGACGCCCGGCACACGGTAATCCCACAGTGGCAGCTCTTCACCATTTTGCTCCATGAAAGGCAGTATGAAGCCACCCACGCAGGCATCGATATGCAGCGGTACGCGCTTGGCCTCGGCTATCTGGCCTATCGCTTCAATCGGATCGATCATACCGTGGGGATACTCAGGCGCGCTGGCGAGGATCATCACCGTGTTGCGATTAACCATACGCCGCAGTTTTCTCAGGTCAGGCGTGAAGTCCTTCTTCAGGGGCACCAGTTTGACCTTGACGCCAAAGTACTCTGCCGCCTTGAACCAGGCTACGTGCGCGGTGGTTATCAGCACCATCTCCGGCCGCGTAACCCTACGTTGCTCCCGGGCCATATCGCGATAAGTCTTTACCGCCATCAGGCAGCTTTCCGTTCCGCCGGACGTGACGACACCGCAGACATCATCGGTGCCATTCAGGATATCGGCGGTGGCACTGATAACCTCGGTCTCCATTTTCTTGAGACTTTTAAAGGCGCCTGGGTTCAGGCCGTTCTCTGAAGAAAAGCGATGGTAGGCGTCCTTGAGGAAACTCGAATGGGCCTCATCGAGATAATAGACCAGGCTCCAGAGGCGCCCCTCTTTATAACGCGGATCGCTGCCCTTGAACGAGTCCAGCTGTTCCAGGATGGCTTCCGCCGGTGAGCCCTGCTCGGGCATGGGTTCATGCATGCTTCTCTCTCCCCGTTTTACTGCAAACGCTGCAGATACAGGCCTAAGCTGATGCCAAGGTAACTTCCCAAAGCATAGCCAATAATTCCGCTGGTCATCCCCGGCAAGAGGGCAGACGGGTTATTCAAGGCTTTGGCCATCAGCGGTACAAAGGGCGGGCTGCCCACAGCAGCGACCGAGGTCACCATAAAGGTATCGCTATCAACACCCGCCAGACGGCATAGTGCCGCATGAATAACCAGGCCGCCAAACACGACGACCAGCAGAAACAGGGCGACCAGCGCATCCGCGCCCACGAATTCCTCCAGGCTGACCAGCGAGGACACCGCCAGGCAGAAAACGTAAATCAGGTACATCCCAAGCCGGTACGACAGCGCGAGTGACCTCACCCGAGGATTCAGGGAAAGGAGCATGGCGAGCGATGTCAGCACGATGATCAACACGGCGCTGTTTGGCGCTGCGCCGCGCAGGCTCGCCAGTCCCTGGGCAATCGCAAAAGACAGCGCCACCACAAGACCTGATAGAGCCAGCGGCAGTAACAGTTGCCAGTAGCTTTCCGGCTTGATCAGCGCACCGTAGTCATCCTGTTCGACTCGAACCTCATCCGCGACCGATGCGCCAGCAGGCGCTGAGTCGGCAGCGGCGCGTGGCAGGATCGACCTGAACAGCGGGACGCCCAGGGTCAGCATGAAAAGAAAGTAGACCGAGCCCAGCAGGGTGTCCAAGCTATGAAACACCAGGTACTGCTCATTGGGAATGGCCAGCCCCGCCTTGATGGCCGCGAGATTCGGCGTGCCGCCAGAGTACACACCAACCGACATCGCAGCCAGATTAGCCGTGCCATCAACATCGCGGAAGACAAAAAACAGTGTCGTTGCCAGCGCAGTGACAGCCGTCACCGCGAACACCAGTGACAGCAATGCCTTGCCGGCGACACGGGACCACTGCCGCATATCGAGGCTGAACAGGAGCATCGGCAAGGCCAGCACCACGCAGACTTCCGATAACGAGGTGGCCACGCCGCGCGCCTTATCCGGCAGTAGCCCAGCACTACCCAGTGTCATGCCCAGCAGATAGCACACCACGATAACCCCGAGCCGCCTTATCCAAAGTGACCTATGCGCCGCCGCCAGGATGATGGCGGGCACCGACAGATACAGCGCGAGAGACGCCGCCTGGATCAAGACGGCCAACTCACTGAACCACATCCTTCATAACAAGTTCACTGCGCCTGCGCACATAGTCCAGGTGATGAAGGAGCGTATAGGCCTGCTTGCGATAGATGTTGGGCAGGTTTGACTTCAGCAGGTGGGCTTCTATTTCATCCAACTCAGCGCGCAGCGTCTCGACCCGCTCCGCGCCAAGCTGAGGCCCACTCTGCAGCAGCTCGGCATCAATATCGTGAATACGCCCATAGTGACGATAGACGCGGCGACTGATAAACCACTGATAGCCGGCAGGTAGAATTTTCATCAGCGGCAGCAACAGAAATACCGCTGGCAGGAGGATAAGCAGAACGCGGTTTAATTGCGCCACGATCCAATACGGCAGGAATTGCTCGAGCGGACTGAAGCCCTTGTCCAGCAGCTGTTGCGCGTAGCCATTCAATTCGACGGCCAGGTCCGTGGCGGCAGGGTAGCGGGCGTCTGCCGGGATAATGTCGCTTCCGCCGTGCACCTCCACTATGGCGTGCACCAGCCGGTTAACGAGGGCGGGATGGATATCCGCATTCGCCACCAGCCGCATGGCGACCGCCACCAGCTGCGTATCCTGCTTGGGTAACGCCCGTTGGTAGTCGAGAATGCCAGAGGGCATGTTAACCAGCTGCGCTCCCGGCAGCCGCGCCGCAATGGATTCACCGTGCGCCAGGGTTTGTAGGGATACGCCCTGCGCACGCAACAAGGTCTGCAGATAGGGCGCCTCTGCTGGCGCTACAAATAACGCAATGTCGATGTCGCCAGCCAGCAGCGCAGCGGCCGCCTCGGCGCCACCAAGTTCCGAGGCCCTGCTGCGGCTCAGCGCACCGGCGCCACTGATGTCGACCAGCGCGTCGGCGATCAGCCGCGTGCCACTGCCATCAGGGCCCGCTGCAAGCCGCAGGTCTGCCCAGGTATTGGGGTCACCATTCATAGGCAACCGGGCGAAAGCCCAAAGCGGCTCCATACGAAGGGCCGCCAGACCCTGCACCTCTTCACCCAGTGGGACGCCTCCCTGTACCAGGGCAATATCCGCGCCCTCTTCCGCCTCCAACAGGCGCGCATTCTCGACCGAACCGGCAGACTCCAGAATGCGCAGTTCAATATCGTCTCGAGCCAACACTTCCTGATAGGCCAGGGCCGTTTCATAGTAAGCGGACCCGGGGGAGCCGGCAGCGATGGTCAGGGCCTCAGGCGGTATAAGATCGAGCTGACGCAGCAGGAAGGCGACCGCGCTGGCAAGGCCCGCCAGACAAAGCAGCCCGAGCAGCACGAAGGGAAGACTCCGAAGAATCGCAGACACGATTACTTGGCACTCAAACGGGCAGGCAACACGGCTAAAGGGGCTAAGGTCATTCCAGTCATTCGCTCCATTAATGGACTCCAGCCCTTAGCATATCTATTCTGGGCTCCCGATTGCAGGTTTTCAGGCAAACGAATGCGCACAGACGGCTTTACGCCACGTTACCGGGCTTGGGTTCTTTTCATCCTTTGGCTGACCTACATCCTGAACTTCGTCGATCGCCAACTGATAACGATCCTGCTGGAGCCCATCAAGCTGGAGTTTGGGGCCAGCGATACCGCGATGGGTTTTCTCTCCGGCTTCGCCTTCGCCCTGTTTTACGCCAGCCTCGGTATTCCTGTAGCGCGACTGGCTGATCGCTGGTCTCGTCGTAACGTTATCGCCATCTCTGTCGGCCTGTGGAGCGCCATGACAGCGCTGTGTGGCCTCGCCGGCAGCTTCTGGCAGCTGGCTCTCGCGCGTATCGGCGTTGGCGTTGGCGAAGCGGGCGGCACGCCGCCCTCGCACAGCCTGCTCGCTGACTATTTTCCGCCAGAGCAACGCTCCACGGCCTTGAGCATTCACGCCACCGCAACGCAGTTCGGCATACTGATCGGCATGCTGGGTGGCGCAGTCGTCGCAGCCGAGTTCGGCTGGCGCATGGCCTTTATTCTGTTCGGCGTGCCCGGCGTTCTGGTCGGACTGCTGGTCGCCCTGACAGTGCGAGAGCCGCGTCGCACAGCAGCACCGCCGGATACCAGCATGCTGGCTGACGTAAAACACATCTGGGCACTGCCGGGCTTCAAGCTGATCACCTTCGCAGGGGCCTGTACAGCCCTGGCGGGCTATGGCCTCGGCACCTGGTCGCCCAGCTTTTTGATGCGCACTCACGGACTGAGCCTGGTGCAAACTGGCTTGCTGCTGGGTGGGGCTGGTGCTTTCAGCGGTATTATTGGCGCTGTCACTGGGGGCCTGCTCTGCGATCGCCTGTGCAAGCGCGATCAGCGATGGCAGCTCTGGCTACCCGCCCTTGGGGCCTTCGCAACGGCACCCCTGATGCTGGCGTTCCTACTGTGGCCCGCATCGCAACAGTTCAGCCTGGGAGACAGCGTCATTCCGGTCGCCATCATCTTTACACTCCTGGGTGGTATCGTCGCTGCGTTCTGGATCGGGCCTACCTATGCCGCCATCCAAACCCTGTCGCCGACAGACAAGCGGGCCCAGGCGGCCGCCATTTTCCTGTTCCTGTTCAACCTTGTCGGGCTGGGGCTGGGCCCGCTGATTATCGGCATGCTCAGCGATCTGCTGGAGCCTTCGTTTGGTGTGGATGGCCTGCGCTATGCGATGGCGCTCAGCCTATCACTCGTTGTAGTCGGCGGGTTCCTCTTCCTCCGCGCAGCGCCGCACTATGCGGCCGCCGGCGGTAGGCCTGAAAACGAGGCCGCCGCGACGGGCTGAAGACCTTGAGCGCTAGGGCTCTGCCATCTTGCGGTAGCGGGCGAGCGCTGGAGCGAATTCAGGGTGATCCTTGTATTCACCCTGGGCATCCGGTGACGCATCGATCGCCGCGAACATGGCGCCCATAGCGCCCTCCTGCTGCAACAGCATCTCCAGCGGATGAGAATAGACCCGGATGGTAAACACGATAGCTCGGCTTTCTGGCAGGCGTACCAGACTTTGCCGCTCGCTACGGTAATACACCGTCATGTCTTCACGGATGTCGCGGGGAGTATCAGGGAAGTCGCCCAGGCCATTGTGGTCCTGCAAGGACCAGTTAAAGCGAACGGTGGGCCGTTCTGGCCGCAGGTGGTTGAAGAAACGATCGATACTGGGCGATAGCGTCTCATGGACCCCGGGAATCGGATCATGAATCCGCCGCATGGCCTGACCGAACTTGTCGGGCAGGTACCAGCGCGACGGGCAGCACACGCTACCTGCCGTCAGGTGATAGACACCGTCGACCTCCTGCATGATGATCAGGTCATCCGCCACCCAGAGTGAGCTGGTCCAGAGCGGCTGTTCGTCATCATAGGGCACGCTGAACTCGCCAACGCTGCACTCAATGCCCTGATCCGTTTCCCGGTAGTGGCCGCCGGGCTGCTCGAGCAAATGCGTGCGCAACAACGCGGAGAGCTCCCGCTGCGCATCCATGCTCCCGGGCTGACTGAGATAAACGCCATCGCCACGCTGGGCGCGCTGCGCCAGCTTGTGGCGGTGGTAGCGCCCGATCTCATCATCTGTTTCGATCCAGCTGTCAGGCGACATCGGGCTCAAACCCATGGATAGCAATTCGGGCTTCTTAATGTGCGGCAGATAGCGCGGCGTGGCATTGCTGAACAGCACTGCGTTCAATCCTCCTCAGACGATCCATCACTATAACGCAATCCCCCGGGCGACCTGCTGTTAGACATTCTTGTACCGATACCGCCTAATGCGCGCCCACGGTTTGTCACCGAGCCTCCACCACGCTAATTTGTCTCCGCGATTAATGCGGTACGAGCCCTGGCCCTCATGCAAAATGACTCTCACCGGCAGTCGATGACTGCTACGCCTGAAATTCTGGAACTGGAGGACGTCAGCGACAATTCGGTGGGCGGTAAAGCCTACGGCCTGTCGCAACTTGTGCGTATGGGGCTGAACGTACCCCCGGCCTTTGTCATACGACATGCAGCTGTGGGGAACTACCCGGCAGATCTGCACGCAAGCTGGACCAAACTCGGGGAATTCCGCGTCGCGGTTCGTTCCTCGGCGGAGGGCGAGGACGGCAGCGAAGATTCATTTGCGGGTCAATACGACACCGTGCTGAACGTTGATGGCTACGACGCTTTGCAGCTTGCGATCGACCAGTGCGTCACCTCGTTGGACAGTGATCGCGCCAGGGAATACGCAGGTAGACAAGACGGAGCAGCTCCGTCGATGAATATCGTGGTACAGCGCATGGTTAATGCCAGAGCCGCCGGTGTGGTATTTACAGCCGACCCGGTGAGCGCTCGCCGTGATCTGCTTATCGTCGACGCCGTGGCGGGCCTCGGAGAGGCGCTGGTTAGCGGCGAAGCGACACCTGACCATTTTGCTCTGGATCAATCGGGCTGCGTAGTGAGACGTTCACTGCTTGCTGATGCGCCCGTGATCTCGGACCTTGAACTTGAACGCATCGCACAGGAGGCACGCCGCGCGGAGGCACAGGAAGGCCAGGCGCTCGATCTTGAGTGGGCAATTGACGATAGCGGTGAGCTCTTCTGGCTCCAGGCACGACCCATTACCACGCTGCCCGCCGACCTCAACGAGTGCGACACACCGCTGCCACGGCCCGATGACGTACTCACCATCAGCAACGTGAGTGAGATGATGCCGGGCGCCGTGTCGCCACTGACAGGCTCATTCACAGGCTGGAGCATTGACTATGGTCTGCAGCATATGCAGGTCGCAGTCGGCGCCCGGGAAGAAATCGACAAAGACTGGCAAGTTACCGCCTGGGGCTATGGCCATCTCTTTCTCAACCTGACGGGTAACATTGTCATGAGCGCCGGTGTGCTCGGCTCGAGCCCCGAGCAGACCGCACAAACCCTGTGTGGCCGTCCCGTACCTGAACTCAAAGCGCTGCCACCGATGCCAAAATGGCGCCGCATCATTAATACATTGCGACTGTTTCGCTACGCGCTGTCCGCACCCAAGGTCGTCGACCGCTTTGATGACGAGGTCGCAAACTTTCATATCGAGAGCCTGGACAGCGCATCGGCAATGATGTCCCAGCTATCGGCCAAGGCCGCTTTCTACGAGCACGCCATGGCCGTGCATATTCAGTCATCCGCCCTCTCGGGCTTTCTCTCTGCGATCGTCGAAAACATGGTCGCCAAGCGTGCCGACGAAGCGACGCTGGAGGAGCAGGCAGAAGCTATGCGACTGCTGGCCGGTGCCAGCGGCGTAGAAAGCGCAGACATGGTTGTACAGCTCGATGCTCTGGTAGATCGCATTGCCAGCTTACCAGGCGCCGGCGAGCGGTTCTGCGACAGCGATACAAAGAGCGCCCTGGATTGGCTGCGCAGCGAGCCCGAAATCTGCCAGCACTTCAGTGACTTTCTCGCTAACCACGGTCACCGCGGCTACCGTGAGCTCTGCATGCGTGATCCCGCCTGGGGCGAGGAGCCTGCACCACTGGTGGAAAGCATGCAGGCAGGGGCTCGCGCGCGGCTTGCCGGCGCAAGCACGCACAGTGCGGGCCACGTCGGCGTGGATATGGCGGGGCTTAGTCGTGGCCTGCGCTGGATTCTGCCCAAGGCCCACAATGCCGTCAGGCGAAGAGAACACACCAAGTCACATCTGGTTACTGTCGCACACCGCTTCAAACTCGCCTTTGCCCACCTGGGGGATCTGCTGGTATCCGAAGGGGCACTACCCGACGCAGACCTCGTGTATTTCTTTACCTTCGAGGAGCTGCCCGGCTTTGTGAACTCGCCGGATAAGTACAGCGTGCAATTGGCGCAGAGCAGGCGCGATGCACTGCCCTTCCAGCAGCGACTGAGCTTTCCAGAGATCAGCGTCGGAGCTGCCGCTCCGCTCGAGGAGCAGGTAGTAGAGGCGGACGACGGCCGGCTTGCCGGCAGGCCCGCTTCAAGCGGCGTAGTCGAAGGCACTGCACGCGTGGCACATACCTTGGCAGAAGCCGCTGCGCTGCAACCCGGTGAGATACTCGTTACACCGATCACCGACATTGGCTGGACGCCCTACTTCAGCATGATCGCCGGGCTGGTTACCGATCTCGGTAGCGCTGTCTCGCACGGGGCTGTTATTGCCAGAGAGTACGGTCTGCCCTGCGTGGTCAACAGCCGTGTCGGAACGCGGGTGATCAATACCGGCGATCGAGTGAGACTTAATGGCGATAGCGGCGTGGTAGAAATTCTCGGGTGATATCGAGGCCCTGGCGCCTATTTGATCAACTGGGTCTGGGGAAAGGCCGCGTGCCAGCCAAACCAGAAAGCACGGTGATAGGGCAATCGCGGTAGCGATTGGCCCGTTGCGCTACTGAGCTTCTCTTCATCGAGTCGCCACTGCGTGCCCTGCACATCTGTCACCGTCACATCCTGATCGTAGGCAACAAACTTGACGTCGCCCGGGTCATACACGCGGTTCGCTCCGCTCGCGTCGGTCAGCACGATAAACTTCTGCGGGCCTATCCGGTTCTCGTACAGGGCGTTCTGTTCCAGAAAAGCCGTGTCGATCGCCAACTGTTGATTGGGCGCCCCGGCGAACCGGAGCGCCAGCACTTCACGCTTGTTTTCCAGCCGCTGATCATTGAAAGGCGTATTGAACATCAGTCTGTCCGTCGCAAAGTAATCGGCGTAGGCCACGCCCTCGCCGTAATCACGGCTGTGCCCGGTATCCAGAGATAAGACACTGGTACTGGGGTTACGCCTGCGCCATTCGCCCCAGGTCGTTGTCACGACGCTCTCGAAGGGCAAGGCTATGCCTTTATCCACCAGCGGGCCGAGCACGGGCTCACCCCGCTCCGTACTCCAGAGCGACTGTGTCGCCTTGTCGTACATGAGCTTGTTGGAGCGATAGAGGAAACCGCTGGTCCCGAGCTCGTACTCTACGTCATCCAAGCGCGTGCGGTAGGGAATCACCGTGCCGCAAAGGGTGCAATACACGCCCGCAATGGGGACACCGCCAATGACGTCGGTGAACATTTCATGCCAGGCCAGGATACGTTTCGGATAGGCTCGGGCGTCGCCATTGACAGTAATGCCAAAAACCACGTGATCATCCTCCAGGTAATCGGCATCTTCGGCTGCGATCATGTCGGGATTTCTCAAGGGCGGAATGCCGTCCTGTCCCACACCGCCCCAGCGGATTTCGTCAAGGCGAATACGTGCGCTGTCCTGGCGGTCGAGGAAGTAGCGTTCAAAGCGGGGATCGATCTGTCGATAAAGGCCGGCTTTGAAATCGGCATACTCAGGGTGCGGTTCGTAGTCCTCATTCCACAGCCAGAAATAGACATCGTTAATGTCGCGCACATTCTGGTCTTCAGCCTCAAGAACCATGAGTCTGCTCATTCTGTTCCTGATCTCGCCTGAAGCGGTATAAACCGCCGCCTCTACCGCCATGGGCACCATGGAGCGGTCCCAGTTTTCCTCAATGAAGAGCATGGATGCCTTGGCGACGGCGTCATCTGAGCCCATCGCCGCAAGCAGGAAATGATCCGCCGTTGAGGTCGTTTGCCCATCGGCGTCACTGCAGCCACTGAGCAGTGCCAGGCAGGCAACAAGCAGGCAGCCAGCAGCGACGGCCGGCAGTTTTTCCAACCTTGGGGTGAGGGTGTGCGACATCGGGCGCATGCAGGGCTCCTGTGAACTTGGCTCCACTGTTTGATGAGAAGCGAGCCGACAAGTTCCCGCCCTATGCGCACTGTTCTGTTATTGCTCCCCTGAGCAGCGCAGCCGGTTCCGGCTAGCTCGCCTCTGGATTACCGAGACCGTCCCGGGTGACCGTGAGCTCCGGCCCGTCGCGAACCAGTTCGGGGCGTACGGCCGCAATGGGGTCCACACCGCCGTCAATGAAACCCAGGCTATAGCTGCCGTAGTCATAACCCATCAGGCGTAGAAGCGGTTCAGGCAGCTCGTCCAGCACGGCCTTTGGCGTACACAGATAGTGGTTCTCTTCCTGCCGCAGCCATCCGAGCGAATAGTGCACAATCAGGCCGTTGCGTACGTCTTGCGTGAGATTGGCGCCGGCTCCGTGGTAAAGAGAACCGGTATAAAGCAGCACCGAGCCTTTGCCCATTTCAGCAGGGATGCTGTCTTCATGTCGGTATTCAAGTCGGTCTGCGTGCAGGTGTGAGCCGGGTATAACGCGCGTTGCGCCATTCTCTTCAGTGAAATCGCTAAGCGCCCACATGGTCGAAAACGTCGAATCGAAGCCGGGTGGAAAAGCAAACATATCGAAAGCCCACTGGTCTCGATGGATCATCTGTGCCTTTGAGCCCGGCCCCACAGCGATGACCTGAGTACAGTGCAGCTGGTAATTGTGCGCATGAGCAAGCGCCCGATCCGCCAGCCCAAGAATCGTCGGCTCCATAATCACCGCATGGCTGGACGGCGAACGGGCAATCAGCGAACCCGTACGCTTGGTCTGCACTCCTTCGAATTCATCTGTGCCCAGCGGGGTCTGGTCAATGTAAGGAGACATTTCATGCATGATGGCATCAGCCATGCCTTCGCTTAGCAGCTTGTCGATCACCACACAGCCGTCGCGCTTCAGCAAGGCGTGAATGTCATCCGCTGGCGTCGTTCTCGATACGTGTTCCACTTTCATGACCTTGAGTCTCTGTAGATCGGGCCGACTACCCTTCTCTCTTTCATCGCAGTGTAGCGATACTCCCACGACCCCGCCCCTATGTCACCCGCACGTCAAACACCAGGCTCCACTCGCCATGACTATCCGGTCCTACCTATACTGATCTGAATCAGACGCCCGGAGGGTGCCGCAGTGTTACCCGATGTTGGAAAAATCGACTGGCTAACAAAAGCCTCAATCGTCGCAGGTGCGGCGCTGATCCTGAAATTCCTCGCAGGCGCCTATGTCAACAATAACTTCTTCTGGGATATGCGCGTTTATACTGCCGCGGCGACAGCTTTCGCTGTCGATGGCAGCGCCTACTCGGGTAGCGCAGGCGACAAATTCGTTTACGCGCCTTACATCTTGCTACTTTTCTCATTGCTTCAACCCTGGCTGGCGGAGCTTCTGTTGCTTGGCTATGTCGCCGTCTTGATAGCCCTACTCACGCAGCCACCGGGCCGCCTGCTGGTTGCTGGTGCCTGCCTTGCCAGCTTCTGGTTCTCGCTGGATGACCCTGCACGGGCAGCGCAAACAGGTAACATCACCCCCTACCTGCACGCACTGGTTCTGGTCGGCTTCTTTCACGTACAGCGCAGGTCCGGGATGACGTTCCTCACCGCGGTTGTGATCGCTTCCCTTTTCAAGCCCTACTTTCTGGCCTACCTCCTGTTGTTGGGGGCTGTGCCCGGCCATCCAAGGGACAAGCTGGGCGGCGCAATTGTTGCCATTTCGCTGACTGCAAGCGTCTATGCCGCGCAGTGGCTGCACATGCCGGACCTCTTCTCACTCTTTCTGGATAACCTGCGCGCACAGGTCATCGGCGATACCCCGGGCCCGGGGCGGGATGTGGGCCTGGCGTCTTACTATGTGTACGGTCAGTATTTCCAGAGGCCGATGGCTCTGTTGCTACACACGGTGAGCGTAGGACTGGTGTTCGCCCTGCTGATGGTGATCTATACGAGATCGCGACCTTATCTGCATCCCGACACCAGCCACGTTCTCCTGTTCTGCGGGCTGCTCATCGTCTGCATCCTGCTTAACCCGAGGCTAAAGGTCTATGACTGGTGGATAATGCAAACCGCAGCGGTCGCCATGATCCTGGTATTTCTCGGCCAGGGCCTGTTCAGAAGCTGGTGGATGCTGGTCCTGGCGCTGCTGTGCTTCGTTTACAGCGAGACACTGCTGTCCCACGCGGCGGACTTCGCCAGTAGCGTGACGCGCCTGGTTCTCGTCTATAGCCCCCTTTGTATTGCAATAGTCATGGGACTGGCAGCACCGGGATTATTGCGAAAGCGGGCGGCAGAAAAACCGGCGAGCAGGGGCTAGAGCGTGGCTGTTTAAGGCTCCATCTGGCTATTCGACGTTCTTCTCGCTGGTAATGCCATAGTCGAAGGTATGCAGCCGCCATATCGCCATGGCGCGACCCGTTGACTTAAGCGGCGCTCGCGTCGCCAGATGAATGTCTTCGAGTAGTCGCTGCGTCGGCGCATGCGGAAGTTGATCGCTAAGGCCCAGTAAAAGCGCTGGATAGTTCTCTGGAATCTCGCGGTAAAAGTGCCCAATCCGCCAGCGCATGAAGCCTGGATAATCCATGGGCAGCCTCGCCAGCAACGGATCGACAAGGGCACAGGTGTCGAGCATATGAGCCGCAGGGCCCAGCTCGATACCCGCAATGCCCATACCACCGCAGACCTCATGCACGCTGACGGTCTCTCCTGCACGTTCCCGCCAGTCTGACACGTCAGGCACGGTGCCCAGCGCGCCGGCGCTCAAGCCAAACTCCTGAAAGTAGTATCCGCGTTCGTCGGCCACACCGCCAAACCACCACTCGCGCTGGTCGAAGCGGCTACCGGCAAGAAAGTTGTCGTAGACGCTAAAAGGCGCCAGGCCGAGGGCCGCCACAAGCCACAGCGACCGCCCGACAGGCGGCAGCTGCCCGGCCTGCCTGAGCAGTCCAAGGCCCAGTGTGCCTGCTACGAAAGGCACCGCGAAGAAGCGACTCCCCATGAAATCCCCGCCAACGAAAATCGTGTAGCCAATGAACATCGCGACAAACACGAACAGCTCCCGCGCCGCCCGCCCGCGGACAGCCAGGATAAGGAAGAGAACAGTCAGGGCGACCGCCAAAGGGTCATGCACGACGACCGTCGCCAGGTACACCAGACCCTGCAGGAGCAGTTCAATCCTGGGGAGCCCGGTGCCCAACTTGGCAAAGGCCGTGTTCGGCAGGAAGGTACCGAAGTAATAAAGACTCACCGACAGCCACAGCATCAGTGGCAGCAGCCCGAGCATGAACCAGAACCAGAAGCGAGCCGATCGATTGACCACCAGCACGGCGATCAACATCAGCCCGAGGTCTGGGCGGGTCATGATCAAAGCACCGCAGCATAAGCCGGACACCAGCGCACGCTGACGCTGATCACGCAGCCGCAGCGCACATGCGGTCAGGACGAGCAGCAGGTAAGTCAGCGGGTTCTCTAACCCCGAGTTGGCGAAGTCGATAAAGCCCTTGGAGAGTAGCCACGTGAAGAGCACGGGCACAGCAAACTCCCGCAAAAGGACCGCCAATGCCAGCATGGTTACGAGATTGACCACCAGCGACAGCGTGAACAGTGCGGCGAAAGGCTCATTCCCGAGTGCGAGCAAACCCACCAAAAGGCCAAACCATGTCGCGTGGGTAAACCCCTGAACTCTCTCACCCAGGTTATAAACCGGGCCGAAGCCAGCCTCAAAATTGAGGGCGCTGCGCAGGGTGATGAGCGCGTCGTCAGCGATCCATGCGGTACGCCAGAAAACCAGCTGGGCAATAGCAAGCAGCACCAGGTAGTACAGCCACCAGGGCGCGCCGGTCATCTGCCTGACCCAGGCGTTTTGTCGAAACAATCGCTCTGCCACACCAAATTGTCCATCGTTCGCGCGGAGGCGGCAAGCACATCCCGCGCGCTGCATCTGGCAATCAGCAATCCCGGGCGCTACTCTGCCGACTGGCATCATCGACAAAGCAGGGCACAGCAGCATGGGCGGATTCAGCGACTATGACCAATACGACGGGCTCGGACTTGCCGAACTGGTACGCCGCGGCGACACCAGCCCCAGCGAGTTGCTGGAGGAGGCTATAGAGCGCACGGAACGCGTTAACGGCACCCTCAACGCGGTCACACTAAAACACTATGACGAAGCGAGGGCGGCCATTGAGGCGGGCTTGCCCGAAGGGCCTTTCACTGGCGTTCCTTTTTTACTCAAGGATCTGCATTTGCTTATGCAGGGCACAGAAACGACCAGCGGCAGCGGCATGTGGCGAGGCGAGCTGGCCGATTATGACAGCACTCTGGTCAGCCGCTACAAGGCGGCGGGGCTTGTCACCTTTGGCAAGACCAATTCACCGGAACTGGGCCTGATGCCTGTTACCGAGCCCACGCGGCACGGGCCGTCACGCAATCCCTGGGACCCGGATCGCACGCCCGGAGGCTCTAGCGGCGGCGCAAGCGCAGCAGTCGCCGCGGGCATTGTGCCTATGGCCAATGCCTCCGACGGCGGCGGATCCATCCGCATTCCCGCCAGCTGTACGGGTCTTGTCGGCCTGAAACCCAGCCGGGGGCGCACGCCATTCGGCCCTGTTAAAGGTGAGGGCTGGGCCGGGCAATCAATCAGTCACGTTGTCAGTCGCAGCGTCCGTGACAGCGCCGCTATTCTGGACGCTACCACTGGCCCCGAAGCAGGAGACCCCTATGCGGCCCCGCACTTCGACGGCACCTTCCTGGACGAAGTAGGGCGCGAGCCAGGTCATCTGCGCATCGCGGTCAGCCCGGAGAAATGGGGTGCGGGTGACTTCCATCCAGAGGTTCGCGAAGCGCTGGATCGAACCGTACAAAGCCTGACTGACCTGGGGCACCATGTTGAAGAGGCGCAGCCAGCGTGTGACTGGGATGCCGTCGGCGAGGCGCTGTTCACCATTGTATCGACGAACACTGCGCTCAGCGCCAGACTGCGTGCGGAGGAACTGGGCTGCTCAGTTGCAGAACTGGATATGGAGGATACAACGCGCGAGATGATCGCCACCGCTGCTGGCGTAGATGGCGCGACCTACTGTCGCGCGGTACTGAACAATCAGGCTGCGGGGCGCGCGCTCGGCCGCTTTTACCAGAGCTACGACCTCATCCTTGGGCCTACGCTGAGCAGCGAGCCAGTGCCTGTCGGGCATCTGACAGAAGCGGCCGACCCGGATCAGTACATGCAACGACTGCTGGCCTTCATGGGTGATACCGGGCTCTTCAATCAGACCGGACTACCGTCTATATCCTTGCCCCTGCAGTGGTCTACCGCCGGACTACCGATCGGCATGATGTTCTCGGCGGCCTTCGGCGAAGATGCTCTGCTCCTGCGGCTGGCCGGGCAGCTGGAAAAGGCTGATCCCTGGTTCGACCGCCGCGCTCCCATCTATGCCGGGGCCATCTGAGGCCTGAGACTCAGTCCGGCTTGACGCGGACCAGGCTGCCTTCGTCAGTGAGTATATAGAGCAGTTCATCCGGGCCCTGACGAATATCGCGTATACGCATCTCCAGCTCTGCGAACAGCGCTTCCTCGGCGACAATGCGGCCCTCCTTCAGGGTCAGGCGCCGCACTTCCTGATTGACCAGGGCACCGACAAACAGGCTCCCCTGCCACTCGGGGAAGGCCTCACCACTGTAAACGGCAAACCCGGAGGGTGCGATACTGGGCGACCAACTAATCAGCGCAGCTTCCATACTCGGGTGCTCAGTGAAAGGCGAGACATAGGCGCCGCTGTAGTCGATACCCTTGGTCACGGCGGGCCAGCCATAATTCTTGCCAGGCAGGACGTGGTTGACTTCATCACCGCCATAGGGCCCATGCTCATGCATAAAGACCTCTTCACCGGAAACGCCCAGCGCGAGCCCCTGACTGTTGCGATGGCCATAGGTCCAAACCTTGGCGGCCGGGCCCCCACGCGCGAAGAAGGGGTTGTCCGGCGGTACGCTGCCATCGGCATATATGCGCAGGATTTTACCCAACTGCTGGTCGACATCCTGCGCCGCCTCGCGATACTCGAAGCCGTCGCCCACGGTTACCAGCAGACTACCATCCGGTAAAAAGAGTAAACGCCCGCCATAGTGCTGGGGCGTGGCTCTGGCCGGCTCACTAAGCAAGATCAGTTCACTGTTTTCCAGGCCCGCCTCGCCAAGTCTGGCGCGAATCACGCCCGTTCCATTGTTGCTCGAGGTCCCGTGGGCATAGCTCAGATACACAGTACGATTCTGCGTGAACTCGGGGTCCAGCAAAATATCGAAGAATCCGCCCTGGCCGGCGAAGTAGGTCTCTGGAACACCCGCCAGACTCTGGCGGCTGCCGTCAGGCCGCAGGCGCTGAATTTGACCATCACGTTCCGCGATGAGGAAGTCGCCATCGGGAAGAAAGGCGATAGACCAGGGGTTACTCAAGTCATCTACCAAGGTCTCCAGCTGGTAATCTGTAGCGCTGGCTCCCATTGCCGAGATTGCCAGTAGAAATAGAGCCACGTTGCGCATGCTGACCTTCATTTTCCCAAGCGT
Organism: Pseudomonadota bacterium; assembly: GCA_038748065.1. Classification (GTDB taxonomy): domain Bacteria; phylum Pseudomonadota; class Gammaproteobacteria; order Pseudomonadales; family Halieaceae; genus JBCDJG01. The sequence goes on from JBCDJG010000001.1 coordinate 96,787, forward strand.
GTGGCGTTAGTATAACGACCACAGCCTGCAGGAGCGTAGACAAGGATGGTGAATTGGTTACTGGCATTTCTGGCAGCGGTGATCGCGGCCTTTGCCGCCGGCAGTATCATGGCGACACAGTTCATTCTTGGCAACGTCTCGGCCATGGGTATGGATGTTACAGCGGGCGTTCGCCTACATGCGACGCTGCATGACCTCGCCGGGCTCGCGCCAACCTACATGCCGTTGATCGCCGTCGCCTTTCTCATTGGTCTTTCAAGCGGCTCTGGGCTATCCAGGCTGTTACCCGCGCAGCGACTCTGGCTCTGTATCCTGGCCGGTGCGGTAAGTCTCATCGCAATCCATATGATTATGAAGGCCGTATTAGGCTTGAGCGGCATCGCCGCCACACGAACCCTGGCAGGTCTGCTAAGCCAGGGCCTCGCGGGCGCGCTGGGCGGCTACGTTTTTGCCATGATTCGACGCAGGCCCTCGGGAGCTGCGCACGATGGATAGGTGTTATGGTGTTTACCATCCTGTTGATCCTTGCTCTGCTCGCCCTGGTTGCCCTACCTGGCCTATGGGTTAAGCACGTCCTCAAAAAGTACAGCGCCCCCGAAGATCGCTACCGCGATAAGGGCACCGGCGCCGAGTTAGCCAGACACCTGCTGGATCGCTTCGAGCTCCAGGACGTGGCCGTTGAGGTAACGCCCGCAGGTGACCACTATGACCCCAATGCGAAGGCGGTACGCCTTACCGAGGAGAAATACAGCGGCTGCTCACTAACGGCCATCACTGTTGCCGCACATGAGGTTGGGCACGCTATCCAGGATGCACGGCGCGAGACCCTGTTTCGCAATCGGCAGCGCCTGGCACAGTTGGCCATCGCGGGCCAGCGTTTCGGCAGCCTGTTCATGCTGGCAGCGCCCGTGGCCATGGTGTTGACTCGCGCGCCCAGCCTGAGCCTGCTCTTCCTCGTTGTCGCCGTGGGCTCAATGCTGCTGGGCACTCTGGTCCATTTGGCCACGCTGCCGGTAGAGTTCGATGCCAGCTTCAACAAAGCACTGCCCTTGCTGGAATCGGGGGAATATCTCTACGCTGAGGACCTGCCGCACGCCCACAAAATCCTGAAAGCCGCGGCGCTAACCTATGTTGCGGCTTCACTGGCCAGCTTGCTGAATCTCGGCAGGTGGCTCGCGGTTCTTCGCCGCTAGCCGGCCCAACGCGCCAAGCCGGTCATAACTGCGAGCGGTTGATCTGTATTCTCGGGGTAGCCCCGGAATGCTCTCCTGTTAGTGAGTTAGCGGCAAAGAGTCGTGAGTTAGCGGGAAAAAGTCTGGCCGAGGGCGAAAGCCAGGTTTTGCTTGGCCGGTTGACCCAGCGCCAGCCAGGCGAGATAACCGAGCCGGCTCCCAGGGTAGCAATCCATGAACCATGAACGGTTGGCGGTACTGTAGGGCGCAGCAAGTAGCAGCTCCAGGGCCTGTTCCCGTGAGCTGATCTCGGCCAGCTCAGTGCGGGCGGCCAGTGCCTTGGCCAGACGAGGTCTTGGAACGCTTGGCAGTACCAGCTGCAACATCAACAGGGCGTTTACCGCGAGCCCTTCCAGACGTTCCGGACGGCGATGGGTAAAAAACGACTCCCAATCTTCCGTAGATTCCCAGTGCTCGCAGGCGGTATGGAGGTCGACCAGGGTTTTAGCGCGCAGTTTGCCCAGTTCAAGGTCGTGGACAACGCTCAGTATGAGAATCAGCAGGCTGTCTTCATCACAGGGGACACAGACTTCCAGATCGCCCGGAAGAGCCACCCTGAGGCGGCGTTGCCAGAGCGCATCGTGGTCCAACCGGTAGGCGGGTCGCACGCGCAAGGCGATGTGCAAATCGAGCTCCAGCCCATCGCGCACCAGGGTATGCGCATGGATAAATCGACGCAGCCAGCCCCGAGGGTATAAAGCCTGCGTCTGCTCCGTGTAGCCGGCCGCAAGCAACTGCTGGCGCAGGGCCTCGAATGCGCCGGGCGCCGCCATTAGATCAAGATCAACGAAGCGACGAGCCGCTAATGTGCCGTAAAGACGCTGGGCGAGGGCGGGACCTTTCATCAGCAGCAGGCGAGTGTCGTCGCAGCTGGCATAAACATGGGCGAGCTGTACCATGAGCCTGTCGCGCAGCTCATCGTCCTGTGCCTGAAACGCCCAGAGCTGCAGTCGAAGCCAGCCTGGCAGCTCGGTAAAGCCCTCGGCGCCGAGGCGCCAACGCAGGTAGCAGGACAGGCCGTGACGGGCCACAAAAGACTGTAGCCCACCCTCTTTGGCAGTTGCAGATTGGATGCTAGCGCGCGCCGCCAGCCAATCGCCGGCAACAACGGCATCGAGAAAGGTGTAGCCGCAGAATGGGTCGCGGCTCAATTGCGCGCCCTGGCCAGGGTCAGCTTACTGGTGTATTCCCTATTCGACGGATCCGCCGCCACGCACCGTTCGAAACGCTCAACAGCCTGTCGATTATCGCCGTCGAGCAGGGCAATATTGCCTTGCAGGCTCCAGAGAAACTCGCCGAAAATTCTTCGATCCCATGCCAGCACACGCCCGCCGCCCGGCTCATTCTCTGGCACCTGAGCAAGACGCCCAGCCCAGCGCTTGGCATCTTCCAGATTGCCCGCTTGCATCGCGAGTCGAGCCAGCCACCAGCTGATCAGCGGGTCGCCAGCCAAGCCTTCCGCCTCAGTCCTCAGCGCTTCAATATCATGAAGCGGTAACTCGAAATGCAGGCTCATCAAATCGGAAAATATTAGCGCGCAATCATTCCGATCCGGATGCACGCGCAGCAGGGCAAGGCCGCGACGGAAGGCAGTTTCCGCTTCCTGCAAGCGTCCGAGGCCCACCAGGCACTCGCCAAGCGCATGCCACAGGTAGAGTCGCTTTGGATCGCGCTCGCAGGCACTTTCGAGTAGTGGGAGGTTGCGCCGGTGCTTGTGCGACAGATCACCTTCATAACCATCGTGTTCGATAGCGCAATCTATCGGCCACACATCGAGCCCCTCGTCACGCTGAATACGATGCAGGTCGGGTAGTATGGTTTCGTGTATCGCGCCCTGGAAACGCAGATCCGGTCGGTTATGGAAGAGACGGTGTTCCCGATAGCTTGTCATGTGGCTGGCAGGCCGAAACTCCACCGTCGCGGCCACTAGCCCAGGCCGCTGCAATTGCTCACGGGCACCCGGTGCGGGCAAGAGTCGCTCGTCCGCGTCAATGTAGAGAATCCACTGCCCTCTGGCCTGCTGCAATGAGAAATTACGAGCTGCGGCGAAATCATCGCACCAGGGGAATTCGAATAGCCTGGCTCCGTGCTCGCGCGCTATGTCGGGCGTGCTATCGCGGGATCCGGTGTCGGTAATGATCACCTCGTCGGCGAAATCGACGAGGTGTAGTAAACAGTTAGGCAGAAAGCGGGCTTCGTCTCGAACGATCAGGCATGCCGAGACGAGCACCCAGGGTCAGGCAGATCAGCTAGTGGCTGAGACCAGCGACTGGTTGGACTGGGCGGCAGCTGGCGTAGACATCAAGCCAGACATCGTAAAAGTGCCGACCACAGGCGCGATAAAGCCTGCCTTGACCGCTTTACGCACGAAGTCACGGCGAGACGGCTCGACGCTATCAATGATCTTCTCTTTGTCCATGTTAAGCTCCCCTGTTGGCTCTACAAACCAGAAATTCTAAAGCATCGCTCAGCAATATCAAGGTCACTCATCAAGTCATCCCTCGAGTTGTAACCAATGCCTTGAGTTGCGCGATCGCGGTGTCCGGTGCGCCTACCCGCAGCCGCCAGCCACCACGGCTGGCAAGTAGGGTCGACTGGCGTACCACATCATCGCGTTCGCCCTGCCACTGTTTCGCGCTCATAAGCAAGCAGCGCAGCATCTCCAGAGAGGATATCGACTCTAGCCCGCTATCCGCGTCGTGGTTGGGCTCAAGCCAGACAAGGTGATCCAGCTCAACCGGCCTGATCCGCCAGGGGTGGCCAAGGGCTGCAGGATCGAGCGCCCTCACCTTGAAACTGAAGCTGTGCTGGAAAGGCAGCGCGTCCCAAAGTTCATGCAGTCCGTCGACATGCTCACGCGTCCCTGGCTTCAGGTGGAAGCGCCTCGGCTGAGCGATAGCGACACCGTTCCTGTACAACATCGACTCGTCACCCTGGACACCGTAACCCTCGGCCTGCAAGTTAGCGCACAGCGTCGACTTGCCAGCGCCCTTATCGCCCAGCAGGGCCACATGTCGGCCCTCCACCTCCACCAATCCTCCATGGAAGACGATCCATCCGGCCGCGGTGAAGCGCTCGGTCAAACGCACGTAGATACGGCGGAAAATGACATGCAGAAGATCAGAGGCATCGGTGGCCTGCTGCATCCTGTCGCCCTGTTCGAACACCGTGTAGGGTCCATCCCCTTCGACGCGGTAGCGCAGGGTTTGCAGAATGGCCACGTCTTGCTCGGCACTGCAGTGCATGAACGCAAGTTTTGCGCTGAGAGTTGGATCCAGGTAGTCGATCTGTATGTCCAGCACCAACAGCTGAAATCTCAGCTGAAGGCTGTCACTCACCGTCGTGCGTAGCCAGGACGCCTTCATCAACGAGCTGCGCCAAGGTGGCCGTGACCGCATCCAGCGGGGGCTCATCCAACTCGTAAAGTGCGCCCATCTGCTGTGCAAGATCAGCAACGCTCACCGCATTGCGGCACAGCTCAAACAGGATGCCGGCGCTGGGGTTAAGGTGATGCACCTTATCGCTGGCACTGTTAAAGACAATCAATCCATCATCCGCCTCATGGGCTTCAAGGTCAGATACCTGGACAAACTGCTGGTCGGGCTCGAAGGTCATACTCGCATCCTACAGCCTACCCAGTTGATCGTATACCTCCGCCGGCGAGTACCGGCGCCGTACCAGCTCGGCTGCGTGACGCGCCAGTGTCGCGGCAAAATCTGGATCGCGCAAAAGTCGATCAGCCGCGTCGGCCAGAGCGCTATCCGTCTCCGCCAATAGCAGATGCTCCCCATCGGCGACCTCAAGGCCCTCTGCAGCCTTGGCCGTTGAAACGATGGGTAGCCCCAGTGCCATAGCTTCCAACAGCTTGATGCGACTGCCACCGCCTGCGCGCAGCGGCACCAGTGCCATGGCCGCGCGAGCGTAGAACGGCTGCAGATCCTCAACATATCCATGCCAACGCACCTCGGCCACCTCACTAAAGCGCGCTGCAAGGTCCGCGGCTCCTTTGCCAACCACGTCCAGGGCCAAGCGTGGATGTCGCTTATGCAGCAGCGGCAAGATTCGCCCGAGCAGTCGCTCCAAAGCATCGCGATTCGGACAATAATCAAGGTTGCCAACGAACAGGATGCCCTGCCGTATCCCCTTAAGTTGCGCATCGGTGCTCAGCACATGCGGACGGTTCACTACACAATGCACTTCGCGCCGCAGCAGCCCGCCGAGCTTTTTTGCTTCAGTTGGCGACGATGCAACCAGGTCATCAAACCATTCGGATACCACGGTCAGGAAGGCCGCATAGCGTTCTGACTCGCGGACCCAGTGAGCACGCTGCGCCGGATCCGCTACCAGATCAGCGATTTCCCTCGCAACGGCGGCATCATCCTCGTCCACATCGAGCGTGAATCGAGCTTCGGGCCAGGCGCGTCGAAGCGGCAGCACACAGCCTGCAGCGTAGCTTCGCAGCAGGTAGACATGTTCGAAGCTCTGATTACCGAGCGAGTTAAGGGCTTCTTCGCCGAGGGCGGGTGCACCAAGGCGTGCGCGGTCCGGCAGCTCAGGAACACGTGTCAACAGGTCTCGGCCTCGCTCATGCTTGAGCCAGCTACGGGCGAGTTCATCGCCGTTCAAATCAGGTGATGGGCCGCCCGCGAGCGGCACTACGTGAACTGCACAATTCCCCAGGCCCTGCTGAATAGCGGCGGCTCGCATGGCCAGTCCATTTCCCGTGGATGAGGGTTCGATGGGCGAGATCAGTAGCACCCGGGCGCGACCCGGTGCTAGTATGCCAGCCTGCTGCCTGTTGCCCTTAATCGGCATGCGGGTGTGATTGCCTTCTGCAGGACACCGATGGCCACTATACCCAATATCGCTCATTTCGTGTTTGGCTTCCGTGAGCAGTCTGAGCCCTTTCACCTGCTGCACTATCTCGCTATCGAATCCTGTCGTCGCATCCAACAGCCTGACACCATCTATTTTCACTACCACGAGCTACCCGGAGGTCTGTTCTGGGATCTGGTAAGACCGCATCTGACGCTGCGCCAGGTCGCGCAGCGGCCCGAAATCCTGGGCGCGAACTACGACGAGTCAGAGGTGCCCGCGGCCTATCGCTATGCGCACCATGCAGATTTCGTGCGCCTGGACGCCCTCATCGAATACGGTGGCCTGTATGCGGACATCGATACCTTGTTTCTAAAACCGCTGCCAGAGTGTCTATGGGATGAGCAGTTCGTCATCGGTCGCGAGTACCCAACCTGGCGTCCAGCAACGGGCAGCGAGGAACCGGGCCTTTGCAACGCACTCATGTTGGCGGCTCCGGGAGCGAGCTTCGCTCGACGCTGGCGCGACCAGATGTCCGCGGCGCTCGATGGTAGCTGGAGCCATCACTCCTGCGATCTTGCCCTGCGCCTGAGCCAGGAGTGGCCGGATGAACTCAGGGTCGAAGCGCAAGAGTGCTTTATGGGCGTCCCGGCGTCTCAAGAAGGCCTGGCATGGTTACTCCAGGGGAAGGGTGCTGCGCCGCCGCTGGATAGGGCGAGCAGCATCCACCTGTGGGCACACCTTTGGTGGGAAGCTGATAGAGCGGACTTCAGCTCCATATGCGCTAATCAGCTCACGCTTGACGTCCTGCGCAAAGCGGATGTCCCGCTGGCAAACCTGGCACGGCCCTTTCTGCCGGATATTGATCTGGATTTCCACCTGCAGGCATGAAGTTAAGCGGCGAGGGCGTCACGTTTTACTCACACCTCCCGGGTTCTGGATTTGGCGATGCCGCCTGCCAGTACGTGACTGCCTTGGTCGAACTCGGTGTCAGGGTCGCCTGGCGACCCTACGCCAACGACCTCGCTGACGGGAAGCTGCCAGAAAAGGCTTTGGGGCCTGCGCCGCGTGAGCCGCGCGCTATCCTTGAGCGCGCTCTGGGCGAGGCCATTGGCGAGATCTCCCTGGTGAGTCGTTCGCTTGACGACCTCCCCTTTGCCCAAGCCGCTCTCAGCGGCGAACGCAACTACGCCTACATCGCCTGGGAGCTGAACGAGATCGACCCGAGCTGGGTGGCACCCCTGAACCGCTTTGACGGCCTTCTGGTGCCCTGCGAATTCAATCGCCGCGCACTGCTCGCTGGCGGCGTGTCGGCCCCGGTTACCGTCGTGCCCCATATTGCACGACCACTGCAAGGTGCCGCGACGAGCATCGATCTACCTGCGCGTGACCACGACTATCTCTTTTACACCATCGGCAGCTGGACCCGCCGTAAAGGCATGGAGGAAACCATCAGAGCCTACCTTGCCGCATTTTCTGCCGATGACCCGGTGCTGCTGGTTGTGCTGACCAATGAGATAGACACCATGGCTGCCCGAGCAGCACCGCGAGCGCCGGGCTACACCCAGACCGTTGCCTGGACCCTGGCGAGGATCCTGGCGGACTACCCGGGTGCTGCACGGGTTCACCTGGTCGCCGGACTGCAGGAGCCGACCTGGGTGGACGCCCTGCATGAACGCGCCGACTGCTTCATCAGCCTCACCCACTCCGAAGGTTGGGGGCTCGGCGCCTTTGATGCGCTATTGCACGGCAACCCCGCCATTATCACCGGCTACGGCGGGCAGTGCGACTACCTGGGCGAGAACTATCCGCTGGCCGTTAACTACCACATGTCGCTGGTCAGCGACGTGCCGCCGGATGGCAGCTACAAGCCCTTTGCGTCCTCTCTGTGGGCACATGCTGACCAGGATCACGCGGTGAATCTGTTGAGGCAGGTTTACGCCGGCCGCGAGAAAGCGCGGACTATGGCCAGTGCCCAAGGCGATCAACTCCGTAGCGCCTATTCACGCCGGCGGATCGGCAAAGACCTGGCGACCGCTCTGGGCCTTTCAGAGTGAACCAAGGCGTGCGCGTCATTGGGCTGGTGCCCGGTACAGGCTATGGCGACGGCGCTGCAGATCTCGCCTACGCCCTCGACCAAGGGGCGGTACCCGTCGTATGGACGCCGATCATAGACGGTGGCATGGAGCGCCTCTCGCTTGACGCCGCATTGCGCAATATCCCACTGCATCGACAACACGACATGCGGCGGCTGTGGCAGAGCGACCAGACCTGCGATCGATTCCTGCTGAGCGTGCCACCGCCGGACTGGCACACGCCCTGGCGCAACGCGCTGCCAGATCTGTCCCCCTTCTGCTATACGGCATGGGAGGTAGATCATGTTCCGGACACATGGATACAGGCGCTTGCGCCCTTTCGCCGGGTCTTTGTGCCTTCATATTTCAATCGCAACACCCTCATGGCTGCGGGCATCAAACCAGAGATCACCGTGATACCGCACATGGCCAGGCCAGCACAGCCCGGTGCCTTGACTCCCGATCTTGGACAAATCAGATCAGATGATTTCCTCTTTTATTCCATTGGCGCCTGGTCAACCCGCAAGGCGCTGGCGAAAACCCTCCGCGCCTTCCTCGATACCTTTGATGCGGCGGACCCCGTCGCCCTGGCCATCAAAACGGAGTTCGAAGATCGCACTGTGTATGAGCCCATGAGGGCGGCGAAGCAGGCCGAGGTACCCGCGCACCTCGTCAGCACCGCCTGGAGTGTCGCCCGCATCCTTGGCGAATACCCCAACCCTGCCAGAGTGCACCTGATCAACACCATGCTCACCCCCGCCGAGATAGAGGGCCTGCACCAACGCGGAGACTGCTTTCTAAGCCTCGCTCACGCCGAGGGTTGGGGCATGGGGGCCTTCGACGCTGCGGTTCGCGATACGCCCGTCATTATCACCGGTTGGGGCGGACAGCTGGATTACCTCGGTGAGGACTATCCCTTACTCGTCGATTTTGATCTTCGCGCCACCAGCGATTACATCAATGATGGCTATTTCTACTGCGCCAGCCACGTGCACTGGGCCGAGGCGGACAGTGCCCACGCAGGCGAACTGATGCGCCTGGCACTGAGCGCGCGCTCATCCTGCAAGAATAGCGCTATCGAACTGGGGCAAACCCTGCGCACCAGGTTCGCCGCTGACGGCATAGCGGACACATTGGCGGGGGCGATGGGATTAGCGAGCAATAGCCAGGCATAGCTCACGCCACCCGCCAGCGCCAGATCATTGATCGGGCTTGCGCCACAGGGACGCGAGCGCGTCCACGACCGTCTTCCAGTCGAAGGACTGCACATGGCTGGCCACCGCGCGCTCAACCGCATCTCGGTCATGGCGCTGGAGATAGCCGTCAATCGCTCCCGCCAGGGCTGCTGCATCTCCCGGCTTAACAATCTCCCCCGTTTCGCCAGGCCTGACGGCCTCCGGCAGCGAACCTACTGCGCTCACCACCACCGGCCGATGATAGCTATAGGCCAGCTTCACCACACCACTGCCGGTCGCGCTCAGATAAGGAAGCACCACCAAATCTGCCGCGCGGAAATAGCTGCCGACATCATCGTGAGCAATATAGCGGTCTACGAAGCGCACGCGATCAGCCAGACCCAGCTCTTCGATCCGGTGATCGTAGGCCTCCCGGCTACCCCAAACCTCACCGGCGATCAAAAGCGTGCAGGGTTTGTGCAACAAAGACATGGCCTCGATTAGAACATCCAGTCCCTTATAGGGCCGCACAAAACCAAAAAACAGGAGTACGTCGCCCTCCACCGCAAGGCTCTCCTTGGCCGATGCGCGAGTCGGCAAACCTTCGTTATCCAAGTCATAGGCAGGATGTTCGGCACAGGCGATTGAAGCTTCGGGTAAGAGCTTTTCCAGGTCCTTGCGCTCGCGCGACGAGTGGACCAGAAATCCGTGCCCCCGTCGCAGGGTCTGGCGGGTAAGAAAACGGGATAGGGCACTGGTTTCGTGGGCGGTGACGTTGTGACAAACAAATAGCAGGTCGCTTTCCGGCAGCTTGCGGCGCAGCATGCTTGCCATGTAGCTGAAGGGTAAGGCCCAGTACATGACCCACCAGGGGAAAATGATGACGTCGGCCTGATACTCGCTGATTGCCACAGCTGCGCGATGCCAGCTCAGCGGATTCAGTGAGTCGATCAGTGCCCTGGCGGCCGGTTCCTGCAGTTCGACATTGGAGGCGTCGCGATCGCTGTCTCCTGGGTACAGCCAGTCCGGATACTGACGACTGAAAGCGATGAACAGGACCTCGTGCCTCCGCTGCAGCTCACGGTAGAGCCCCGTTGTGTAAAGCGGGATACCTCCTTTGAAAGGATAGGAAGGCCCCACTACCGCAATTCTCACCACAAATCCCCGGCGCGTCGCATGCTGCAAGCTTAACAAAGAAACGACATGTGCCCAGCGCTTCCAGGCTCAGAGCGTCAATTCATACGACCGTCATCTAGCCGCAACACTCTCGTCATGCGTCGCAACTAGCCTCTTCGTTTATTTGCGCGGCCATCATCATGCGAAATTCCCGTTCCTCCTTGCTGTACAGGCGCACGTTTCTGGCCAGGACAGGTAAAACTGCCATCGCAATCAGCCTGGCCCCCATCCTTCAGGCATGCAGCGATGGCAGCGACAGCCGCAGCCGCCTGTCGACCTCTGCAGCGACATCCTACGGGCCACTCTCGCCCGTCGCGGACGGCAATACGGGACTCGAGTTACTCCGCCTACCCGCAGGTTTCAGCTATACATCCTTCGGATGGACAGGCGACGTCATGACAGACGGCACACTCACGCCTGATCGCCACGACGGCATGGCCGTCGTCAGCGCCTCTGACGGCGAGTGTGTGCTGATTCGCAACCACGAGCGGGGAGTAGTAGCGCCTGGCATGCCGCTACCCCGGGTAGGAGATGGCATCGCTCCGATCTACGATGGTTTTGTCCTACCGGGAGCCCTTGACGGGCTCGGCGGCGGAACGACTGCGCTACGGATGCGCGGCGATCAACTCATCGAGGACAGCGCCACACTCGGAGGCACGCTGACTAACTGCGCTGGCGGGCCGACACCTTGGGGTAGCTGGCTGACCTGCGAAGAGACCATGACACTGGGCACCCTGATCGGGGCCAGGGATCACGGCTTCGTGTTCGAAGTCCCAGACCCGGCACTGGGCCAGGCCTCTGGCCTTCCCATACTGGACATGGGGCTAATGTCCCATGAAGCCGTCGCGGTAGACGCTCGGGACTCGCGCGTCTATCTGACCGAGGACAACGGCCCGCTGTCGGGTTTCTACCGCTTTACGCCCAATGACACCAGTCAGCGCATCGGCTCACTCGAAAGAGGAGGCGTCCTCGAGATGCTTGCTGTGCAGGGCCAGCCGAACGTTGACCTCGGCCAGGCGGCGCAGGGCGATAGCTTCAGCGTCGAATGGATTCCGGTGCCAGACCCCACGGCACCACCCGAGGCGCTGGTATCCCCTGGCGAGGGCCTGCCGCCGCTCCAGGGTGAAGGTCGTTCCGGCCCCTTCCTACAGGGCGAAGCAGGCGGCGGGGCCAGCTTCCGCCGCGGCGAAGGTTGCTGGTATCAGGACGGGGTCATCTACTTTATCGATACCTCAGGCGGCGCCGCCGCCAGGGGCAGCGTCTGGGCCTATGTGCCCGGCGAGGAAACACTCAGCGCGCTGTTTGTCTCGCCCGATGAGATGACGGCCGATAATCCGGACAACATTACGGTAAGCCCACAGGGCGCACTGCTGGTCTGTGAAGATGGTGGCGGCGTGTTCGATGGAGATGCGCTGGTAACTGGCGCACGTATGATTGGAATCTCGCAGGCCGGCGACTCATTCATTTTTGCCGAAAACAATATGCTGCTGCTCGATGAGCTACCCAACCGCGCCTTCATACTGCCGGGCGACTACCGGGGTCGCGAATGGGCTGGCGCCTGTTTTGATCCAAGCGGGGAGTTTCTCTACGTCAATATTCAAACGCCCGGCGTCACTTTTGCGATCACAGGGCCCTGGACGAGCGGGCCATTCTGACACTGTATTTCGACACTGACAGTCACGCTGGGCGCGGCGTTTCGGGGGAGCTCCGCATTTCATCAGCGATGCCGCCGCCAGCTTCGAATTTGTTCAGAATCTCATCGATGCGATCCGCTGGCTTGTGGTGCGCGAGGGCGTGCTGATAGCCCTGCATTGCCACTCTGGCACGCGTCGCCTCGTTCTCCAGGTAAAAGCGAATCCACCCCAGCAGCGAATCCATGTTGTGGCGGTTGTAGTAGACCAGGTGCCGATGGTTGACAAAAGGCTGAACGACCTGAGTTAACATCGCGTCTGACATGACCAGTGCGCCACTGCTCAAGGCCTCGAACAGACTGTACTCGCCGTCCCAACGATCGGGGTTACAGGTCACCACAATCTTTGCCCTGGCCATGACGCGATAGTACTCGGGGTTAAAACCGCTGCTGCCCTCTTCGCCCAACTTCCCTGCGACACCGACGAATAGTTTCAGGTGATCGAAATTATCTGCCACCGTTCTGGCGACAAGGCTGCGATAGACATTTTGGGATTTACCAGGCTCGTCAACGAGAGGGAAAAACACCGCCACATCGATATCTCTCTGCGCAGGCCACAGGCCGCGTCGTCCAAGGTAGGGGCGTCTGACGCAGTAAGAGATCGCATCAACGTCACGATCGTAAGTCGCCACGTCGCGAGGCATTCTTCGAACCACGGTGCGCTTGAAGTAATGACGAACGGCTTGCGGGAAAACGTGCTGCCACTGGTCCCTGTAGTCAATGACTACGGTTTTTTCAGGGTGCGTAAGCTCATACAGATCGTGCTGCAGATGCCGGAAATCAAGAAGGATAAGGTCTGCCGCTGCCGCTCTGTCGCAGAGCTGCGTCCTCGGGTTGCATAAGACGCCATCGATCAGGATGTCTTTAAGTTCGCCAATCAGATATTCATCAGGTACCGGCGGCACGAAAATCCGCCAGCGCTTTTTCGGCCGCGAGAGCGTGCTGCCAGTGCCACTGGCCTTCGCCGCCGCACCGCTTGCGGGAGATACGGGGGTTGCCGGCGCTGCATAGCCAAAGCGATCAATTATCAGCCTTTCTCGATCAGCCACAAGCTCAATACAGGCCTGGTCATAATAGCGCCGCCAATCTGCACCCCGTGACGAGGCATTTGCGGGGGTCATGCCCAGCACGTGGCGCTGCTCCACTCCAGAAAGCGCTCTGCCGCAATATGCCAGGAGATCGACAACATCCTGCTTGAGGCGCTCGTTGCGGATATAGATATCGACAAAGCCGCGCAAGGATTCAAACTCGAGGAGCTGATCAAGGTCGCGCAGGGCATGCAGGCTGCTCAGTTCACCCTCTCTCACGCAGTACAGCCTGAGGAAGCGGTAACTCAACAGTCCGCTGAATCGACGCAGCTCAACACTGCCATAGCCTGCGTCGAATTCATGGGCAGCATCAGGGTTGTGCAGTTTCTGCAGCCAGGCACGAAAGGCCTGGATATCGTTGGCATCGGCATAAAGTGGCGCCCATTCATTGGGTGCGATCTTCATTGCTCGCTGCCATGCTCCGCCACGCCGGTCACAGCCGTGGGCCCACAGCGACACGTACCATTCCCATGGATTACGGATCGATCCGACGAAAAAGCGACGGCCGTCAAAGAGTTCTGCAGGCGCCGTATTATGCGCTCCATCGGTCCTGCCGTTGGCGAACTCCTGCAGAAGTTGGCGAATCTGCGTGGAGCCAGTCTTGTGCAGCTCCAGAAAAACAAACTGTTTGGCAATGAACACGCGCGCTAGTCAGACAAAAGCGCATCCACGAGTTCAGTACCCGGCAGATAATTGAAACCGAAGGCTTCTATCTTCCTGCACTTTTCTTCGATATCCAGGGTCCACGAATAGTGTGCGACGTAGCTCTCGTCGCGCCAGTTCTGCACCGCAGGCCGCAAGCCTCTCTCAATATTGAAGAGATGCCCATTCGGAAAAGTCTCTTCGGGCAAGATTCGCAGCGAGAGCACATTGTGGATGAGGAAATGGGCGAGAATCTGGTTGAAAGGCCTCTGGTGACTGCCACAGTTGAACACCGTCGCCGTATTACGCGCAGCGGTCTCGAACAGCGCCTTGGAGGCGGCCGTATTGCGGGCGTAGAAAAATCCCGTGTTTACATACAAGGGCGCGTGAACGCGATTAGGCCCGTCGTACATTATCAAAAGATCGCAATCCGGCTCCAGCGCCGGGAGGTGCTGCAAGGGGTCACGAAGCCAGACCACATCCACATCCTGAAACAGAACATTGGCACCCAGTGCCAGTAGCTCGTATACGATCACATTCTTGTAGAACATTGTCCGAGAGAACTTGCGGTCAGCAAACTGGACCGAGCCCCCGGCCTCGCCGTAGCGTCCGGGCGTCAGGCAATAGGCTTGCACGCCCAGAGTCTCCGCTTTGAGCTGTGCCGCCTCGTCCAGAGTGAACAACAGCAGGCGGTCACGCACTTCGATGCCAGCGGCGGCGCAAGACGCCAGCCAGTTTTCAAACAGCGGAAAAAACTTACTGCAGCAACAGCTCGCGATGATATCGGCAGGCTCGCCCATCTGAGCGTAAGCTCGGGCCAGCTGAGCCATCCTCGCCTCTTTATGTTTGCGGTACAGCGCGTGGTAAGTCTCAGCAACCTTTACAAGCTCCGGCTTGGGCGGCCTTCGACCGAGGGCAATGTGCTGCGACAGAATGCGATTGACATGAGGATTTGCCGCTTTCGCCAACTGCTGAGGCGAGGCGCGCAGCTTAAGTGCGCTCCTCGTAACAGACTGACGCAGTTCAAACGCGGGCCTTCGCACCGATCGTGTCTTGCTGGGGTTTTGTTTCATGGTGCTCCATCCTGACACAGCCACTTATCACCAGCCAAGCCGCCGACGGAGCTGGCGTGCATAGTCGTCCTGCGTCAGTTCGCTAACAGCCTCCTCAATAGATACATGGCCACGGATATCCAGTCGCTTGAGTTTCTCATTGAGCATGAACCGCTCCTCGAACGCCGGCGCAACTGACGATAAGTGATCACAGTGGAAATCCACAATGCTACGGATGTTGCGCAGAAATATGGCCAGCAGTTCGTCAAGATCTGTTTTAGGCAGGCCAGCTGCCAGTCGCAGCGTTACCTCAACCCTGGGGAAGCTCTGCTGAATCTTGCCATGCAGGTAGCGATTGGGCAGGTTCGCGCCGCGAGCACGACCACAGAGCAGGGAGCGAAGCCTTTTTCGCTCCAGCTCACCGCATTTAGGATCGTGAAAGCGCTGTGCAACTATTCTGCAGAGCGTATCCAGGTGCCCTCTCGATGCGGCGTGTATCACGAATGCGTGGTGCTGGTAATAATCGGGCTGCTCGACGAACACGCGGTGATATGACTCAGGCTGAACTTCTTCTCCTGAGCTCAGGCAAGATGCGGCATCTCCAATCGGATGATAGTGGACACCAACCCCCCTGATCTGCGAGCGATAGGCAATGCTCTTGACGTGATTGCTGGCATAGCAAGGCATTGTAGCGGCAGCTCCCAGCACATCCCTATGCAGGTAATCGAGAGAGAACATATTCATCCAGGGAAACTGCACCTGCCGTATGTGCGGCGGAAAACCTTTGAGGTAATCACCGATGGACGGTGCCTCGTGCAGGTAGAGAAACTCATCGAGGTCCAGCACCAGCAACCAGTCTTCCTTTATCTCGTCGACAAACTCGCTGTAGAGGCGATTCTGCCAGCCGTGTTCACAATCTGAAAAATGAAAGAACTCCACCCTGTCACCGAAATTCAGCCCGGTGTAGTAGTCGAGCGCAGCAGATGCGTCTGAGTCCGTGAGGACGAAGTAAATCCGCTCGAAGCCAAGGCGCAGGTGGTAGTCAAGCCACTCCCTGGCGAAGGGCTGTTCATTCAAGGCCACGCAGAGAATGGCTGTAGATGGCGCGCCCATCGAAGGAAACTCTATTTAAATTGCGGGCAAACCCTAGCGGGCTTGCAAGCGGGATGTGTTGTGCCATTATCGGCATTCGTCACAGGTATTACCGTAGCGTGAACCAGCCTTCTGATCCACCTTCCTCTGCCCTCAGCATGCGTCGCGAACTGTTCCAGCGAAGCGGGCTGGCGCCCCATGACTTACGCGCAGAACATATCACACCATTGCTCAGCCCACTGCGGCGGATTTTTCCTGACGAGATCGAACGTCCGGTAGACCAGGTGTTCAACCATCTCACCAAGGACCCTGAGCCGGTCGAGGATGTGGTGTGGGGGCTGATGATTGAAACCCGCCCGCATCCTGCGCTGCATACGGTACTGGCCAGCTTTATGGAACGCTGTGGCATCCGCGTGCAACTGTTTCACGGTCGCGGGAATCGTGACTTCATACTCTCAGGACCCGGGTCAGCCATGGCCGAGGACGGCCGTCTGCGGCTTACGGAGCTGGACATCAGCGATAAGATTGGCCTTGGCTTTTACAACCGTCTGCTGCTATCGCGTCGTCTCTGGGAGCAATGCCTGGGCCGCAATAAAGTGCTCGTGCTGCAAACCGATGCGCTGGCCTGTCCACAGGCTGACTACGAGCTCACGGACTTTATGGACCTTGACTACGTGGGCAGCCGATGGCCGAGATCCCGTCCTGTCGGTTTGACCATCGATGGCGGCAGCGGTGGCCTCAGTCTCCGGGATTGGTCGAAAACTGTTACCTGCCTGGAGCGGTTTCCTGCTACTCGCTGGCCCGCGGGCGAGGACGGCTACTTCGGATTCCACCTCGAGCTCATGGGGGCGCGGGTTGCGACGATGGCGGAGGCTGGCAGGTTCTCCACCCAGGATGTTTTCACAGACCGCAGCTTTGGCTGCCATCAGATCAGCAGGCTTTCCGACCAGGATCTTGTTCGCTTCCTCGAATTCTGCCCAGAGGCTACGGCAATCTGCCCTGATGCTATAGTCGCCCGTGCACAAGGCAGCCAGACGGTAAGCGCCATACCCACGGCAGAACCCACCACGCAAGCCAATACAGAAGACTTCCAGCCGCGAGGATCGATGTTTATCTCCACAAAGTACAACATGCTCTTTTTTGAGGTACCGCGTACCGGCAGCAATTCCGTTACCCAGCGGCTAAACCACCTCGACCCCGAATCACCGACCATCTCAATGCGGGGAGAACATGGTGGCGGCTGGTCTTATCATCACGAGAGCAAAGCCCTGGACACGTATCCGGACTTTCGGCTGGTGGCCGCACACCGCAACCCCTACGACCGACTCTGGTCATTTTGGAAACACCGCAAGCAAAGCGGCAACCCCGAGAGCTTTCGGGGGCTGAGCTGGAAGCGCTATATCGACTGGGTCTGTGACCCGACCTCAGTGCCTGAGGTCAAGGGTGCCATGTCTGATAAACCCATTTCCGAAATGATCGACACTGCCAGGGTGGATTACTGGCTGGATTTTCACCGCATGGATGGCAGCTGGCTGAGTATTTGCGAAGCCCTTGGTTTGCCCTGGGCCACGCTGCCACAACTCAACGCTTCGCCAGATCACGGCGCCATGCAAATGGCCTTCAACGCAGAACTTGCGGCACGCGTCGCCGAACGCTTCGCCGCTGACTTCGAGTTCTTCGGCTACGATACTAACTCCTGGCAGTCAGGAAGCGCAGTTGCAAGCTGCCGATGAAGCCGCGCGTCTTTGTTGCCATCGCGTCCTACGCGGACCCCGAACTGCCGCGGACCCTGCGCGATTGTCTGGCGACAGCACAATCACCCGATCAACTGCGCTTCGGTATTTGCGCACAGCAGGACCCGGCTGCGCCTGTCGATCTTGAGGAGTTTATTGCGGACCCGCGCTTTCGCGTGCTGGTGCGCAGCGTGATGGAAAGCCGCGGAGGGCCCTGGGCGAGGAACCTTGCCCAGTCTTTGTGGCGCGGCGAGCCCTATACGCTGCAGGTCGACGCGCACATGAAGTTCGAGCCGAACTGGGACAGCAAACTCATTGATATGCTGGAAAGCCTGCCGGCGGAGAAACCGGTCATCACCATGAATGCTCCGCTGTTCCACTATGACGACGCGGGCGAGTTGCACCGCCGCTTTGACATGGGCGTACCCACCACGCGCGTCAATGAATGGAGTGCTCGCTACGGCTGGGCACCCTGGTTTGATTTTGGCCCGCCCAATAAGCAGCAGCCGGGACGCACACGGTTTATCAACGGTAACTTCGCCTTCAGCCGGGGCCAATGGAACATTGAGGTGCCACAGGACCCGGAACATTACTACTGGGGCGAGGAGTTCAATATCACCGTTCGCTCCTTTACCTGGGGCTACGATCTGTTCCTGCCCTCAGAAGTCGTCGCCTGGCACATGCACCATCTTGGGGCGCCGCCGAGGAGACACTGGGAGCACGGCCAGGACGTTATCCGGGAACGAAATCGTACGGCTTTCGCACGCCTGCACCGCCTCATCTACAGTAAGGGGGGCTACCAGCTCGGGCCTTACGGGCTGGGGCGCCACCGCAGCCTAAGGGATTATGAGCACTATGCGGGCTTCGACTTCACGCGTAAGCGCGCCCACCCCGACGTATTCACCGGTGCAAACCCTGATCCGCTTACCATCCAGAGCGCAGCAGACTGGGGAAAATGCATCAGCATCGACGAAGCCCAGGGGCTGTTGCAAAGCCCCTGATACTGCTACACTCGGCGAGTCGCCGAAGGATGGGCAGGGTAAACTATGAGTGATTCGGACAAGAGCAAACAAGAACTGCTGGACGAGTTGGAAGCGCTGCGTGCCAAGCTCGACGGCAGGTCCAGTGACGACACGGGCGATGGAGCAGACAGTCCAGAGGCTGGCGTCAAACGCCGTGACATCCTCACTTCCGCCTGGGTCGCGCCTGTGATCTTGTCCGTGCCCCTGGGTACAGCCGTGTCTCCACGCAAGGTTCACGCGCAATATGGCACCACACCCTTCACTACGCCGCAGACAGCGTTTCCTACGAGTCCGCCCACGAGCGCGCCAACAAACCCGCCCACAAGCGCACCCACGGTGGCGATACCCACGGCGTTCCCTTCGGTCGTCGGCAGCGCCAGCGACGTCATTCCGGTAGAAATATCAGACTTCGATATCAAGTGAGGTGAGCGATCTGGAATCACCGGCCGAGCCAACGGTCGATGGGTCCCTTCGCCCAGAACCCCGCAGTTATCATCCACAACCCGCTCAAAAGCCGGGCCTCTCCGCGTACCGGGTCAAAGACGAGCTCGTTTTGCTGCCCGATCAGGGCGACAAAGTCTATGCCTTAAATTCGACCGGCGCGGCCATCTGGAGGCTCTGCGACGGAAAACGCACGCTGCCCGACATTTTTAGCGCCCTACGCAGCGACTTTCAGGGCGAGGATCTGCAGATCATGGCAGACCTGAACGCCGCCATCCTGCAGTTCCGCGAAATGAATCTGCTGGAGCCCAGCTCCTTATCGGACCCACGCTCATCGCAAGCCGGTTTCGTCAGCCCGGCCGCCGCTGAGGCCGACAGGCGTCGCGTGCGCATCCTGCATGGCATCGAGGACAGGCCCTACTTTCACTGGCAGTTGGCAATTATGTTCGAATCGCTGATCGGCCAGCTTCCGCCTGGCTGGGATGTTGTCATCGTGGTCTGCAATAACCATCAGACCCTTACGCCGGAACTCGAGAAGATTCTTGACACCTACGCGATCGAACACTTCACCGGCGACAGCCCTGCGGATAACTACGATATCGATTTCGCCGACGGCGGTGATCGCTACGTGCCGATGAACCGTGTGGAGGCACTCAACGTGATTCGCCATCACGTCGGCCCCGACGACCTCGTGTGCCTGATGGACACGGATATTTTCCTCTACGGCGAACTACAGGCCTCCCTGTTTCCCAAAAGCAACGCCATGGCCTCGAATTGGATTATCGGGCAGGATCGCTACTATCACTTCTCGACAAAGAATGAGCGCGGCCTTTCGCTGCCCAAGTTGCTGGAAGCGCTGGGCTACGAGGAGCAGTTCAAACCGGGCGGCGTCATCGTTTTTCTGACAGGCGATGCCTTGCAGGCCAAGGATGGCAAGTTGGTCAAGGACTGTTTCCGTTTCCTGCAGATCCTCTATCTTGCAGCCAAAATCCTCGAGCTGCCACCGCACGGTGTCTGGGTTGCAGAGATGGCCTGCTTCGCCCTGGCCATGTATCCAAGCGGCATCGATTACGAGCTTCTCGACATAGAGCAGTTCGACGTACAGGACCCTGGGGCCAGCGAACTGCCACAGGGCAGCTTCTGCCATTACTACGCCGACAAAGCCGAGGGCAATGGTGGCCCTTTCGCAGAATCTGAGTGGCACAAGCAACTGTACACCGAACAAAATTTCCTGGTCGCAGATATCAAGAGCTTTCTTGATCGCGCTCAGGGCCCGGTTGAGAAACGTTTCATGGAACTCGCCCTAATGGCGAAAGAGCGATTGTATGGCAAGCAAAGAGACTGAGGCAGCCAGCGTTCGCGTCCCCATCGAGGTCCCGCAATGGCTTCGGAAGCAGACGCGGCAGCAGCAGGCATCTGCGCCCTACTGTGGCCTCGGATTTGAAAAAGGCCAGCTAGCGCCAGAAATTCATGGCATTCTGCAAGACAAGTTACAGGCCTGTAGTAGCCAATTCCAACCCGAACTTAAAATCGGGGAGGTCGACACTCTCGACCAGAACTTCATTCCCGCTATGCATTTTGAGGATAGCGCGTTCAACGTAGCTATCAGCGAGACGCTGAGACCACTTCACGAGGAGTGGTCGGGCACGCAACTGATTGACTCCGCCTGCTATGGCTTTCGCGTTTACCAGCGCGGGGCCTTCCTGCACAACCACGTTGATCGCGGCTCTACCCACATCATCAGCTCAACAATCTGCGTGGATGCAAGTCTGGATGAGGCATGGCCGATCTATGTTGAAGATATCTATGGTGAAGCGCACGAGGTTAACCTGGAGCCTGGAGAATTCCTGTTCTATGAGGGAGCACGGCTAATACACGGCCGACCCTGGCCGCTTATGGGTGACTATTATGCGGGCCTGTTTGTCCACTACCGCCCCGCAAACCTGGAGCGCTGAGTCGGTGAGGCAACTGTTTTACACCAATTACCAGTCCGGCCAGGCTGGATTGAGCAACGCCATCATGTCTATCGAATGTGGCGTCGTGCTGGCCTTCCTCACCAAGCGATTCCTGCTGCTGGATGGCAACGTCAGCCCGCCAGCAAACATCGTCGACTACGACGGTCGCGTCGACAACTCTCGGCCCAGCCGCATCACCGATCTGATTGATATTCCGATCCCCTGGGGCGAGCCTGATCTGAGTGAGTTGGCCGGTTTGGCAAGCACCGAACTGACGCCCTACAGCCTGATGGACGTGGCCATCTATGTTCCCGACACCGTCGACATCCACTCTCCAGACGCGCAGGACTTTGCCGGACGTCGACATCACTGGGTCTGCGAGAGTCATGATATGCGCGACGTCCCGGTGTTGCGCGTGTCTGAGCACGAAACCGTGCCGGGCACCGACCGTCAACGCAACAACCTTAGTTACTACTCCTACCTGTTTTACCTTGATGCCGAAAATCGCAGGGCCGTTTACGAGCTACTGTCGAAGATGCAGGCACAGCGACCTTACGCGGATCTCGCAAAGCGAGTGGCGACTGACCTCGGCGCTTTCAACGCGGTTCACATGCGCCGCGGTGATTTCAAAGTCACCTACGGCGTGACGGTGCTCGATCGACAGCCATGGGAAGCTATAGAAACCATGGATCACCACTTCAGCCGCGATGATCGGCTGCTGATTTGCACTGATGAGCGGGATGATCCGTTCTTTGCCGAAATCAGGGAGAGCTGGCCAGATCACGTGTTTATTGATCATCATATTCTGGAGAACTACGCGGCTGAATTCGCCGCTCTACCGCAGCACGACAGCCTCGCCCTAGCCTATCTTTCGCAGCTGGTGGCAGCGGAGTCAAGCGACTTCATCGGCTCCATGACCAGCACCTTCTCCGCCATGATTCAGCGCCTCCGCGGCAATCGCGGGAAGCAGGAGAACTTCAAGTTTTTCTGGAATGAGCTTCCAGATCCCGGCGAAAAACTCGAGCGCGGCCGTCACCCTATCAGCGAGTGCGTGCCGATGGATCGTGGCCTCATGATTGAGGAATTTAGCGGCGCCTATTCCTGGAACCGGTACAGCCAGTTATTGAACCCCGCCTGGATGAGGGAGTGGCCAGAAAGCTTCTTATTGCCAGATATCCTGGCGAGCGGCATTCTGCCCAGTCCGCAGCGCCTCGACCCCGCAGCAAGCGGCGGCAGCCTGCCCGTACAGGCGGCGCAGGTGTTATTCGAAGGCCTTCGCTTCCGGATCAGCAGCAGAGTCGCAGGCATCGCCAATCGCCTGCAGGAACTACTCTACGACAGCCGTGCGGATGACGGTGGCAGCGTTGTCGAGGAGATTGAGATATCGGGCTATCGCGGAGCCTTCAGCGTGATCGCTCGAGGCGAGGTGATTGCCACTGTCAAGGAAGAGAGTGAGCTCCCGGCGGCGATACTGGATCACGTGGTCAGGCAGCTGTCGGCGAACCGCAAGAACTTCAGCTGGTTTGATGGCATGGCGCTGAAATCTGGCAATACGGTGCTTCTGATCCTGGGTGATTGGACCGCGGAGGATCTGGACATCTCCATGGCCGAGGCTATGTGCAGCAAAGGTTGGCAGCTTCTGGGAGATACTGCAGTCCCGATTCGCATGAACGACCTGTCAGTCGTACCCTTTTCCCGTTGTGGAGGTGGTGAGCAACAGAGGCCTCTGGATAACTTCGACAGCCCGGCACTTTCAGCCATCGTATACAGCTCGCGTCAGTTGCATAACCGCAGCGCCCTTTTCAGCCTGTCCCCCTCGGCCGCGGTTGCCGAGATGACGGGCGCCTCGCGCGACTTTCCCTTGGATCGGAAGGCGACCATCAAGCGCCTCTGCAAGCTGGCAGAGCAGCTGCCCGCCTACCAGCTCTGCTTCAGCGACGCCGCTCAGGTTCCTGATACCCTGGCAGCGCTGACGACTACGCTGGCAAAGCAGGAGGAGAGGTAAACGCAACATGGAAGCCACGCAAATTGAACTGCGCTTGCTGCTGGAAGGAGGGCGGACCGAGACGCTGCAGATCGCCTCAGACGCCAAGGAGCTAAGCCAGTTGTTCAAAGCTGTACGAAGCCGCTCTGGCGATGTCGATCCCGATGAACAGTTTTTCCAGCTACCACTGGATGGCGGTCGGGAGTCGCTTAACTTTAGCAGCCATCAGCTCGTCGCCTTCACAACGCGACCTCCGGTGCTGGTGAACTTCGAGAAGCCGGAGCCGATCGCGAGCGTGCCCGCAGCTAGCATAAAGGTGCACAGGCCACCTTGTATGGTAATAGACAATTTCCTCGGACAGCATGAGCTGGCGGACATTTTGGCCTACGCTCTGAAGCAGGAAGAGGATTTCGATGCTGGCACGGTGATCAAAGGGGAGAAAATGCATCGGCAGAATCTCGTGATACTGGGCTTTGCCAATGCCGCTCACTCACGGCTGCTGTGCAATCGTCTGCTCACGTGGTTGCCTTTCATACTGCAAAAACTGGGCATGACACCCTTCCCGGTAAAGCAGGTCGAGTCTCAGCTGACCGCTAGCAACGACGGCCACTATTACCGAGCCCACCGCGACGCATACAAGGCTAATGCTGATCACCGCACGCTTACCTGTGTCTACTACTTCAGCAAGCAGCCCGCCCAATTCACTGGCGGCGGTCTGCGAATTTACGATAGCCGCCTGCAGGGCGGCGCTCGTTCGCAGGCAGAGACCTTCCAATTGCTGCAGCCGCGCGCCAACCGCATGGTGGTCTTCCCCAGCGAGAGCTTTCACGAACTGCTGCCCATTCGCTGCCCCAGCGGAAAATTCGAGGACAGCCGTTTCGCCGTAACCAACTGGATATGGAAGCAGCCAGCGCATGACGCAGGGGCAGCGCATGGATGGGGTCATCTGCACTGCAGCCGCCCGCACGATCAGTGGTTTTACTCGAGCGGCGAGTCGCCATGATTTTCACGACCTTTGTCGCACCTCGGGGGGATGACGACCAGTGGCAATCCGAGCTGCTCGAATACAGCTGGGCGCAGTCCGGACAGCCAGGTGAGTTGGTCCGACTGGTCGGCATCCGACCAGGGCAGGACCTGCCGAAGCACGCGCTAGCGCGCACCGAACCCACCCTGCTATGGACCAAGCATCCCTACATCGATGACAGCTACCCCGGTTATAACGTCCCAGCAGGCTTACTGGAATGGTTGAATCGGGAAGCGCTGGACGCCACGGTCCTCCTGCTGGAAATCGGCAGCGTGTTGAAAGCGCCGTTGGCGACCGAGGTCGGGCCCGGTTCCGCGATGGCTCAGACCTGGGAGCAATTGCCCAGCGGTGAGGGGCCCTTTGGCCTGCCGACGGTTTACGATCCCTTGCGCGCGTACTGCGTTAACCGCGAGCTTTCACTTCCCCAGGTGCAGCTGCCGCTGATGATTCACTCAAGCGACCTGTATACGCTCTGCCCGAGGTGGCTTGAGCTGATGGGTCTGATCAGGGCTACCGTCGACACCAATGCTGTTCCGCCCAGCCACCCCCTGCGCGTCGCGCTTGCTATCGCTGCCGCCGAGTACGACATCGCGCTCAGTGCCACAGACTTCAGCGATCAGGTTATCGCCGCGGAAGATGGCGGCCGTCAATTCATTGCTTACACGGACCGCTTCGAACAGGAGCGTGCGGCGGGTGCACATCTGTCCAGCCTCCGTCCGAAGCCGAAGCCCGGCGTGCGCCAAGCGCGCGTGGTTGACCAGTGGTATCTGGAGCTGTCTTCCCCCTACGGCCTGATCAACCTGAACGTATCTGCCGGCGCTATATGGTCACTCTGTGATGGTGAGCGAAGCCTGCAGGACATCACCGAAGCTCTGGCGCAGCAGTATCAGTTGCCGATCGACACCCTGTCAGCGGATGTCTCCCAGGCAGCGATGATGCTGCGCACCATGGGCGCGATTAACCTGGAGCGTGTACTGCCATGACGGGTGAGGCAACAACCGCCAGTATTTTTGTGTCTATTGCGTCCTATCGCGATCAGTTTTTGCCTTTCACGATTCGATCGGCACTTGCCAAGGCAGCATACCCGGAGAGACTCAGCTTTGGCGTGTGCTGGCAGACTGACGAAAACGAGAGCCTCGATGAATGGGTGGACGACCCCAGGTTTCGCATTCGGCGCTACCCCTATCAATCGAGTCTGGGCTATGGTTGGTCACGGGCCGAGGTTCAAAAACTCTACGCCGGTGAGGAGTATCATCTGCTGATCGACTCCCATTCCTGGTTTGCCGAGGGTTGGGATGTCAATCTAATTCAGCAGTTGGAGAACAAGCCCAGTGAAAAACCCCTGCTAACGACCAGTTCTCCTCCATTCACTTTCAGCGACCAGGGTGAGGTCGTAATTCCATGGGCCGGCACCGAGTGGGACGGCGTACCGCTGATGAGGTGCGAGCTGATTCCGCCCGTGGGCTGGATCGATATCCAGATGTCGCAAGAACGCAAGACCGAAGCCCACCAGACAACCCCCCTGATTTGCTGCAACTTCGTCTTTACCCACGGCCGCTGGATTCGCGAGGTGCCGGAAGACCCGGGCATGATCAACGCCGCGCATGAATCTGCCCTGTCTGCCCGAACCTATACACATGGATACGATATCTACCTGCCGGACGAAATTCAGGTCTGGCACCTCGACTACAGCAATTACCCAGACGGTAACCGCCACAAGGTCTGGGAGACAAAGTCCGAGACCTGGCAGGGTGAACACACCCAGAAAATGATTCGTCGCCTGCACGCGCTACTATTCAACAGGGAAGACCCGAAAATCCTCGGGCGTTACACGCTGGGCTCAGCACGCACGGTGCAACAGTGGGCCGCGGAGGCGGGCCTGCGCCTCGTCCTCGAATAACAGATGTCGCCGGCGCAACCGACGCGGTCATCAAACTGCGCGGCAGTCAAAGCCGGCCAAGGCAGCCAGCGCGCTCCTGGCGCTTCCAAACGTAGGACCGCGCGAGCGAAAGGCAAGAAGCTCAAACGAGAGCTACCAGAGCGATGCGCTTTTCGGTGGCGAGGGGTAGACCGGCGTTAATGGCTTGCGCTCTCCCGTGAGCGCCACTGTTTCCACGTAGTACCAATACACCGTTTCAGCGTCTATTTCCGCGTCGCTGAACTGATAGCTCTGCGGCAGGTCGGTAGTGCCTACGCCCAGAATGGTCTGCGTATTAATGCGTTCAAAGGGGCCATCCTGCTGGTCGCCGCGGTAGATATCGTAGCCGAAGACATCTTGTTCGCTTTGCGTCGTCCAGCGAATGGTGTTCGGCGCGATTTGCCAGGGCTCGCTAATCACCAGCCACAGGCCAAACAGCGGGGCCACGAGTAAAGCGAGCCAGGACCTCACTGTTCTGCCTCGGGGATGAGTGAGATGCCGGGATCGCCCAACAAATTGTAGGCCTCGACCAGGTTGCGTCGTTTTTCCAGCCGTTTGGCCTCTAGCACCGCCGTGCCTAGCGGTTTGCCCGGTGTCAGCAGCGCCAACGCGAGGTTACCGCTGAACCGATGGGAAGCCGGTATGCGCCAGGAGGCGGCCAATACGCCAATCGCACCTTGCTGGGGGGTACGAAGAAAGACCTCGGCAATAGAGTCTGCCTGAGGGTGATCGAAGGGCCCGGAGGAGCAGGTCATGCTCAAGACAAAGGGCAGGGCGTGGCCGGGCTCAAGGGCGGCGATATCGTCAGCGTTGAACAGGTCCTTCGCCGCACGCAGGTCCAGCGGTCCGGTGCGCCAGACAAAACGCCCGCCGTGGCCCAGAAAGTGCACCAGGGCGTTATCACCGGATAAGGCTTGCAGTACGCGCGACTGGTCCGTGGCGGAGTCACTGCCCGGGTAGATGCGCTCTGCCTGGAAACCCCTCGCGGCCATGAGCTCAGCGAGCGCAGTGCTGACCTTTTGCAGCTCTGGTTCTTCACCCGCAATCCAGGCTGCTCGCCTGCCCTTGGGTCGAGCCTCGCCGCGTGCAGCGAAGGCCAACACTTTATCGATCATGCCCGTGAGTTCCTGCGGGGTGCCCGCAGGCAAGCGACCCACCGCCAGATCAGGTAACCAATCATCGCCCTCCACCGTGACCAGGCCGTTGTCGCTGGCCGCCAGTTGTCCGTCGACCAGGACCTGCATAGTCGGTACCAGGTTGCGCGTGTCCGGCGCATAGGGGTCTCGATCCCAGCTGGCATCACCGACAAGCAGAACGGTGGTGGGCGCAGGCGGCTGCCAGAACCGGCGAGCGTGGCCAATGAAGTCCGCAATCGCGTGCGGAGAGACAACCCCATGATTGAACTCATCGTAGATGGACTGCACCTCAACAACTTCGACCCGCTTGCCTCGCGAGCGATGAAACTCCGCCAGCGGCGCGAGTGCGGACAGCAGGGATGGGTGGCTGATCATCAGGTAGTCCGCCTGGCGCTTCCGAGAGCGTAATCTCGGCCCACTGTAGGCGGGCCAGACACGCTCCGGCGAAAGCCACTGCGAGTCTACCTTGAGACGCCCGCGACCATCGCTCGCGGTTATAGTCGCGGCGAGCGCAGTCTCCGGCGAGTATTCCAGTTCAATCCAATCAAGGAGCACGGCATCGATCACGGGATTGCGGGTCTCTGTGATCATCCTCGAGGGGACCCTGACCTCCAGCAAAGCCGACTCCGCGCCACCGGCGGGGCGACCGGGCGCGGCAATATCAATCACAGCTTGCGCCTGGCCGTCCCAACGGGCTTCGCCTATCCGGCGGTCATCGAGGTAAATGTGAACTTCGTGCTGGGGCATGTTGGCGTCGCTGGCGTAGCGATCGTGGGACAGGCCCATAAGGCCAATGCGCAAGCGTTCAGGCGGTGCCTTCCAATCCAGCGCCAGCTTGAAGTCATCGCCCGCGAGGTGGGTAATGCGCTGCCAGTACCAGCGGTCAGGCGCGGGCTCCCCCGCTGCGGGCTTTAGGGCCACACGCAGCTCCTGCCGCTCTAGGTGCGCAAGGATCGGCCCGTCCGGCGCGGCCGCAGGCTCGATAGGGGGCGCCGTGGTTCGCCCGCTCGAGAGGCGCAGCTGAAAGACGTTATAGCGAGTGTAGGCGTCATACCAGGATCCGCTGCCGGCCAGTCGACGGCCGGTGAATCGCAGGGTGTCGCCGGGCCCGAAGACGCCATCGCCGCCGTCCTCGATTTGCATGGGAACGGCAACCCAACGCTCGAAAAGACGAAGCTTATCCGAAGCCACAGGCTCGGCGGCAGGGCCGAGATCCTCAAACTGCAGTTGATAGCGGCCATCTTCCGCTACCGCAATGTTGTAAACCTCTGCCGCGCCGACGTGGTGGCCAAGGAGTGCCAGCGGCAGCCAAAGCGCCGGAAGACCGGGGAGATTCATCCAGTGTCTGCCGCCGTTCATGAACGCTTGACCCTATAGCACCGCACGAAACCGGTCAACCAAGGCCAGATTCAGCCTCCCGCTGTAAATAATGATCGTGAAAACCGTGGAATTTTACAAATTTGGCCATTTCACGATATG
Organism: Pseudomonadota bacterium; assembly: GCA_038748065.1. Classification (GTDB taxonomy): domain Bacteria; phylum Pseudomonadota; class Gammaproteobacteria; order Pseudomonadales; family Halieaceae; genus JBCDJG01. The sequence continues at coordinate 125,516 of JBCDJG010000001.1, forward strand.
CGCTATACTCCTTGCTCGCAGCCCACCAACAGGGCCAGGAGTGATGCAATGAAAGTCGTGGAAAAAGTAGCCGCTGCCGCCGTCTTGCTGGTTGCCAGCCAAGCCCAGGCCGGCGTTGACGTCACCGGGTTTACCATCGAGAGCGCCTCACGACCTTATGGTCTGATCGTGATGGCCCTGCTGATTGTAGGTTTCGGCCTGGCGAGCCTGCGACGCTCCTGATCAACGCCTTGAGCGTGCGGCGAGCTGCTGTGCTTACAACAGCTCGCCACTTGCCAGTCCAAATGCAGATGCACCAACCCATCTAGTACCACTTCTGATCCGTCTCGTAAGTACTGCTCTCTCGGCCGCCTTCGTCTCGCTGGTGGCCAGCGCGCATGCAAGCCCGGTCACTCAAGCCAGACTGGCCACGCCCGCTGACGGCGAGTGGCTGGCCCACGGACGTGACCTGGCTGAGACCCGTTACAGCCCACTCACCTCGGTAAGCCGGGCAACGATCTCGCGGCTTGGCCTTGCCTGGCACGTCGATCTGCCAGATACAGGTGGTCTGCAGGGCACACCACTGGTAGCCGACGGCGTTATGTATATCACTGGCAACTGGAATGTCGTGACGGCGATCGATGCGGCGACTGGGGAGCTACTGTGGCGCTACGACCCACAGGTGCCCCGGGCACGTGCCAAGGCCCTGTGCTGCGGCACTGTCAATCGCGGTCTTGCCCTGTGGCAGGACACGGTCTTGATGGGCACACTTGATGGCTATCTTATCGCCATAGATCGCGAGTCGGGCAGCGAACGCTGGCGCACCTTGACCATCGACCAGAGCCAGAGCTATTCCATAACCGGCGCACCGCGAGTCGCCAATGGCGTTGCGGTGATCGGCAATGGCGGCGCTGAGTATGGCGTTCGCGGCTACGTCAGCGCTTATGACGCCGCCAGCGGCGAGCAGCTCTGGCGCTTTTACACCGTGCCAGGCGACCCCGCAAAAGGCTTCGAGTCTCCACACATGGCAAGCGCCGCCGAGACCTGGTCGGGGCAATGGTGGACCATGGGCGGCGGCGGCACCGTTTGGGATTCAATGGCCTACGACCCGGAACTGGATCTTCTCTACGTCGGCGTGGGCAACGGCGCACCTCACAATCGCGAAATGCGTAGCCCCGGCGGCGGCGACAATCTTTTTCTGACATCCATACTCGCACTCAGGCCAGCCACCGGCGAGTATGTCTGGCACTTCCAACAGAATCCGGGAGAGACCTGGGATTACACGGCGACGCAGCAGATGGTGTTGGCGAATATAAGTTGGCAAGGTGAAACCCGTAAAGTGCTGATGCAGGCACCCAAAAACGGCTTCTTCTTCATCCTGGACAGGATCAGCGGAGAACTACTGTCCGCGGAGCCCTATGTCCCTGTTAACTGGGCCAGTGGCTATGACATGCAAACCGGCAGGCCCATAGAGAATCCAGCCGCCCGCTACATCGATGAACCCTACAACGTGCGCCCCAGCGGTCTCGGGGGCCACAACTGGCATTCGATGTCCTACAGCCAGGATACCGGGCTGATGTATATCCCTGCGATGGATTTTATGTCCCCCTTCAAGCAGGAGGAGGAATACACCTGGTTCGACGGACACTGGAATGTAGGCTACGAGATGAACCACCCGCCTTTTGGGAAACTCCTTACCCAGGCACTCGTACGTCGCTTGATCGACAGTTATCTGCTGGCCTGGGACCCCCTGACCCAGCGGGAGGTGTGGCGGTCTCCCAATCCGGATATGGGAGGCGGCGGTGTTTTATCCACGGCGGGCGGCCTGGTTTTTCAGGGCAATGCTGACAATACCTTTACAGCCTACGATGCACGCAGTGGCGACGAGCTATGGTCGTTCAATTCACAGCACGGCATTATCGCAGCGCCCATCAGCTATCAGATTGACGGACGCCAGTTCATTGCTGTTCTAGCCGGCCAGGGCGGTGGCTACAGCATGATCCCTGGCCTTGAACGACTGCCGGCAACGCAGGCCCAACGGTTATTGACGTTTGCACTCGACGGCAAAGGGGTCTTGCCCGCCTTTGAACTGCCAGCCGGCCGTGATCGACCGTCTGCAGTGAACGCAGATAGCGCTGCTATCGCCCGGGGCGGCCAGGCCTACCAGAGATTCTGCGCCCGCTGCCACGGCACCGCGGTGGTCTCGGACGGCAGCGTGCCTGACCTGCGCAAGATCGACAACCACTGGTACACCCAGTTCGACGCGGTGGTGCTGGACGGCCTTTTGGAAGACGCCGGCATGCCACGCTTCGATGATGTCCTGACGACTGAACAAAGCGCAGAGATAAAGGCCTACGTGCTCGACCGCGCCCACGACGAATGGCAATTGCAGCAGCACGGAGACTGGTGGCTGGCTATCAAGACCTGGTTTGCTGGTAAAATTGCGGCCATGCTGCTTTGGCTCGCTGACCAGGGCGTGGCTTAATAACGAAGTAGTCAACGCGAGAAGCACGAAGACCCCGACCATGAGTTTTACTATCGCAATCATAGGCGCCGGCCCTGCCGGTATCGGCGCAGGCCGGGAGCTGCTGCAGCAAGGCTTCGACCAGTTCACGATTTTCGATGCACTGGACGCCCCGGGCGGGACCTGGCGACTACATTCCTACCCCGGACTTGCCTGCGATGTGTGGGCCCATTCCTACAGCTTTTCGTACCGCCCCAACCCGGACTGGTCATCCAATTTTGTCGGCTATGCCGAAATTCAGGCCTACCTGGCGAAGTGCGCAGAGGAGTTTGGCCTGCTACCGCACCTGAGGCTGAACACGCGCGTAGAGGCAGCGCGCTGCCAAAGTGACGGCAGCTGGGAACTCACGACAGATGGCGGACAGGCTGAGCGTTTCGATGTCGTGATAAACGCTATGGGTAATCAGCACACGCCGCTGTATCCCGATGTACCCGGCCTGGATAGCTTTAAGGGGGAGAGCTTCCACGGCACCCGCTGGAACCATGACGTTGAGCTCGAAGGTAAGCGTGTGCTGGTGGTTGGTTCCGCAGCGAGCGCGGTGCAGATCGTGCCAGAGATCGCGCCGCGCGTCGGGCACCTTACAGTGCTACAGCGCTCGGCAAACTGGATCATGCCGCGCAATTGGAAACCCTATTCTGATAATCAGCGCCGACGCTGGCGCCGCTACCCCTTCCTGATGTCCATGATCCGCCGCGGCCAGGGCCTGCTGATGGGCCAGGTGGAGTATGCCGTCACCCTTGGGCACAAGCGCATGGGGCAGTTTGAAGATCGGGTAAAGAAGTTCATCGAGACAGCCATCGATGACCCGGCGACCCGGCAGGCGCTGACGCCAGATACAAACTACGGTTGCAAACGCGGCCTCGTATCCGATGACTTCTACCCGGCGCTAAATCGAGACAACGTCGATCTGGTGCATGCTGGATTGAAGGCGGTCACGGCTGATGGCGTCTTGACAGACAAAAACCAGGCGATTGATGCGGATGTCATTATTTTCTGCACCGGTTATCGGATACTCGATTTTGACCGTTTTGAGGTTATCGGGCGCGACGGCGGCTCTCTGGCCGAATTCATGGCCGACAATCCTCGTGCCTATAAGGGCATCTCGGCGCCTGGCTTCCCAAATTACTTTTTCGCAGTCGGCCCAAACGGACTGGTACTCAATGTGCCCTACTTCCAAACGGTGGAGAAGAGCCTGCAAACCATCGTTGGTCTGCTGGCTACCATGCGCGAACGGCAGATTCATGCCATCGACGTAAAACCGGAACAGCTGGAGACCTACAATGCCTGGATGGCGAAACGCTTCGAACGTTTCTCTTGGGGGGCCAGCGACTGCAGCAGTTACTACCGCAACGCCTCTGGACATGCACCCTTCCTGTATCCGGGCAATTTCAAAGAGTTTTGTGAGGGCCAGGACGCGATCGGCCTGGAGGCCTACAACATCAATTAACAGCGGGCGCGGGCACTGTAGGCCAACGCCCGAACTTCCCCTGCCTTCTACAAGAGTTCGACTTTCTCGATATAAAAGCAGATAAAGTTCGACTTCTCTTCGCCGTCGAAGTGCCTACTATGTCACACAACGGCGATTACGAAGGCGAATCGACATGAACGCGATCCACCCCATCCAGCAATCGGCTAGCTATACCAGTACCAGCGATGTGCAACCGGCCAGGCTCCATCCTGTTTGTGTCGCCAGCGGCGATGGTATCGGCCCGGAAGTCATGGCCGCTGCCCTGAAAGTCCTCGATGCTGCTCGGGCGCCACTCGACATCACTGAACTGCCCCTGGGCACCCGCGCCTGGCAGCAGGGTATTACCTCGGGTATTTCGCCGGTCTCCTGGAAGACCCTCAACCGAGACCGGGTCCTGCTCAAGGGGCCCATGTCAACGCCCCAGGGCGGCGGCATGAAGAGCCTCAACGTCACGCTACGCAAATCCCTCGGACTGTTCGCAAACGTCCGCCCGGTACGTGCTTACACACCCTACATACCGTCCCACCACCCGGGTATGGACGTCGTGATCATCCGGGAGAATGAGGAAGATCTTTACGCGGGTATCGAGCATCGCCAGACCGAGGACGTAGTTCAATGCCTCAAGCTGGTGTCGCGGCAGGGCTGCGAGCGTGTGATTCGCTACGCCTTTGAGTACGTGCGCACGCGGGGTCGCAGGCGACTGACCTGCATGACGAAAGACAACATCATGAAGCTGACTGATGGTCTGTTTCACGAGGTCTTTGACTGCATCGCCGAAGAATATCCCGACGTCGAAAGCGACCACCAGATTATCGATATCGGCACCGCCAGGGCGGCCACAAGTCCCGAAGAGTTCGATGTTATTGTCACCCCCAACCTCTACGGCGACGTGCTGTCAGACGTCATGGCCGAAGTTTCAGGTTCCGTGGGTATGGCGCCGTCCGCCAATATCGGATCAGAGGCTGCGGTGTTCGAGGCAATCCACGGCACCGCGCCGGATATCGCCGGCAAGGACATCGCCAATCCATCCGGCCTGATATTGGCCTCGGCGAAAATGCTCGCCCACCTCGGTGAGGGCGAAACGGCCGAGCTGATCCATAATGCCTGGCTGCGAACCATCGAAGACGGGGTCCACACGGCCGACATCCGCCAGACTATTGCTCACAGCCGCTGTGTCGGCACCGATGAGTTTGCTGGCGCCGTCATCGGGCGGCTTGGCGAAACGCCGAGGCGACTCGAGCCGAACCATTACCCTCGAAGCCCTATCCTCATTCCGGCCGTAAAGCCCGCGCAGCCAGTGGAGAAAAAACTCGTTGGCGTTGACGTTTTTGTACAGTCGCGCCTGACCCCGGATGCCCTCGCTGAGCAGCTGCGCAAGGCCGTCGGAGAAATGCCACCGCTGACTATGATCACCAATCGCGGCGTGCAGGTGTGGCCCGATGGCCAAGCCCAGACACTGTGTACCGATCACTGGCGCTGCCGCTTCAAGGGCTTTGCCAATAGCCAGCTCACCGCGGGCTCCATTATTGATATTCTGCTGAAGCTATCGTCGAATGGGATCGAATTCGTGAAGACCGAGAATTTATACGACTTCGATGGACAGCCTGGCTATTCCATGGGTCAAGGCCAATGACACGGCCCTGTCCAGCTTGGCCGCCGCCTGTTTAGTTAGTGCATAAGCGCGGTAGTAGTGAGGCCTGAGGGGCAGGCATCCACAACAGCGAGCCCGCGTATCAAATACACGCGGCTCAGACTCCGCTAACGATGAGCCACCCTAGCCGCCACCTCGGCGGTTTGCAGGCTGCACCCTTGGGGTGCAGCCTTTTTTTAGCATTAGCTGCCCGACACTGGGTACACCTGGGGCCTCGGCCATGTGCGGCACCAATTGTGCGGCACCAATACCGTGGCGCGCCCAGGTCTAGTCATCACAGCACAGTGTGGGCCACATGGGGAGTAACTATGGCGTCACCCACAAGTACAGCGGCCCTGCCCCGGCTCGAGGCCCTGCCGCGCTGGCTCCGAAACGAGATGCGCTCCAACCATGCTGGAGAAACCGGCGCGGTGATGATCTACCGCGGCATTCTGGCTGTCTCAAAAAACGAGGAGGTACGCGGGTTTGCCGTGGAGCACCTGCAGCGAGAGGAAGAGCATCTGGCTTTCTTCGACGCCTGGATGCCCGACGCTACGCAGAGCATCCTGCTGCCGCTGTGGCGGCTTGCGGGCTGGATGCTAGGCGCGCTCGCGTCCTTCGGCGGTGCTCCGGCCGTATACCTGACCATCGACGCAGTGGAAAACTTCGTCGTCGAGCACTACGACTCGCAAATCTCTCGACTGAGGCAGGAGCGCCTCTATCCGGATATCGCGAGGCTGCTGCAGACCTTCCGTGATGATGAGCAGCACCATCGCGAGGATGCCTGCGATCGCTACCTACCAGCCCTGTACGAGAGCTTCGCGGGACGCGCGTGGTACGCTGTTGTTGATACAGGCTCCAGACTCGCCGTGGCTGCTGCCAGGCTTTGCTGACGGTCGGCTAGACCGTTGTTAATGCGCAACGGTTTTGGTTATCCCGCAGCGAGCACAGCGATAGGTGGTAACCAACCGCCCCTGTTTCACATCGAACTGCTTGTCTTTTTCCACCCGCCACTTGTGATGCCCATGCCGGCACAGGGTCTTACCCTTGTGTTTTTCCTTCAGCGAGGGTTTCTTAAAGGGAATGACATCTGCCATGATTACAGTCTGCTGAGTCGGATCTGCCCGCTATGATAATCACAATTGCGCACTCTTGCCGTAGGAGCACGGGCGGGACGCTTTTCGCCCTGTGCGCGGCGCTGAGCCTTGGCGCTTGCACGCTACCCCCTGCGCAGCCAGTCGACGGCGGCCTGCCGCCTTGTGGCAGCTTTCCGAACTGTGTCAGCAGCTCCGATACCGGTGGCGCAAGCATAGAGCCGATCGCTGCTACAAAAGCCCAGTGGCAGGCGCTCAAAACCTGGCTGAGCAAGCAGCCGGACTGGCGCATCGATATCGACGATGATGCCTTTGTGCAGGCGGTGGCAATCACACCGACCATGCGTTACCGGGACGACGTGCAACTGCAATTCAGCGACGAAGACCAACACATCGAGGTTCGCTCCTCCTCACGGCTGGGTATCGGGGACATGGGCGCGAATCGAGCTCGCATTGAGTTATTGCGCTCGACCGTCAGCGCCCTGTAGCAGACCATCACCTACTGGAAGCCGTTAGCAGGCAGCGTCCTGCCGTGCAAATTCCGCGTAGGCCTGGGCAGTACCCGCGGCCATCTTGTCACCGTCGAAGGGTATAGACATCTCCGGCGTAAATTCCAGCACCACGCGCTCTGGCGTATCGAGAAAGCGAATGAACATATCCGGGTCAAGACCGGCCGTGAATTCATTGTCGGGATCCTCGCTTTGGGCCGCCAGCATGCCCTGCGCCAGCAGCTCATACATCCACAGCTTGGTCTCGCGATCATCCCGAATCACCGTGTGGCCCTTGTAGGTCACCGTCTTACCGCCTCCCATTGGCGTACCCTTGCTGGTTATTACAATTGAGGAGCGGCCGTCTCGCGCGATCGCCTTGATGCGCACGCGCTCGCGCGTCGCTGTCATCCATATTTTCTCCCGCGCAGCTATGTAAGCCGTGGTCACACCGATCGGGTGGCCGGCCTTATTAGCCCAGATAAACGTGCACTCTCCGCCAGTACGCAGTAGCTCCTGTTCACGCTCGGGCTCAAGGCGATATTGCCTCACATCGTCGTAGTTGGTGGCCTGTTCGCTCATTATATTTCCCCCGGCTTGTGGCCTTTCAGGCGTCGCCAGAGTAAGCATTCATCAAAAAACCGTCAAGACTGTTTTTATTGCAGCGACACTCTTTCGATCGGTCAGACGGCCAAACGTTAGTACCCGGCCTTCATCTGCTGGTAGATCCACCGATAGGTCTTTTCAATGCCTGCTTCCAGGTCGATCGCAGGAGACCAGCCCAGTCGCGATTCGATCAGGCTGTTATCCGACGAACGGCCCCGCACGCCCAGCGGCGCGTCAAGACGGTAGCGGCGCTCAAGACGGACACCCGCCACCGCTTCCACTGCGTCAACCAACTGATTGATACTGACCAGCTGGTCACTGCCGAGATTCAGGGCGCCACCCTCGCTGGCGTTCATAATCAGGTCGCTGCCAAAAACACCGTCCTCAATAAACATGAAACTGCGCGTTTGTTCGCCGTCACCCCAGATCTCTATCTCATGTTCGCCGCTGAGCTTGGCGTGAATTACCTTGCGGCAAATAGCAGCCGGGGCCTTTTCCCGCCCTCCATCCCAGGTTCCCTGAGGTCCATAGACGTTATGAAAGCGGGCAATCCTCGTTTCCAGGCCAAAGTCTTCATCGAAATGCCTGCACATGCGCTCACTGAACAGCTTCTCCCAGCCATAACCATCCTCAGGCATCGCAGGATAGACATCGGTCTCTTTCAAGCCGGGGTTACCTGGCTCGGCTTGTTTATCTGCACGATAAACGCAGGCGGTGGAAGCAAAGAAATAGCGCTGCACCTTGGCTTCGACAGAGGCTTTGAGCAGGTGGGTGTTGATAAGCACAGACAGCATACACAGAGCTTTATTGCCCTCTATAAAGCCCATGCCGCCCATATCACACGCCAGATTAAAGACGCGATCGACGCCAACGCAAGCTCGCTGGCAGGCTGCCAGATCCCGTAAGTCCAGGCAGAGATTTTCCGCCGCTTCGTGGCGCTGGTGCCAGGCATCCACCGCTTTGACATCGGCAACAACAACCTCCGCCCCCTGCTCGAGGTAGTACTTCACAAGATGCCCGCCGATGAAGCCCCCGCCGCCCGCCACCAGTATTTTCATGTCACCAGATTCCTTCCAAGCTCTGGTCGCGTCAGGATAAATCCAACACCAACTTGCCGACAAAACCACCGGCATCCAGGTCATCAAGCGCTTGCACTATTTGCTCCATGGGGTAGGCGCGCTCGATGACCGGCCGCAGGCCAGTGTCCCCGACCAGCTGCATCATTGCTTCAAAGCTATCCCGGTTGCCCGTTCCGATGCCATGCAGGTTAGCGTTTTTGATAATCAGCGGGAAAACGGTAATGCCCATATCGACACCCGCCATGTAGCCAATGATATTGATATGCCCGCCGTGTCGAATGGCTGCGAGTGAGTTTTCCATGGTGCCCGTGCCGCCAATTTCAATGACCGCGTCAACACCATGAGCGCTGAGTTCATGGGCCACTGGCCCCCAATTCGGCTCTGTCGAATAGTTAATGACATGATCTGCACCAAGCGCAGTCGCCCGCTCCAGCCGGGCGTCGCTGGACGAGATCACAATAGCGCGCGCCCCGAGAGCCTTGGTCAGTTGCAGCGCGGCGGTCGCAACGCCCCCCGTACCCTGGATCAGCACATGGTCACCGGCACCAATGCCGGATTTGTCGACCAGGGAAGTCCACGCCGTGAGGCCAGCGCAGGGGAAACAGGCTGCCTCCGCTGCTGTCAGATGATCGGCAGCTTTAACCAACGCATCCTCAGGGTATAGCGCCAGCTCGCGCAGCACACCCGGCGCCTCAAGGCCCGAGGAAACGGCCCGCTCATTATCGAGCGCCTCGCCACTGATCCAGTTTGGAAAGAAAAGTGATGTCACGAGGTCGCCCGGGGCAACCCGCGTGACCCCTTCACCAATCGCGAGTACCTCGCCGGCACCGTCCGACAGCGGAATCAGAGGGAACTCCACATTCGGGCTGAATCGCCCCTCTATGATCTGGCTATCGCGCGGGTTGAGTGAAGCGGCGGCGCATTTAATCAGGACTTCACCCGCCGCAGGCTTGGCGGGCTCAGGCGCATCGACAAGCACAAGATTGTCGCGGCCAAATGCATTAAGGTGCATGGTTTTCATGACGTGTGGCTCCTGTAAGGTCTGGCCCACGTTAAACGCTCATGACCGGCGAATCCAGCCGGACTTGCACCGAGAGGTATAAACCTGTGCTTCGCTTACTCGTTACCGGCCTGCTCATCGGCTGCCTTGCTCTCGCGCGAATAGCCTTGGCAGATACCGATCCGATGCCCGACCCGAATTATCCGCCGACGTCCGTAGAGCTAACGCTCGAAAGCCAGGGTGCTCGTCTGCCGGGATTGATCTACCTCGCCAACGGGCCAGGCCCACACCCTACCGTTGTCCTGTTGCATGGCTTTCCCGGGAACGAGCGGAACCTGGACGTCGCGCAAGCCCTGCGTCGCAGCGGCTTTAACGCACTGTTTTTCAGCTACCGCGGCGCCTGGGGTTCAGAAGGGGACTATGCGCTGGACCATCTTGTCGATGATGCGCTGGCCGCCCTGACCTTTTTGCGGAATCCTAAAAATACGGCAGACCTGCGCGTCGACACGTCCAGCCTCAGCTTTCTCGGCCATTCCTTTGGTGGTTGGACCGCCCTGGCCGCGGCGACTCGCGACGACGCACTAGCCTGCGTCGCAGCACTGGCGCCAGCAGAGCTGGCAAGCTATGCAGACAACGTCAAGGCGGGTAATGACAGCGCGTCGGCTTTCGCTGACTACGCTGCTAAACAGTTCATGCTACGGGGCTTCAGTGCCGACGCCATGCGGGATTTTCTCCTGAATACGCCACGAGCTGAGCTGGATTTGAGCGCCTTCGGAAGTCGACTCGTTGGTAAGCAAGTACTGCTCATCGCGGGTGACCAGGACACAGTGGTGCCACCCGAGCAGATGTTTGATCCTGTTGTCGCCGCCTATCGCGCGACGCCGGGACTCGACCTGGAAGCGCATACGATCAGCGGTGATCACAGCTTCAACGAATCGCGCCTGACACTGACAGACCTGGTTCGCAACTGGATGGTCACACATTGCAGATCGAAAAGCGCCGATGCGCAAACCTGAGGTTCAGCGCAGCGGGCTAACAGTCATGCTTGTGCTCGCGGCCGCACACGTAATCGCGGCCGATCGCGCCCCTGCCGGCGCACCGCTGGAGGTGAACCAGCCTGTAGGGCTGCGCCTGCCTTGGATTCCAGGCGGCGCCTTCGATATGGGCGACAGTCGCGGCGAGGGCCAGTCCGACGAAGTGCCAGTCCGACAGGTCGAACTGCAGGGCTTCTGGATGATGGCGTCCGAGGTGACGGTGGCGATGTTCGAGCGCTTCGTCATAGAAACGGACTATCGGACCGACTCGACTTGCTGGGTGTTTGTGCAAGGCTGGCAGCCGCGAGAGGGGCTCGACTGGCGCAGCCCCGGCTTCGAACAGGGCCTGAGGCATCCCGTGACCTGTGTGAACTGGGAAGATGCCACAGCCTTCGCCCGTTGGTTAAGCCTCGGCACGGGCCTCGAATTCTCACTGCCGTCAGAGGCCGAGTGGGAGTACGCCGCTCGCAGCGGCGATGGCCGGCGTTACGCCCATGGCGACGATGAAGCGCAGCTCTGCGCTCACGCCAATGGCGCGGACATCAGCGCGCTTCGAGACTATCCCGGCTTCGACGTGAACCGCTGTGACGACGGCTACACTCGCACCGCGCCGGTGGGCTCATACCCTGCCAACGCCTGGGGACTCCACGACATGACTGGCAACGTGTGGGAGTGGGTGCAGGACTGTTGGGTGCCTTCCTACGAGGGCGCCAGCACCGAGGGGGATGCCCGACAGGAAGGCGACTGCGAACGCCGCGCCTATCGTGGTGGCGCCTATGGCGACATACCTGCCTTTCTTAGACTGACGCTGCGCAATCGTGGCAGGGCCAAGGAAAGGCGTGACGATATCGGCTTCCGTCTCGTCGTCAGGCCCGGCGCATCGCGCTAGCGTTTGTGTTCCGGGCTGTGAAAGTCAGTTTGGCAGCCCGCGTCCCAGGCCTCTGGCTGGTTGCCGTGTGCAGGTATCCCCCCCGCATCCTTCAACATGCGCGCAAGGTGCAGGCAGTTCCAGACAAGGAAGGTCGTGTTGCGGTTGGTGAAGTCGTTTTCCGGACCACCCGAACCCGGATCCATGTAAGAGGGGCCCGGTCCAGCCTCACCCATCCAGCCGGCGTCCGCCTGGGGCGGCACCGTGTAACCAATGTGAGACAGTGAGAACAGGATATTCATTGCGCAGTGCTTCACACCGTCTTCGTTACCGGTAATCAGTGTTGCCCCCACCTTGCCGTAGTCCCGGTACTGCCCTTTGCTGTTAAATTCGTGGGTATAGCCATACATGCGCTCCAGCACCCGATTGCAGACCGAGCTTTTTTCACCCAGCCATACGGAGGTGCCCAGAATAAGAATATCGCAGGCATCAATCTTTGCCTGTATCGCAGGCCAGTCGTCACGCACATAGCCGTCGACGCCGGCGTAATCATGCGCCAGCCCAGCAGGGATGTCGTAGTCGACCGGGCGCAGTATCTCGGTGTCCACCCCATTGGCCTCAAAAATTGCCTGCGCGACCTTCATCAAACCCTCCGTGTGCGAGAGCTTGGGTGAACGCGTCAGGGTACAGTTCAGCATCAATACCGACAGATCGTCGTAACTCCCTGGCGCGCTGGTGCACTGCCCGGCGGTTATATTCTCTAGCTGTTGCGTCATAATTGAGCGCCTCCTCGGTTATCGATCAAGAGACAAGTCCAGGGTAAATGCGTCGCCGATGATGGTCTTGCCATCGAGGCTGTGCAGCCTGCGGCCCGTTGCGTGCAGAAGATTGCGGCTGAAGACCACCTGCCCCACGTGGCGTCCAGAGCAAAGTTCGAGTGCTGCCTCGGCCATCATCTCGACAGGCTCGACCATGTCGGGACGCCGCTGTGCGATGGCCTGCACCTGCTCGGATACACTGGTCAGTACGATATTGCTCGGCGCCATGGCATTTACAAAAATGTTGTCGTCTGCCAGTTCGTCAGCCAAGGCTAGCGTATAGCGATTCAGCGCCGCCTTGCTGGCCCCGTAAGCGCCGATCGCGTGGGCAGCAATCTTGGCATCGGGGTAAGGCGGTTCCGGCTGCTCCGCTGTCCGGCTGGAAATATTCAAACACCAGCCACCACCTTTTTCGCGCATGCCTGGCAGAGCCTGCTGCAACAGCTCCACGGGGACGTTGACGTTCAGATCAAAGATTGCATTGCGCGAAGCGCTATCGATAAGGCTCGGCAGGTTGGCATCCATTCGGGCCGCGTTATTGACCAGCACGTCAATCGCACCGAAATGCTCGGCGGCATCGAGGATCACAGAGCGTCTGGCTTCAGGGTCTGTCAAATCGCAGACCTGCGCCGCCGCCTGGCCACCCGCATCGCCTATTTCGGCAACGGCCTCCTCAAGCGTGCCCTCTAATGCGCCATGACTGCCGAGCCGCGACGCCAGCAGCACAACCGCTGCGCCTTCCGCCGCAAAGCGTCGGGCAATCGCTCGCCCTATGCCTCGACTCGCACCTGTGACAAGGGCCACCCGACCCGCCAACTCATCCATCAAAAACCCCGCTATTTTTCGCTTATGCTGTTACCCCGTTACTATAGACGACCACAACACCAGCGACTCGACAAAAAAGGGGAACAACATGCGATTGGCGAACAAGGTGGCCATCATTACCGGGGCGGCACGCGGCATGGGAGCGGCCACCGCTCGGCTGTTTATCGAGCAGGGGGCCAAAGTGGTCATCGGCGACGTCTTGAGCGATCAGGGCCAAGCACTGGCCGCGGAGCTTGGCGACAACGCGACCTTTCTTCACATGGACGTATCCAGGAAGGAGGACTGGGAGGCTGCGGTCAGGGCGGCGGAAACATTCGGGCCCTTGAATGTGCTGGTCAACAATGCCGCCATCTTGCATGTTGCAGCCATCGCCGACACCAGCCTGGAGGACTATCAGCGGGTTATCGGTGTTAACCAGGTGGGTACCTTTCTCGGCATGCAGTCTGTCATTGCTCCCATGAAAGCCGCTGGCGGCGGTTCCATTATTAACTTCTCGTCCATCGATGGTCTGATGTCCAAGAATGGCATCATGGCTTACTCCTCGACCAAGTGGGCGGTGCGCGGTATGACCAAGAGCGCGGCGATTGAACTCGGACAATACGGAATCCGGGTAAACAGCGTCCACCCTGGCGGCATCTTCACCGACATGGGCGGACGCAGTGATCAGAACAACGATCCCTCGTCGATGGACAGCACCTACGCTAACTTCCCTATTCCACGCGTGGGCTTGCCGGAGGAAGTCGCGCAGGTTGTGCTGTTCCTGGCAACGGACGAGGGCTCCTACTGCACAGGCTCTGAGTTCAAGGTGGATGGCGGGTGGAACGCCGGCCTGCGCTGGTCGGAGCTGCCCTCCTCCTGACTCAGGCCGACGCGCTGGGCCGGGCGCTGACCTCCTCATACCAGCGCCTCAGAGAATCGCAGCCCTCAGGGATAACGATCCCTAGCGCCTTGGCAAAATCCAGAGCGCACAGGGCTGTGATATCTGCAACTGAGAAGTCCGCACCGGCAACATAGGTATTCCCTGCCAGCTGCTCATTGAGACTGCGCATTCCCTCGAGGGCCGTCTCACGGTTCTTCTCGCCCCAATCCCTGTTGCGATAGCGTCCCGCATCGCCCAGGCCCTCTGTGGCATGGTGGAAATAGCTGCCCACCGCAGCCATGAGCGACTGCTCAACCCGGCGCTGCCACATTTCTATCGCGGCCTTTGATTCCGGACTTTCGCCAAACAGAGGCCTCTTTGGCTGTACTTCTTCGAAGTAGCGAGAAATCGCGGTGGTTTCCGTTATGCACTCACCACCGTCCAACTCCAACACCGGCACTGCGCCATCTGGATTTTTGGCGAGGAACGCGGGCTGCCGATGTTCTCCGGCGGGCACATCGACCTGTACGCGTGGCACGTCCAAGCCCTTTTCGGCAAGGAACATGCGCACACGACGCGGGTGGGGAAAAGCTTCGTACTCATAGAGTTTCATGTTGTCTGTCCTCTCAATCTGGGGAATGTAGGTTGTAACTGCGGGGACTATAGGCCCCTATCCCTTTGTGATAAATTGGCTAATCTTGACAAGACTAATGCGGATGCCGCAAAAATAAGAGGTGTTAGCAGCGTGCAAGAATCCCTGACGGGCATACGCATGTTTGAGCGCGTCATTGAGTCCGGCAGTTTTTCTGAAGCGGCCCGGCAACTCGGGGTTGCCCCTTCTTCAGTCTCGCGTCAGGTCAGCGAACTTGAGGATGCACTGGGCGTGCGGCTGTTCCAGCGCAGCACCCGCAGGCTCAGCCTGACGGAAGCGGGCGAGATTTATCATGAACATGCCGCGCGCGTGCTATCGGATCTCGATGAAGCGAGGCTGGCTGTTTCTCAGTTGGATGGGACGCCGTCGGGAATACTGCGCCTGAGCCTGCCGGGAAGCCTGAGCAGACGGCTCATTGTGCCCGCTGTTGCCGCATTTCAGGAGCGCTATCCCGCTGTGGAAATAGCGCTGGTAGTCAGCGACCAGGTGCTGGATATGATCGAGCACCGTATCGATGTCACCCTGCGCCTCGGCGCGCTGAGTGATTCGAATCTCGTCGCGCGAAAGCTTTCAACTGCGCCCCGCCGTTTGTGTGCGAGCGCTCACTATCTAGAAAAAGCAGGTACACCAGGCACACCAGAGCAACTAGCGCAGCACAACTGCCTGACTTTTCGCACCGGCCCCGGCAGTAACCTGTGGACCTTCTACGGCAACGGTGAGGATACCCGGGAGATCCAGGCGCGCGGCAGGCTGTATGCCAACGGCGGCGAGTCACTGGTCGCAGCCGCCGTGGCTGGGCAAGGCATCATCCTTGTTCCTGGCTGGCTCGTGCAGGACGAATTGGACCGCGGCGACCTGCAATTGCTGTTACCTGACTGGAGTCCGGTGCCGGCAGAAACGCCTCTCTACGCGCTCTATCCCCTGCAGCGCCATCTTGCGCCCAAGGTTAGAGCATTCATCGACTTCATGGTGGAATGGCTATAGCCCATGCGCGCCGCGGGAGCGCCCGCCGCGGGAACGCCCGCCGCACATCACGCATCGAGCCTGCGGATTCGTTGCTTGCGATCGACGCGCTTCAACTTATTGACTGAGCGCGTCACGCAGCGCTTGGTCTTGCGGGTGCAGTCCGCGATTGCGGCGTACAAACTTGCCGCCTTTACCTGCGTAGCAATCAGTGGGCTATTGCGCAGGCGGGTGCGCATAATCACCTGTTTATCGACACCGCCCTTCGGCCCGTTGACGTCTTTCATGAATACGTCAACCGAAACCACCTGCTCATCAAATCGACTCAACGCGGACTTGAGCCGATACTGCAGGAAACCGGCGACAGAGTGATCGGTTTCAAAACCTTGAGATCTAAACGTAATGTCCATGGCTTGGCCCTCCCAGCTGTCCCAATCTTGTACAAGCTCGGGTCAGTGGTCCAGCCGGTCTATTCGACGATATTGTCAGGAAAAACCGTAAATCAGCCGTAGCCCTCAAGCGTTAAGTGCAAACAGCAGCAAAAATAGCGCTACGAACCAAAAGATCAGCCAGACAACCCGGCGGTACCAGTTGATCCTGGCCTCCTCGGTCAACACGCGTTTGGCCGCAGCCTCGTACACCTCGACGGAAGAGTGATTAGCCGCAGGAGCAGAAACTGTGAAGTGACTGAGCAGCAGTGCCAGCAGGAACGCCAACATGAAGCCGAACACGTTCCACCATAACCAGGACACCTCGGGGAGAAATAGCCAGCACATACCGTTTAAACCTATGCCTGCCAGGAAGCCGCAAATCGCCTGGGGGCCTCGTACCCGTGGCACCAGGAAACCCAGGGCAAAGACGGCGAGAATCGGCCCATTGGCCAGGGAGCCCACCTTGTTGATCGCCTCCAGCACGGTGGGCGCGATGTCGCCGACAAAAAAGGCCATGGTGAGGGTGACAAGGCCCCAAAGTGCGGTCAAAAGGCGAGATATCCAGAGTTCTCGCATCGCACTCCACTCGCCGCGATAGAAGCGCCGCACAAAGTCTTCCATGGTGGTTGCGCTCAGTGAGTTGAGCACAGAGTCCAGCGAGGACATTGCCGCGGCGAAAAGGGCCACGAGTGAAAGGCCGACCAGTCCAACCGGCAGCGCGTTGATCATGTACAAGGGCACCGACAGGTTGTATTCGGGGGTATCGCCGCGCACCGGCAGAGCCTCAATGAACTCGGGGTGCTGACTCGCGTAAACCGCAATGCCCGCGCCGACCAGACAGTACAGCAGCACAAGGGGAAAGCGCAAAAATCCGTTTATTAGCAGGGCCTGGTTGGTGCCATCGATACTGCGCGAGCTGAGTTGCCGCTGGACCTGACTCTGATCGCAGCCGTAGTAAGACACATAGAGAAACAGGCCACCCAAGAGCATTGGCCAGAATGCAAAGGTCTCGCCGTCGCCTAGCCCATGGCTGGAAAAATCCAGGGTCACCCGACGCTCCTCGGGAAAGTTCGACCATAGCGCCTCTAGTCCGCCGACCGCGGTAATGAGCGACACCAGCACCACAATCAGCATCACCACCAGGATCAAGAGTTGCAGCACGTCGCTGTATATAACGCCCCTGATACCGCCCAGCACGTCATAAACGACCGTGAAAACCCCGAGTAAAAGTACCGCGCCAAAGAATCCCAGGCCGGTAATTAAATCAATAACAATCGCCACGCTGTAGACAGTGACAGCCGTCGCAAAGGCCCGGACAAAGAGAAACAGCCCACTGAGGGTGAGCCGGGTTGGCAGGTCAAAGCGTTGCTCCAGATAGGCATAGACCGATACGAGTTGCAGGTGCCGAAAAATCGGCATCATAAACAGCATGAGTACGATCATCGCCAACGGCACCGCCAGTTCATACTGCAGCCAAACCAGACCGCCGCCCGCGGCAAAGGCCACGAAGGCAGGCGCGCCCAGAATGCTGTTGGTCGAACACTGCGTCGCCATGACCGACAGCCCCACCGGCCAGGGGCCAACATCGCGTCCGCCCACATAGTAGTCTTCCCGATCGAACTGACGGCGCGACAGCCAGGCGGCCATGGCCAGCAGCCCAACGCAGTAAAGCGCGATAATCAGCCAGTCGATCGCATCAAGAGAATGGGTCATGAATCGGTTATCGCGATATTGGGTCTCGGGTTAAAGCAGGCGCTCACGGAGTATCGCGACTGCTCAAGTGCTCCGCAACAGATGGCTGCAAGACCTTGAAGCTTCTCAACCGTGAAAATTACCAGTCACAAGCACGGGGACGTTGACAGCGTGTCCCATCACCCATATCGTCACTGTCTAATAAATGACCACTTATCTTCGGGGATGGGCTCATGTTAAAAACTGTTTCAGCAATCGCCTTAATGGCTATTTCCGCATCCGCAACGGCAGGCGGCTCTGGTTGTATCCCCGTTCCCATTACACCTGAGAGCGTTCCGCTGATGACGCCCATCGGCCTGGCTGGATTGGCCGCAGTGCTCGTACTGGCAGCCGTCAGGGTCTTTCGTAGCAAGCGCTAGTCAGCGGGAATGAGAGCCGGCGCGTCTCACTGAGACACCCGGCTGAGCAGCAAGCCGTCAATGCCCGCTAAACCAGTGGGCCATTGCTTGCGCTCCCCCAGAATTGACATAAGCCATTGTTTTATTTACTGTCCTCGAGCTTTGACCAAAACCATTAGGATCTCAATCATGCTCAGAACTATAACTGCGCTGTCTCTTTTTGTTACTTCTTCGGTCGCCGTTGCGGGCAACAATGTCAGCTATATTGCCCCCACCGTCCAGGCGGAATCCGTGCCTTTGATGTCGCCCTTTGGCTTGGCAGCCCTCGGCGCTGTCATGGCGGTTGCTGCTGTGAGGGTACTGCGCAACAAGCGCTGAATGCTCGGCTTGCTGTGCGTCTGAACGGTGCAGGATAGCGGTAAAAGCCTGCTGGCATTGATACAGCGTGTCTGAAGCCGAAGAGGGTTTAATCATCATCTACGTGTCGATCGCATCGATCGGTACCGTGATGTTGTGGGAAATGATATGGCCCCGGCGAGCAGAGGCGAGTGGGCTCATGTCACGCTGGCTCAACAATCTCGGCCTCACCGCAATCGGCCATTCCTTCCTCTACCTGCTAGATCGCATGATGCTGGTGCTGGCCGCCTGGTGGGTCAGCAGCATGGGCGGCGGTCTACTTCAGGCCCTCGAGGCACCCTTCATCGTCAGCCTGATCGCCACGCTGCTGGTCATCGAATTTGCCGGTTACTTACTTCACCTGCTGTTCCACAAGGTGCCTGCGCTGTGGCGCTTACACGCTATCCATCACAGTGATACCGGCGTGGACTTTACCACCACCTATCGGCATCACCCGGTTGAAATCGTGTTGAACAGCCTGCTCAGCCTGCCCTTCATTTTGATACTGGGCCCGCCAGCGCTGGCTGTTTTGGCGGTGGAGGTCTTCCGCACCGTGATGATTTACACCGGCCATGCCAATATCTACATTCCCGAGCCGGTCGATCGTTTCCTGCGCCGCTTTCTGGTGACCCCGGACTTTCATCGGCTGCATCACTGCTCTGAACGCAAGCATACGGACAGCAACTACAGCGTCATGGTGCCCTGGTTTGACTATCTCTTCGGCACAGCCAGCCAACGACCCTTCAAGGAGCAGGAGACGATGACGCTGGGATTGGAATACTACCGTGACGCGCGCAGTTCGCGCCTGGATCGCATGCTGCTATTGCCCTTTATCAGCAGGAAGAGAGAAGGCAGTTCCCCCGGCGACAGCCAGAGTGAGGCGCTGTCAGGTGCACAGGCTGGCCGCCAGGCTTGATCGTGCTTGGGCTTGTCTACCTGCTTGCCCTCGGCGCCACGTGGGCTGGTAGCGACGGCACTATCACCGTCGCCGGCCTATCGGTCTTCGCCTGGTGTGCGCTACTTGCCTTCAGCCTGCAGTGGCTGGCCTTCATTCCCGCTTACCTGAAGCAAACCGAGGTCTATTATGATCTCACGGGCAGCCTGACTTTTATCAGCACGGTCATGTTAGCGCTGTTACTGTCGCAAAATCTCGATTCCCGCTCCATCCTGCTGGCCTCCTGCATCATCCTATGGGCGGCACGACTTGGCAGTTTCCTGTTCAGGAGAATTCGCCAGGACGGCGCAGATTCGCGCTTCGAGCGGATCAAGCCAGACCCCCGGCGCTTCTTTCTTACCTGGAGCCTGCAGGGCCTATGGGTTGTGCTGACGGCGGGCTGTGCCTGGGCTGCCATGACCAGCGAGCGCAGCGTGGCGCTGTCGCTGATCGAGTTGCTGGGCTTTGCGCTCTGGCTGGCGGGGTGGCTGCTCGAAGTGGTCGCAGACAGGCAAAAACGCTTTTTTCGCACGACTTACGGCAGCGAGGGCTTTATCAACTCTGGCGTCTGGCGCTTCTGTCGGCATCCCAACTACCTCGGCGAGATCATACTGTGGTTCGGCATCGCCCTTATCGCGCTTCCGGCACTGCAGGGTTGGCAGCATGTTTCCCTGATTTCACCCTTGTTTGTCGCCGTTCTGCTGACCAGGGTGAGCGGTATCCCCCTGCTGGAGAGGAAGGCGGATAGAAAGTGGGGCGGTCAGGCGGACTACGAGGCCTATAAGCGCAGCACGCCCACTCTCATTCCTCGCTGGCCCTGATATAGGCCTACTCGCGCAGGCAGGCCTTGCAAAATCTCGCCACAGCGACTATGTTGCCTCTGTACTTACCAGTCGGTAAGTTCGCTTATACAGGCCGGAGCTATGAAATCAGAGACCCAGGTTGCACTGATCAACGAACTACTTGATCTACAGCAGAGCAAGTCCCCCTTCCTCGATGACCATTGGCAGCAGGAGACCCTCGACCGCTATCTGTCGAGCGACATATTCGCGCGTGAGCAGGCACTTATCGGGAGACGGCTGCCTCAGATCGTTGCTCACGTCTCAGAGATCGATAAACCGGGCGATTTCATAACGACAGAGCTTGCAGGGAGGCCGCTGCTGCTGATCCGGGATGAAGATGGTAACGCGCGTGCCTTCTACAACGTCTGCCGCCATCGGGGCGCACAGCTCGTCGGCGAGTCGTCCGGCTGCCAGCATCGCTTGCGCTGCCCCTACCACGCCTGGACCTGGAATAGCGCGGGCCAGCTGATCGGCGTGCCCCACGAAAAGACCGGTTTCCCGGGCCTGGACCGCAGCGAATTCGGTTTGCATGCGCTGCCCTGCGAAGAGTTTGGCGGTTGGCTGTGGGTTAGCCTCGCCAGTGAAGAGCCCATCGACGTGAGCGCTCATCTCGGCGAACTGGCGGGGGATATTCTCGCGATGGATGCAGGCCGCTATCGTATTTTCGATACAACCATCAAGGATATCGACGCAAACTGGAAAATTCTGGTCGAAGGAGGTCTCGAAGCCTATCACTTCCGCGTGGCGCACAAGGAAACCATCGCACCGCTGTTCCTCGATAACCTGTCCTCCTATCAGTGCTTCGATCGGCATATTCGCTCGGTCCTGCCGCGCAGTTCGCTCACGGAGCTCGAATCATCGTCGGCAGAGGAATGGGACTTCGCTAAACATGCCAATGTCCTGTACACGCTCTTCCCGGGATCACAATTCCTTGTGCAGGAGGATCACTTCGTCTGGATTCAAGGCAAGCCCATCGCACCGGACAGAACACAGCTGCAGCTCTCCACCGTCATCCCCGCTGAGGCAAACACGCCTGAGCAACATAGCTACTGGCGCCGCAACCATGAGCTGACCATGTATACGCTGGATGAGGATTTCGTCCTCGGAGAAAGCATCCAGCGCGGCCTCGCCAGCGGCGCCAACACCCACCTGAACTTTGGCCGCTTTGAGGGTGCTCTGGCGCGCTTTAATGAGTTCGTTGATCAAGCGATAGAGGCGTAGCGGAAGAAACTCTCACTTCTAGAGCGTTAGCTTCTCCAAGGCGTGTCTAAGGCCTGTTCTGAGCTGCATCGGATCTTCGACTGGAAGCCTGAAACCCTACCCTGGGCCGGCCTTGAGCCAGATCAGGTTTTCAACAGGTTCCAAGCAGCCTGACTCATGGTATTGGGCAAAGCGCTTGTTAAAGTTCAAAAACAGGTTAAATTTACTTCTAAATCAATAATGACTAGAAAGCAGTCGGGTTCCTCGTGTGGTTTAAAACTCGAGTTCGGCTGCCCGGAGCCCCGTGATCACCAAAACAGGCCCCTATTTTAAACGCGCTCTCCTGCACTTCGCTGCTGTTTGCTTAGTGAGTTCAGTCGCCCACGCTGATTTCGCCATGACGCCCTCCCTGCCGGGTGCACCAGCGGAAGACAGGAAACTGATCAGCCTGGCCGGAACTGAGGGTCGACTATACGTTGTTGGCGAGCGCGGCCTGATCGCCCACAGCGACGATGGCGGCATCACTTGGGTGCAGAACGAGGTGCCCGTCAGCTCAACGCTGACCGCTATCACTCTAACGCCCAATGGCACAGGCTTTGCGGTGGGTCACGGCGGCGTTATCCTGCGCTCGGCAGCGGACAGCACGCGCTGGGAGACGGTCTTCGACGGCACTCGCGCCAATCAGCAGTTCCTCGATTGGGCCAGCAGCAACCGTGACCGACTAGAGCAGGAACTGGCGGCGCTGGAAGCGCTCGAGGATGTTGACCCGGACGAACTCGCCGATGCAGAAATTGATTTTGAAGACGCGCTGTTCGCTTTCGAGGATGCGGAAGTCGCCGTAGAGACGGGACCGGCAGACCCCTTTCTCGACGTTCTGTTCACCGATGATCGCAATGGCCTGGCCGTTGGCGCCTACGGCATGCTATACCGCACAGAGGACGGTGGCGACAGCTGGTCACTCTCTATTGACGCTATCGACAACATCGAACGCTTCCACCTCTATAGTCTGGCCGTCGATCCAGGCGGCCGGCTGCACGCAAGCGGCGAGGCGGGCCTGCTGTTCTACTCAGACGACGGCGGTAAAAGCTGGACCCGGAGCTACGACGTCTATGACGGCAGCCTGTTCGCCATGCTGGTGCACGGCGAGGTGATTTATACCATAGGGCTGCGCGGAAATGTCTTCCGCTCCAATGATCGCGGCCTCAGCTGGGACTCCGTCGCGCTATCCGGCACAGGGAGCCTCTACAGTGGGGCGACAACCGATGATGGCGGGCTGATTTTTGTCGGTACAGGGGGGCGCATCGTCTCGAGCAGCGACCGTGGTGCCAGCTTCAGCGAGAGCACACATCCGAGCCGAGCTGCATTATCTGACGTCGTCGTTGACGGCGATAGCCTGTACTTGACCAGCTTGTCTGGCTTCCTGTCCGAGGCGCTGGAGGATTTCAATGGCGACTGACATCCGCGCTAATCTCGAGCCAGAAGACGGCAAGCTAAGGCCGCGGCTGGCTCAGCTGCTGTTAGCCATTCGCTGGCCTTTGATCGCACTGTTTACCGGCCTGACCCTGCTGTTTGGCTGGCAGATGTCCAAGCTTAAAGCTGACGCCAGCTTTGAGAAGATGATCCCCGTTTCCCATCCCTTCATTATCAATTTCCTTGAGAACCGCGACGACCTCAAGGGGCTGGGCAACTCCGTCCGCATCATCGTCGAGACGAAGGAGGGCGACATCTTCACGCCCGAGTTCCAGGCACTGCTTCGAGAGATCACGGATGAAGTCTTCTACATTCGCGGCGTTGACCGGTCTGGGCTGCAATCGCTGTGGACACCGACGGTGCGCTGGTCGGAGGTCACTGAGGAGGGCTTCGTGGGTGGCGCCGTGGTGCCCGATGACTACGACGGCACCCAGCGCTCTGTAGATAATCTTCGCGAAAATACACTTAAATCCGGACAGGTCGGCAGACTGGTCGCCAACAATTTCAAGTCCGCAATTATCCTGGCCCAGCTGACGGAGACCGACCCTGAGACTGGCGAGCGGCTGGATTATCACGCTTTCTCTCAGGACCTGGAAGAACTGGTACGGGATAAGTACCAGAGCGACACCATCCAAATTCATATCACGGGCTTTGCCAAATTGGTTGGCGACCTGATTGATGGCGCCAGCCTCGTAGCCGTGTTTTTCATGATTGCTTTGCTGATTACCGCAGTCCTGCTGTTCTTCTACTGCCGCTGCTGGCGGCTGACGCTGATCGGCCTACTGTGCTCCGTGGTCGCCGTGGTTTGGCAACTGGGGCTACTGCGCACGCTCGGCATGGGTCTTGATCCCTACTCCATGCTGGTGCCCTTCCTGGTGTTCGCCGTGGGCATCAGCCACGCCTCCCAGATCATTAACCGTTTCGGCCTCTATGCGGCACAGGGCGCCCCGAAGGAAGAGGCGGCACAGCTGACCTTTATCAAGATTTCCAAGCCCGGTTTCATTGCCCTGGTTAGTGACGGCGTCGGCTTCTTCACCCTGAGCGTCATCGACATCCCGGTGATTCAGGAGCTCGCCGTCGTTGCCAGTACGGGCATCGCCGTGCTGATCGCCACAAACCTGATCCTGCTGCCGCTGATCCTGTCGATGACTGGCATCAGCCGCATGGGCGCCACGCATCGACGTGCCAAGGACACGCGTCCCCAGCCTCTGTGGCGATTCATCTCTGCCGTGACCAAGCGCGGCCCGGCAGTGTCAATCCTGTTAGTCTCCGTGGCGCTCTTTGCCCTCGGTGTCTGGGGCGGCCAGTTCCAAAAGATTGGTGACCTCGACGCAGGAGCGCCAGAACTGCGCGCGGACTCCCGCTACAACCTCGACAACGCCTTTCTCACCGACAATTATGCAACCAGCACCGACGTGCTGGTGGTCATGGCACAAACCGAGGAGCAGCAGTGCGGCAGCTATGACTTCATCGACGCTCTGAACTACTTCCAAGGCTATATGGCAGGCGTGCCGGGCGTGCAATCGTCCACCTCCCTGGCAGACGTCTCCAAGCTCGTGATCCAGGGCATGAACGAAGGCAATCCCAAGTGGTACGACATCAGTCGCAATCAGTACATCCTGAACAACTCCTTGAGCCGAGCCCCAAGCGGCCTGCGCAATACCAACTGTTCAATGGCCCCGGTGATTTTCTTCCTGGACGATCACAAGGCCGATACGCTGACCTCAGTCGTCAACGCCGTCGAACAGTTTGGCGCTGACCACAGCAGCGATGCCGTTGAGTTCCAACTCGCCGCAGGCAACGCCGGCATCGAAGCCGCGACCAACATTGTTATCGAACAGGCCCAATTCGAAATGCTGCTCTGGGTTTACGGCGTGGTGATACTGCTGTGTCTCATCAACTTTCGCTCACTGCGCGTCACGCTCTGCATCATCCTGCCGCTGATGCTGACGTCTGCGCTCGGATCTGCCCTGATGGCTGCCCTGGGTATTGGGGTCAAAGTGGCAACGCTGCCGGTCATTGCCCTGGGGGTAGGCATCGGGGTCGATTACGGCATCTACATTTACACGGCTCTCGAGTCGAACCGGCGCGCCGGTGATACGCTGCGCCAGGCCTATCTGCTGGCGCTTATGTCCAGCGGCAGCGCAGTCGCGTTCACAGGCGTCACCCTGGCGATTGGTGTAGGCACCTGGATCTTCTCACCCATTAAGTTCCAGGCCGACATGGGCCTGATGCTGACCTTTATGTTCTTCTGGAATATGGTGGGAGCACTGGTGCTTCTGCCGGCACTGGCCTGGGTGTTTTACGATCGCAGCCATGGCGACGCAGCGCTGCGGGAGACGGGGGCTGCGACACCGGCCCCCGCTTAGCGAGGCTCAGGCGAGCCCGGCGACTTCTGCATAGGTCATACGCAGCGCCATGACAACGCCATTGAAATACTCTGTCTCACTCGCAGCGACCATGCCGTCTGAGCGCAGCACCTCCATCAGCGCGGACACAATGTTCTTGCGCTGAGTCAGGGACAGCCGCGGGGCCAGTCGTGAGATGTATTTCTCCAGGGGAGCTTCCTTGTACAGATCACTGCGGGATATCTCGGTGACGTCTTCGGCGCTGAGCTCCTCGCCAAGGTGTTCCTTGATGGCCTTTTGCACCGCTGCCAGTTCCGCTGGATGCGCGTAGCAGTCAGCGTCCGTAGCCCTCGCCAAAATCATCAACATGAGCTCTCTGAACGCTTCCTGGTCGCCTTCTGCCTGGCCCCCTGCAAACAGGTCCCTGACATAACTGAGATCGAACTTGCTCACGCCAATACCCCCTTGTATCCCGTTGTTTTTACAACTCCGAGTATAAGCCAATCGCCAGCTTTAGCGAGCATCTCTCACGCGTATTGCTGTGTGCCTGAGAGCCTGAGCGGGCCTAAGCTCCAACAAGTTCATCCAGCGATACCACGCGGCCGCGTGGTCGCTCAATGGGCCCCTCACTCATCAGGAAGCGAAAATAGAGGCTGCCAATCATGTGCCCCTCGGTGTCGATCCAGTTCGGCACCCCCGGATCGCGGTGCGCCAGCACGCAGGTGAAACTGCCGTCCTCGTTAAGCTGCATTTGCGTACGATTCAGCGAGCCCGGCCGATAGCGATAATCGATTGCCTGCTGATAGCGATTCCAGAAGCAAACGTTCGCGTAGACACACTCAGGCCAGCGCCCTTCCACAACCAGGGCCTCATCCGGCTGCAGGACTGTCAGCGTGGCGCAGTAGGCGTTGTCTATAGCCCCGGCACCACCGCCCTCTGAGGGCACCCAGCGCTCGGGTTCGGGAAATTCGTTGGGCGTCATGGAAAACCAGCTCGGCGTGGCCCCTGCTCCGGGCAAGGGGCGATCCAGGGTCTGTCCACGAATAAAGGTTTGCGCCGCTCTGAGCTTTTCCGCCAGCGGCTGCGGAGCCAGCGGCCGGGGAAAGCCCGGTTCATCCAGGCACTCAATATCCAGTTCAGCCACACACTCGGGGTCGGCAAGCGCCGATATGTCTTTCTCCCAGTAGTGTCTGGCAATCACGCAGTTTGGCTTGCCCGCCTCCATGTGCAGGCAGCCGGAGCCAGGCTCGGGTTCGATTAAAATTTCATAGTTGCCATCGTCATCCACCGTGAATTCCGTGTGATTCATGGCGGAGATGACCCCGTCGTTCCAGTCGCCCTCTTCCTTGCCGGTATAGACTGTGAAGCTGATGTACACCTCATCGCGCATGCGGCCCGTGATGCGATAACGCCGGCGCGGGTCGAGTGGCGCGCAGTGGGAGGGGTTATCCGGCCCCTCACCGCCCCACTTCATCACGGGCGAGGCCTGCAGGGCGAAGCGCGGGCGCGCGGCGTCGTTGTCTACCCAGGCGTCCAGCCCGACCTTAATCATGTGCAGGAGCATGTGCTGTCCTTCGGCAATGTCCGCAGGGTCGGTGATAAAACGCTGTTCGCTGAAATACTCGCGATCAACGGTGCCGAGAAACTCAAGGAATTCGCTGAAAGCCTGCCGGTCATCGGAACTCATGGGCGTACGCCTCCATCGATAGTCAGTGTTGTGCCAGTAGTGTAGCTCGAGGCTTCAGACGCAAAATACAGTGCCGCGCCCACAACCTCCTGCGGTGTGCCTACGCGGCCGAGGGCGACCGGTTCGACAATATGTTTGCGGATGTCCTCGTTAGCTAACATGGCAGCGGCAGCGTCCGTTTCGAAGGTGCCGCAGATGATGCAGTTGACGCGCACCCCTGCGCCTGCGAACTCCTGGGCGGAGGCGGCTGTCAGGGCATTCAGCCCGGCCTTGGCCGCGCTGTACACGGTTGTCACTGGCGTTGGCCGCAGAGAGGCCAGGGAACTGATGTTGATAATCGCTCCGCCACCACTGTCTGCCATTTTGCTGGCTGCCAGCGCGGTCAGGCGGAGCGGGCCCTTCAGGTTGACGTCGACGATCTTGTCAAACAGCGCCTCGCTGGTTTCAAGCAGGGAGGGGGCGATTGGCGACATCCCGGCATTATTGATCAGCACGTCGAGACGACCGTAGTGCCCCACCGCCGCATCGATAACACCCTCAAGTTCATCCCAGTGTCCGACGTGGCAGGCGAGCGCCAGCGCATCGCCGCCCGCTGTAGCGATTTCGGCCACGACTCTTTCGCATTCTTCCAGCTTGCGGCTGGCAACGACGACGCGAGCACCGAGGCCGGCAAAGGCCAGGCTCATCGCCTTACCCAGGCCGCGGCTGCCGCCGGTGACCAGTACAACCTTGCCGCTGATATCAAACATTTCGCTCATAGGCCGCCCTGCCTCACTGCGCGAAGCGCTGTGCACGCTCCGTCAACTGATCTACGAGAAAGCCAAAGAATTCATGATTCGGGTTTTTTGACTCACCACTTAAGAACTTGGCATAGGACGCTTCAAGCACAATGGCCAGCTTCCAGGCGGCAAAGGCCTGGTACCACTGAAAATGACTCATGTCCCGCCCCGTAGCCCGGGCATAGCGATCAATAAGCTCGGCGGGTTGCTGGCAGTAGCTGGGGTCCATACCCCCGTCATTGCCCGGTGCCGCGATAGCAATCAGGTTGCCCTCCTCTGGCCAGAAGATCATCGCCCAGGCCAGGTCAATGAGCGGATCGCCCACGGTTGTCATCTCGAAATCTACCAGGGTGAGTATGCGTGGTGGCAGGTCGCGGCTGTACATGGCATTGTCTGCCTTGTAGTCGCCGTGCATCACCGTCAGGTCACCGGAGGGCGGGCGATGATCGTCCAGCCACCGCGCTACGCTATCGATAGCGGGCAGATCGCGATCGCGGTAGCCATCGTATTGCGACAGCCAACGCGCCACCTGCCGCTCCAGGAAACCTTCCGGATGCGCCATATCCTCGAGGGCCGAACCGCGCCAGGGTGCTCCATGCAGTTCCACCAGCGCATCGATCAGCTCCTCGCCGATGGCGGGCTGGGTTTCGGGGCTGGATTGGTAAATATCGGGCAGCCTGCGCCGGATCACTTCACCGTCAACGAAGCGCATAATGTAGAAGGCGTTACCCATCACGGCGGGGTCATCACAGGCCGCCAGCAGTTGCGGGACACGCACATCGGTGTCGGCCAGCGCTTCAATGACACGGTACTCGCGCACCACGTTGTGCGCAGTATCCGATACGGCCGCCAGCGGCGCGCGGCGAATCACGAAACGCTCAGCGCCCTGCTGCAGGCTGAACATTTCGCAGGAGCCACCACCGCGCATCGCCTCAACGGTCAGCGCACCCTCACGGCCCGTTTCCTGCTGTAGCCAGTCGGCCAGCGTTGCCGGATCAAAGTCCAGTTCGCTCACCCATGTGCCTCTTCACGGATATCCAACAGGTGCCCAAAGCGCTTCATGGCTGCCTCGCGGCGGGTGGGAATGTGCTCGGAGGGCCAACCCTCGACCGCGTCGTAGCCTTTCAGCTCGCTCCGGGCAATGCTGACCTTGTGCACTTCGTTTGCGCCATCAACAAGCGGGGCCATACGCGCGGACCGATACATGAGTTCAAGTGGCATGTCGCAACTATAGCCCAGGGATCCATGGACCTGCAGTGCCCGATCGATCACGTTGTAGAGCACCTTCGCATTATTCACCTTGACCATGGCAATATCCGCTCGGGCTGCGTGGTGACCGTCGCGGTCCATGCGCCAGGCGGCGCGCAGTGTTAACAGCTTTGCCATTTCCAGCTCAATGCGCGAATCAGCAATGTACTCCTGGATCATCTGGTGCTTCTCATAACCCTTACCAAACGAGCTGCGTGACTTGGTGCGCTCACAAAGCATGTCAAAGGCTCTTTCCGCCTCACCGATCCAGCGACTGGCATGATGGATGCGACCGGGCCCAAGGCGCGTTTGAGAGAGAATGAACCCGCCGCCGCGCTGGCCGATCAGGTTTTCTTCCGGCACCCGCACATTGTCGAGGATCACCTCTGCGTGGTTGCCGTTCGCGCCGTACTCGCTGTAGGGGTGATGCATGGTGGGGATATCACGAAACACATCCATGCCGGGCGTGCCTTTTTCAACGACGATCATGGAACAGCGCATATGCGGTGCAGCATCCGGGTCGGTAACGACCATGAAGATGATGAAGTCGGCGCGCGAGGCGTTGGTGATCATCCACTTACGGCCGTTGATCACCCATTCGCCGTTCTCGAGGACCGCCGTTGTCTCGATCTGAGTGGGGTCGGTAGAAGCAACCCAGGGCTCGGTAATCGCAAAGGCAGAGCGAATATCGCCGCGCAGGTTGGGCCACAGCCATTTTTCTTTCTGCTCTTCGGTGCCGCCTTCAGCTAACAGTTCGGCGTTCCCGGAATCCGGTGCCATGTTGCCAAAAATCTCCTGGGCATAAATGCAGCGGCCAATAATCATGTTCATCTGTGCCAGTGGCAGCTGACCCATGCCTTGACCGCCCAATTCTTCCTCCAGGTGGCAGGCCCAGAGGCCGCGATCTTTCACCTGCTGCTTCAGTGGCTCCTGTACGGCCACCCACTGCTCCTCGGTAAAGTCGCCCATGATGGGCTCCAGCGGAATCAGCTCCTCATCGACAAAACGCCTGACCCAGTCTAGCTGGACCTGAAACTCGGGGTCTGTTGCAAAGTCCCACGCCATAACGCACCTCTGGATTACTGTCTTTGAGCACAACAATATAAAGAAAATCAAAATTAAAACAACGTCGTTTTCTTAAATTGGGCAAGACACCCAACAAACTGGTCAAGCATTCTGAACCGCTATCCGCGCGGGCGATCGCAATGTGGCCTCGACGCCGCCCGCCGCCTAGACTGCTTGGAGATAACGAAAACTCAATGGAGACTGTCATGGGAGCGACCGAGACCGTACACCGCAGCTGCCCTACCTGCGAAGCCAGTTGCGGCCTGGTCATGGAGGTGGACCGCGAGGCGGGCGATATTCTTTCCGTAAAAGGTGATCCGGAAGATACTCGCTCGCAAGGCTACGTTTGCGCCAAATCGCAGGCCTTTCATCATATTTACAAGGACCCTGAGAGACTGCGTCACCCGGTGAGACGAGAGGGCGACAGATGGGTCGACGTTTCCTGGGAAGAGGCGCTGGGCGCCGTGGCATCTCGCCTTGCGGCCATCCGCGACGAGCACGGCAAAGACGCCATCGCCATGTACTACGGCAACCCCAACGGCCACAACTTCCACACGCAGATCTATACCCAGCTGTTCATCGGGATGCTGAATACCGAACGCTTTTTCTCCGCAGGCAGCGTCGACCAACAGCCAAAAAACTTGAGCTCAGAGCTCCTCTACGGCAATGCCTGGCTGTTCCCTATCCCGGATCTCGGGCGCACGGATTTTTTTGTCTGCATGGGCGGCAACCCGATGGTCTCCCAGGGCTCTTTGCTCGGTGCACCCGACGTCGGCCGGGAACTGGCCGGCATACGGGCCCGCGGCGGCAAAGTGGTGGTTGTCGACCCACGTCGGACCGAGACGGCGGAGGTTGCCGATCAGCATGTCTTCGTGCGGCCCGGCACCGACGCACTCCTGCTGATGGCCTGGGTGCAGGAGCTGTTTGCGCGCGACCAGGTGAAGATCGGCGCGCTGGCAGAGCGGGTCGAAGGTCTCGATGAGCTGCGCAGCCTCTGCGCGCCCTTCACACCCGAGACAGTGGCAGCGCGTACAGGCGTCAGCGCCGACACGCTGCGTGCGCTTATTGATGGCTTTGCGAGCGCAGAACGACCGGTGCTCTACGGGCGTATCGGGCTTTGCACGCAGGCCTTCGGCACGCTCGCGAGCTGGCTGGTGGACGTGATTAACCTGCTGACGGGGCGGCTTGATGAGGTGGGCGGTGCCATGTTCGCGAGGCCTGCAACGGGCCAGAACGAGTCCCGCGGCACGCCTGAGCCCCTCATGCACGGCCGGTGGCACTCACGAGCCCGCGGCGTGCCCGAATACATGAATATGCTTCCGGCATCCTGCATGGCAGAAGAAATGGAATGCAGTGGCGAGGATGCCGTGCGCGCGCTTATCACCGTGGCGGGGAACCCCGTGCTCTCGGTGCCCAACGGCAAGCGCATCGACGCCGCCATGGACCAGGTCGAGTTCAAGGTCGCGCTGGATATCTATATCAACGAGACCACCCGGCACGCAGATTACATCCTTCCCAGCACCACGCAGCTGGAACACAGCAACTACGACTTCCTGTTTTCCGCCTTCGCGCAGCGCAACTCAGCCCATTATTCGCCGCAGGTATTTCAGCCAGAAGATGGCGCACTGGATCAGTACGCCATCTTCCTGGAGCTGCTGGCGCGCATGAATAGCATGACGGCTGATGATCTGGCGGGCCTGATGCTGGACGGCCTGATCGACTCCATACTGCAGGCACCGGCCCTCTCCCACCTCGATGCCGACCAGGTAAAGGCCAGCAGCGGCCATCACGAGGGCGGCGAGCAGCTGCTCGACATCCTGCTGCGCGCAGGACCCTACGGTGATCGCTTTGATGAGAGCAGCGACGGCCTCAACCTCGACCGCGTGAAGGCGGCGCCCCACGGCCTGGACCTCGGCCCACTGCAGCCGCACATGCTGCCGCATATGATCAATACTGAGGGCGGCAAGCTACGCCTGTTGCATAAGCTGCTGCGCGAGGATATCGCACGGCTTCGGGCCAGCTGCGAGGCGGAGGTGCCCGAACTGGTATTGATCGGCCGTCGTCATATTCGCGATATGAATTCCTGGCTGCACAACCTGCACAACTACGCTCGCGGCAAGAATCGCTGCACGCTGCTGATGCATCCGCAGGATGCATCCAGCCGTGGACTCGCTGACGGAGACCAGGCGCGAGTTTCATCGGCAGTAGGCGAACAGACCGTGCCGGTGGAGTATCACGCCGGCATGATGCCCGGAGTAGTCAGCCTGCCTCACGGCTTCGGGCACCGCTACCAGGGCACACGACAGTCTATCGCCACGTCAGAGCAGGCAGGCGTCAGCGCCAACGACCTGATCGACGATGCCGTGCTGGACGTTCCCTCTGGCACCAGCGTCGTTAACGGCGTGCCGGTTAGCGTGACGCCCTGCCAGTGACTGGCACGATAAAACCCGACAAAACAGGAAGACTCCCATTGTGTTTGCCTTCATGACACGGCTCCGGGCCAAGCCCGGATGCCGCGACGCCCTGATCGAACTCAACCGCACCATGCAGGACCAAACCGCGGGGGAAGCGGGCGTGCCGGTCTACGTTTTCCATACTGTGGAGGATGATCCGGACGAGTTTATCTACTACGACCTGTACGAGACCCAGGCGGCCTACGATGCCCACTGCGCCAGCGCGGCCTTCCAAGCCATGCTCGGGCAGCTCGGCGAACTCGCAGACATCCTGGAAATGAAAAAGCTTGTACCCTTCGGCCCCATCAAGAGCGAGGCCCTGTCGGGGCCAACTGCGGGGTGAGAACCGCCAGCCTGGGGCTCGCCGCGCTGCTGGCCGCTGCGAGCAGCTGGAGCGAGTCACCGCTTCCCGCTGAAAAACCCTATCGCGTTTTCTGGGGCGACACGCATGTGCACTCTTCCGCCTCACTGGACGCCAACCTGTTTGGCATGACGGGCGTTGACGCCGCGCGTGCCTACCGCTTTGCTCGAGGCGAGGCGATGACCGCAGCAAACGGGGCGACGGCACGGCTGCAACGCCCTCTCGATTTCCTGGTTGTCGCAGATCACGCTGAATACCTGGGCGTCATGCCGCTGATCAGAGGCAACGACAAAGCCATGATGGCGAGCGCGGCGGCCAGGGAGTGGCGGGATACTCTCTCGGCGGGTGACGTCGCGCGCTTCGGTCGCATGATGGTGGAGATCGGGCACTCCTACGAAACAGGCAAGCCCCTGGTCAGCCTGCCCCCCGGCGCGTCATCGCCGTGGGAGGCAAACAATCGTGCGGCCGATGCCGCCAACGTCCCCGGGGAATTCACCGCGTTTATCGGCTTCGAATGGACCGCCATGCCCGGCGGTGACAACCTGCATCGCGTCGTCATACTTCGCGACGGCGCAGAGCGCGCCAACTCGGCATCACCCTTCTCTGCCTTCGATAGCGATGATCCGGAGGATCTCTGGCGCTGGCTCGCAGATTACGCTGATACCAGCGGCGGAGACGCCATCGCTATACCGCACAACAGCAATCTCAGCGGCGGGCGCATGTTTACGCCCCGCCGCGAGTCGGGGGAAGCTCTCGATGCGGAGTATGCGCAGCGCCGCGCATACTGGGAGCCCCTGATTGAAGTGACACAGATTAAAGGCGACAGTGAAGCCCACCCGCTGCTATCACCGGATGACGCTTTTGCCGACTACGGCACCTGGGACCAGTTCAATATCAACATGAGTGAGCCTCAGCAGGACGATATGCAGGCCTATCAGTACGCTCGGCCCGCACTGCAGCAGGGCCTGTCGCTCGAGCGCCAAGTGGGTAGCAACCCCTTTCGCTTCGGCATGATTGGCAGCTCAGACACGCACGGGCCGCCGGGCGCCATTGAGGAAGATAACTTCTGGGGCAAGAAAGCCGGGGATGAGCCGGGCCCGAGGCGCAGCCAGGTGTTCTGGGGCGTACCCGAGGCAGGCATGCCGAATACGCTGCAGGTCGCGTCGGGTTACGCGGCCGTATGGGCGCAAGAGAATACCCGAGACGCCCTCTTCGATGCCATGCGTCGCCGCGAGGTCTATGCCACCACGGGCCCGCGCATCACGGTACAATTCTTCGCAGGCTGGCAGCTGGAAAACGAGCATCTTGCCATGAGCGATAGCGCTTTGCGCAAGCTGCCCATCGCGCCCATGGGCGCTCGCCTGGATGCAGCTCTTGGAAGCGAGACTGGCCCGCGCTTTCTACTGCGTGCCTTGAAAGACCCCGAGGGCGCTCACCTGGATCGCCTGCAAATTGTGAAAGGCTGGATCGACGCAGAGGGTGCCATGCGAGAGCAGGTTTTTAATGTCGCCTGGTCGGGACGGCGATCGTTGGACGCGACGGGCAGACTACCTGTGGTGGGCACCAGCGTGGGCCTCGATGACGCGAGTTACAGCAACAGTATCGGCAGCGCGGCCCTGGAAGCGGTCTGGCAGGATCCGGATTTTGACGCGGCGCAGAGCGCTGTTTATTACGCCCGCGTGTTGGAAATCCCAACGCCGCATTGGAGCCTGTACGACAAGGTACGCTTTGGCGTGAAGCTTCCCGCAGGCACGACACTCACCCACCAGGAGCGTGCTTACACCTCGCCTATCTGGTACACGCCCTGACTCATGCCACCGTGAATGCCTTCACTCGGGCGGAAAATCGACGCCGACCGTCTCGATCTCCCATGCATCAAGGCGCGCCTGGAGGTCGGTGAGCTTCTCTCGATAGGTCGCCAGGAGCCCCGCGCCCAAGAGTAGCGTTGGCGGTGGGTTTTCCATGACCGCCAGACGCACGAAGGCTTCAGCGCCGCGCTTCGGATCTCCGGGCTGCCTACCATCAATCGCGGCAATCATGTCAAGACGGCTGCCAACCGTCTCCGCGTAATCCTCAATGCGCTGCGGGCTGCGCTGCATGGAGCGCCCCGCCCAATCGGTGCGAAACGCGCCGGGCTGCACCGAGATGACCTGAATACCCAGCGGCGCCACCTCGCGCGTCAGCGCTTCCATCAACCCCTCCAGCGCGTACTTCGAGGCGCTGTAAAAGCCAGTGCCGGGATTGCCCATGAGGCCAGCCTGGGACGAGTTGTTGAGGATTCGCCCCGCGCGGCGCTCGCGGAAGTGTGGTAGCACTGCAAGTGTCATCTGCAAGGTGCCAAAGAAGTTGGTTTCGAACATGGCGCGCACCGCTTCATCTTCGCCCTCTTCTACGGCAGCCACGTAGCCGTAGCCCGCGTTATTCACCAACACATCCAGGTGGCCAAACTGGGCCAGCGTCGCGGCGACCGCTGCGTCTCGCTGGGCTGCCTGGGTGATATCCAGGGGTAGCGCGAGCGTGCTATCTGGAAAGGCTTCGCAAATGTCGGCCAGGCTCGCTGGATCACGCGCGCTCACCGCCACCCGCGCGCCCTTGGCCAGCGCACAGAGGGCAATTTCCCGGCCAAAACCGCTTGAGCACCCGGTGATCAACCACGTCGTGCCCGCCACATCCCGCGTTACGTCGTTCACAACTGGACTCCCGTCTCCAGGCGCCAGCGGTAGCTCTCGGCCCGCGCCGCGAGCTGCTGTTTGCGTGCCTCGGCATCAACGCGCGGAGTATCTGCTGCCAACACCGTATCGAGCTCCGCCAGTGACACGAGCTGCGAACTCACCCCCAGATCGTCGCCGGGCCTGTCATCGGGGAATTCCGCCCAGCGCAGGGTCAGGATGCCCTCGGGCATGTCGGTGGGATCAAGCCAGTTGTGAACGCCCGGGTCTCGCATAGACAGGACAAAGGTATAGGTGCCGTCGGCGTTCGGCAGCGCCTGTGAATGATTCAGGCAGCCATTGCGGTGCACGATTTCATTGGAGGTACCCCAACAGTTCGTGATCGGGGCAATGAAGTACTCGGCGCCCCCCATATTCACGTCGATCACCATCGCCGTTTCCGCGTCAGGCAGAAGGAAGTGGCCCATGATGTAGATCTGGTTGCGCAGGGCCCCGTCGCTATCGCGATCGATTGTGAAACTGAAATCATTGGCAGGGCGGTTCAGGGCCTGGCCGTTCCATCGAGTCGTATTAGTCGCCCAGCGCTCCATGTAAGTTTTGATGCGCTCGAGATTAGCGCGTTCATCCCAGGGATCGCGAGGCGGCGGCGCACCCAGTCGCTCCACGCTGAGCTCGTTCGGGCGGTCCGCCCCCCAGTCAGCAATCACATCCCGTATGTAAAACTCATGCGCGTCCGCCGCGAGTTGGACATGGTTGACTCGATCACCCGCGGGATCAGCATCGACGCTGATCTCGAAGAAGCCGTCTTCGTCAATCACCAGGTCTTTGCCATCGAGCAGGCCCACGGTCTGCATGGTGTTGCTCCACAGCGTGAAGTAATTCTCGACCAGGCGACGTTCGGCAACACGGCCACGGATCAGGTAGCGCTCAGACGATGCGACAGGAATTACCCGGTAGACGCTGTCGGGATTATCAATGCCCCAACGGCTGCCCGGAATCACCTGCGCCTTGATACGGTGTAGCAGTCGCGTAATGGTAATCACCCTGGGGTACAGTGGATCCTGATTGAGCGCCCAGACCACGGCACCAAACATAACCTCCTCAAAGGCCCAGTCCATGGCACGCCGCATCACGGCGCTTGGCTTGGCAAGTTGCACCCAATAGGCCTGCAATCGCTCTCGCTCTTCAACAATCTCCGGGTGTTTGAAATATCTCAGCGCCAACAGCTCGTGCTCTTGCTGCTGCGCGGTATCAATCGGGTTTTGGCATCGCATGCGCCACGTTGTCCTCGACTCTACAAAGACCTGTCAGATTAGACCCACCCAGTCAGGGCGGCAACAGAATCGCTGACAGGGACGGTGCTAATTCAGCGGTCGGTTCAACATTCAGGATTCGCACAGCTAGCAGCATTCGCGGTAAGCTATTTGTAGCAAGCGAGGTATCACCTTCCATGGCACCGCTGTTTCCACCCGACGAGATCGACGCGGACTACTTTTCCCGCAGCGACGTATTCAACGACTTCGGCACCTTCTCCCACCACAGCTTCAGCCTGGAGGGCCGGGAGTGGCCCTCCGTCGAGCACTACTACCAGGCGATGAAATTCGTTGACGGCAGCCACCAGGAACGCATCCGACAGGCCGGCCACCCAAAGATGGCGCGCAAGCTGGGCCGCAATCGCTGGAAAAAAAGGCGCAAAGACTGGAAGCAGGTGAAATCAACCGTCATGACGCGAGGGGTTTACACCAAGTGCCGTACCCACCCCGAGGTCGCTGAAGCCCTGCTGGCGACAGGCGACAGGCAACTCGTGGAGAACAGCAACTACGACTACTACTGGGGCTGTGGCCGCGACCGGCGCGGCGAGAATATGTACGGCAGGGTCCTGATGAACGTGCGCGACAAGCTCCGGGAGGAGCAGGAAGCGCAGGGCTAGGGCTCAGTTACCGAGGGCCGCTCGCTCACCGGTGCCCGGTGGCAGGCAAGTAAACGTCAGCGCCTGGCCAGGCTCCTTCGCCAGTTGTTTGATCGCCGCCAGCGACAGCGGCGCCGCAGCGGAACCGGCCACGTAGAAGAACCCGTCCTCTCGCATCAGGGCGGCGCGCTGCTCGCCCTGGACCACACCCCGGGCCACCAGGTCGCACTCCGGCCGATCGACGACCGCAAGCGCGCGCTGCACCATCAGGTCCAGTCGTTCGGCGGCTGCTGGATAGTGCCATGAGCCGTCCAGAGTCACCTGCTGACCAACGATGGGAGCAAAGTTGCTATCTGAAGCGATCACAAAATCAACGACGGCATTGCGACGCCGATTAGCAGAATTAAGATTAAACTGGGGCGCGGAGAAGAAACTGTCCAGCGTGTCCATAGACCCGTCGTGGAGGAAGCCAAAGCCACGTACCTGATCGCCCATGAAGCGGTTGTTGCTGCCGATGACGTTGGGCGACATGCCAAACTTCCCGACCTTCGTGTACAGGTTGCGGAAGTGAGGTACCTTGAAGTCTTCAGTGATTCCCTGCCCCTCATCGCTGACGCGCCCCCCGGTGCCAAACTGTTTTAACAGCGGGTTCAGGGTGTGGCAATCATTGCAGGTCAAGGCGCCTCCTGTGCTTATCTGGTTGAAGTAGATATTTTCACCGAGCCGCTGGGACTCGTTGAGGCTGTTGTCCAGGGCCCGCAGTGGGTTGGGTGGCGGCATAATGGACAAAGCAAAATCGGTGAAGGCCTGCATTTCAGACCTGCTGAGCTCCTGCTGCCGGCCAATCAAGCCAACAAAGGCCGGGTTGAACTCCTTGAACGCCGCAGCTTCGACAGATTCCAGTTCACCTCTCACCTGTACCCGGTTGGAACCGGTGCGGTCACCGCGCCAGTGCATGGCGCCTGAATCCGTCATCCCGCGAAATGTCTGGGTCGTCATCGGCCCCTTCATCGGATGGAAGGTCGCCCCGTCGTCTGGCCGCCCGGTCACTGTAAACTGCAGTGGATTGGATACGACTTCGTCGTCAGGGTTGCCGAGGTCCCAGGCCAGGTGATCGACATCACCGAAGATATGGCATGACGAACAGGCGGCGGTGCCGTTACTGGACGTCAGGTTGGCGTCGTAGAGGAAGGGCCGGCCCTCGCGCACGTGGGAGGGCTCCGGATTAGCCAGGCTGCGCGAACCCGTCACGCTGAGGTTGGCTGTATCTACCGTGACAACGCTGTTGTTGTAGCGCGCCAGCACGTACAGGTAGCGCCCGCCTGCATCGAGCACCAGTCCAGTGGGTCCGCCGCCGGGTATTTCGACCTGCGCATCGCGGTCAGGGGTGTAGCCCTGACTGAAAACATCTGTGGGCAATGCCGCCACTTTGTTCGACCCCAGCGCCGCCACGTACAACTCAGAGCCATCCGGGGCGACCGCGATCCCAATTGGCTGTGACAGGCTGCGCGCCTTTTGCCCAGCCGGTATCGCATCGCCCTGGGGCAGGCTGTAGTCAACGTGCGGATTCAGGTCGATAGCGCCGCGCATCTCGTTCTCGCTGATCAGGCTTACGCGGCTATTGGCTATATGGCCTCGCACGGTAGTGGAAATCGTTCCCGGACCTTCGAAGCGCACCTCATTACGTGCGTCCAGGTTGGTTACGTAAAGCTCATCGTTGACCGGGTTGTTTGCCATGTTGAACAGCGTGGTGCCCACGCCGCTGACACGGCTAACCTCTCGCGGCACGGCGGCGTTAGCATTGATGGTAAAGACGTCGTAATCCGGCAGGCTGAGATTAACGCGATTACTCCAATCGCTACCCGCCTCATCACGCCACGCCTCGCCATCGTATTTCACGATCAGCCCGGTGGCGGGCTGGACGTCACCGTGCACATCTCGATCCGGTGCTGCCTTCCCTGCATCCACTTCCGGTGCATTGAACAGTGTCGTCGTCTGGTTACCCGACATAAAGACAGCGGCATACACGCGTGATCCGCTGGCATTGGTCGCCAGCGCCCTGGGCACATCGCCAAAGAGATTGACGATGGTCAGGGGCTGATCGCTGAGGGCAAACTCATCGCTGCCGCGGTCAAAGACCCAGACATCCGCTCTCGGCAAACCGGCAGTGCGATACTCTTCGAAGGGATAGTTCGTATTCTGGCCTCGCCGTGCCGTGGTAATAAAGGCGCGCTGCCTCCCCGGCCCGGCAAACACAATGTCGCGCGGCTCGTCACCGACCTGTAGCGTACGGATAACGGACGGCACTGCTGCGCTAACGTCCACGATGCTTACGGAGTCGGAGAGATGATTGACGACCCAGACTTCATCATTGTTGGCCGCAGCAACCGCCACCGGTTCCAGACCCACGGGCACGGCATGCTGGAAGCTGAGGGACCCGCCCTGAACGCCGAAGATTTCCAGTGTGCCGTTTGGAGTGTTGGCGACAAACAAGCGGCTGCCGTCTGGCGACAGCGCCAGGGGCCTGACCTGGCCACTTTCAAAATTAACGAAATCGGGCTCTTCAAAAGATTCTACCCTCTGCCCGCTGATGGTGCCCTCAGGCCTGCCGCACGCAGAGGCGTCAAAATCTCCGCTGATTGCATTGCCATCAATGCTGCCCTGGAATTCGATTTCGCAGGGGCCTGATGTCGCCGTGAACGTGAAGTCGCCGTTGTCCTGTACGACACCCTCAAGTATGAAGCTGACCTGCAGGAAAAAGCCGCCATCGATGCGGCCGTCGCGGATGATAAATCCGTCAAAGCTAAAACCGGTGTTGTCCACTTCCACCTGGTAAATGCCGTCAAAGGTTGCCACCGCGGCATCGGATTGCACAAAGTCGGCAGACAGGTTGCGCCGGGTCGCATTGATATTCAGGGTGCAGTGGTTCTGCTGTCGGTTTGCACAAACGCCCTGCCAGCCATTAAATCGGTAGCCAGGCAGTGGCTCTGCCACCAGCGTGACACGACTTCCCGCCGGGTAGCTTGCGGCACAGTCGATGCTGCAGCGCAGTTGTCCATCGCTACTGCTGACCACGCCGCCGGGGCTGGCCGTTACCGCGACCACGGCGCCGCCGCCTGGCTGAAAGTGCGCCTCCACCGCCAGGTCGCGGGTGAGCGCACCAACGTTAACCTCGCAACGCCTGGCGCTGCCGCTGCAGTCGCCGCTCCAGCCCACGAAGTCATAACCGCTGTCAGGCCGGGCTTCCAGAAACTCTGACTTTGCCTCGGGCCCTCCATACCAGGCCCGACAGGTGCCCTGGTCTTCGCGACAGTCGATCTTGCCGGAATCCGCCCGCACGCCACCGCCCGGCGTTGTTGCGACGTCGAGACGGCAGGCACTGACCAGCAGCGCGCTGATGACGATAACAATGAACTTGTACATGGGCCCCCTCTCAGGCTCGAGATACTTTCGTCGACAGGCTTTCTGGTTTTTTGACCCGCCGACCGTTTTTCCCTACCTGACAGCATTCACGGGCGGCAGTTAACGCCTTCCGACCGTGTTTGGCGAGCATTATAGGACCGAACCCGCTCTCGTGCCCTTATCTTTGAAGTTTTGTGAACAGAATCAAAGAGAGCGCTCAAATTTGACCGCTTTGTCACAGTTTTGTTCAGTCGTCAGTGAGGCCGAGGCGCCGCGCAACCCAGGTGGCCCATTATTACGAAGGTGGTAAACCCTCTTCGCCAAAAGGGCTGCGCACGCTACCGGGCGGATTACCCAGCCAGGTACCCTCGGGACTGACTCACCCGCGTCTACGCCTACGCCATGGTTGCTGAGTTCCAGTGGAACTTGGTTATGCCCTGGTCGGTTGACCACAACAGCATCAGGCACATTAGTCCACGAGTAATGAGGTGCCCACAGAGAACGGCGCATCGTCAATGACCGCAGCTTTGAGCCACTCCATGGGCGTGACGCTGTCCTCTACGTGTGTATAGACCGCGCCGAATTGGAGAAAGGTGTGTTGCGTCAGGCCGTCTCCATCACCGTGATCCGTGATGAAGCTGTAGTATGGCAAGGGCGATTCCCGCCATTTGCGAGCAGACGTCATCATCGTCAGGGACCATTCGTCGACCAGGCGCGGCTTGTCAGTCAGCTCTGCCTTGGACATCAGCATCATGTACATGGCAATAACCTCGTCTCGGGTCGTGTTCGAGTGGAGGTAAATCACGTTGGGTAAGGGGTCTTCCAGGTAGCGTTGGTAAAGGCTGTCGAGCATCTTGGACTGCATCGTGAAGCCGAACCGCTCAGCCAGCGTTGGCCCCCAATTGGTTCTGCTCGCCTCCGCGACCTTCTCCTGATCGAGATAGATACCGTCCGCGTAACCGTAGACCTGTGCCTGATCGTAATGACGCGCAATGGGGCCTAGCCATACGGTAGCGCCGAACGCGCCCGCGCTTGATCCCGCAACCAGGACTTTGTCTGGGTCTGGAAAGCTGTCATAGGTCCAGGCCAGCACGGCATCCGCGTTGGCTGCACCGCGATGCTGTAGCTCAACACGCTCGCCGAGCGTGGTGATGTATTCAGTGATGGTATCTCCAGAATGAAGGTCGCCGCTGCCGTAGGGGATGTATACGATCGACCAGTCCCTGAAGGGGTTGTCCTGCCGATCAAATGAAAACAAGCCGCCCTGTATGTACATCAGCAGCCACATCATCTCACCGTTGTAAAAGCCCGCATCCTCGAGCCCGTCGATGCCCTTAAACAGCGCGGTGCGGATAAGCGGGAAAGTCCTGATGGGTTTGGCGGCCGAATCTGCATCCCAGGCCATGCCACCACCCTGAAAGAACACAATGAGCTTATCGGTGTCGCCCTTGCGAACCAGTGCAGTCAGCTCAGACCCGTCTGTGGCCAAAAGCTTTTGGCCCAGCTTCAGTCGGTACCAACGGCTATCGTCCATGTCAGCGAGAGACTCGGCCTCGGGGTACACGTAGCCATGATTGAGCCAATAGACTGCCAAAGCAGTGACAGCTACCAGACCGAGCACAGTGTAGGCGACTATTTTTGTGGCCTTGCGGAGCCAACTATTCGCAGTCACGACAGGTATCCAGTGTGAGCGGCAATACGCTGGGTCTTTTGACCTACCAGTACAACAAGTAGCCTGTAGACAGCGTGTTTAACCTCAGGCGTTTAGTTATACATCAAACTAAATATGGGGCGCCAGCTTTACAGTTGGCCCCTGTCTTAAAGCCATTCGTTAAATAGGATGGAGCCAAGCGACAAAAGC
The DNA here is from genome assembly GCA_038748065.1 of Pseudomonadota bacterium. Taxonomy (GTDB): domain Bacteria; phylum Pseudomonadota; class Gammaproteobacteria; order Pseudomonadales; family Halieaceae; genus JBCDJG01. The sequence goes on from JBCDJG010000001.1 coordinate 168,548, forward strand.
GCCCGCATCGACAACGCGAGCGCTTTCACTATCGCTTACACAATCAGCGAGAATGTCCACGCTCAATAGGCCCTTAGTCTTTCCTACCCTTTGGGCGCCGCGTCACCCAGGTGGCCCGTCTTTACGAAGATGATGCAACCCTCTTCGCTGAAAGGGCTGTGCACGCTCCAGGGCGGATTACGTAGCCAGGTGCCCTCGGGGTAGCTGCCCTGCTCATCGGCGAAGGTCCCGGACAGGACAAAAATCTCCTCACCACCCGGATGACTGTGGTTCACGAATCGCGTGCCCGGCTGCCATTTCACCAGTGCTACGTGCTCACTGCCATACTGGTGCAGCGGCATGACCTCCAGGCCCTGAACCGACCCCGGCAACCACTCGGTCGCTTCGGTATCGATGCGCACGAAGGCCTGATCTTCAGGGTCGAACTGGCGTAACTTGACCAGAATTGTCGCCCCCTCCTTCGAAAACGGCCGATGCCGAGACCCGATCGGGTTGCGCACATACATGCCGCGCGGAAAATCGCCCATTTCGTCCGAAAATATGCCGTCCAGCACCAGAAACTCCTCGCCACCCGAGTGGGTGTGGGCGTCGAAGTAGGAATCGGGCGCGTAGCGAACGATGCTGGTTGCGCGAGCCACTTCGCCGCCGTCGCGCTCGAGCATGCGTCGCTCAACCCCGGGTAGTGGCGACTCGACCCAGGGCAGGGATGTTGAGTCTACGACGGCTCTTTGGCCTAAATCTGCGTGAATCTGCATGTTGAGTGTCCTCCGTTTTCAGGCCGTGTGGCCAACTGATGAAGTCCACTATAGGGCGCCAAACCTATGCGATAAATGGGCTAATATAGATTACTGCTTTGCATAAATTGCATAAATCGGCATCGCAACTCACTCGCCCCGCTTGCTATTACAGCAGGCCCTGGTCTTTCAGGTCACCGACGAAACTGGCAATGATATCGTCCCGCAGGCGCCGGTCGCCCCCCGCCTTGACCGTGTCGGAGACCGCCTGCCATATATGTTCTCGCGTTTCCGTAACGAAGAGGTCCGATATCAGCGTGTAGATGCGGTTGGTGGTCCACACGGGCTGTTCGTAGGCGATTTCATAGGCGTGACCGTAGTAGCCGCCCCAGTAGCCAGGGCCGGCCACGCCATAGGCCGGCATCACGCCGTAATACACCGTACCGGGATGATAGACCTCTTCGGCGCGGTCGCCGACGTAGCGCACCACGAGTATCGTGCCGAGATCGGCCTGCTCGGCGGCCGCAATCACGTCCTCGCTCTCAGCTTTCAGGGAGGGCAGCAGGGTGTGGCTGGCTACGGCCTCGATCCCGTGTCGAGACAGAGAGCGCGCATAGGCATCTTCGAAGTCGGTGCGATTTTCCGCATTGCTCGCTACCGCGACGATCAGTACGCCCTCGGCATCAATGTCCGACGCCTTCGGGTCAACGTACGAATGCGTGATGCTGGAATTCGTGCCGCAGGCGGCTAGCACCAGGAGGGCGAGGCCCAGCAGGAAGCGGCTGAATGAGTTCGAAGAGAGATATGTCATGCGTGCAGATACTGGCGTATCGTTGCGGCCGCGTCCAGATTGCATTGCAACAGCACATCCTTACTGCCGAAAAATCCGTGGATGACGCCCGGGTAACGAATCTTCTCTACGCTGACACCCGCCGCAGACAGGAGATCACCGTAGGCCTCGCCCATGTCACGTAGCGGATCAAACTCCGCTGTCGCGAGGAAAGCGGGCGGTAGGCCCGCGGCATCGGTGTCGAACACGGGACTGGCAAGGGGCTCTCGACGCATCTGCTCATCCGGCAGGTAGTTATCAATCATGTCGCCGAGGTCGGCCTCTGTGAGGATATAGCCCGTGCCCAGTTCCCTCAGCGATGGCTGGGAATGCTCCCCGGTCAGGTCGGTTACCGGCACGATCAAAATCTGACACATCAGGGCCGGACCACCGCGCCGCCGCGTCAGTGAACACAGGGCAGCGGCAAGCCCACCCCCGGCGCTCGTGCCATAAACCCCAAGCCTGTCGGCATCGCCACCGAGAAGCGCCGCATTGTCAGCTACCCATTGCAGGGCTGCGTAACAGTCCTCCAGCGCTGCCGGGTAGACGTGCTCAGGTGCGAGGCGATAGTCAACTGACACAATCACAACACCCGCTTCTGCACACAGATGCCGCATGATGCTGTCGTCGATAAAGTCATTGCCCATCCACCAGGCGCCACCGTGGATGTTCAGCAACAGGGGCAAGGGCCCGTCAGCCAGTGGTCGGTAGCTGCGCAGCGGCAGGCGCCTGTCAGGCAGCGCCAGCTCATAATCCTCGACTGTCACGCCCGCGGGCTCAGGCAGACGCATCATCTGACGCACGGAGCGGTTTGCCGCTTCCCTGTCGGCGGGGCTGTAGGTGACGCCAGGCCCAAAACGCATCTGCAGCCCAGCCACCTTGCAGATCAGCGCGGGCAGGAACTTCATACGCCCATGCGGTGTGAAGGTCAGGGAGTACAGCCCGCAGGCAACAAGCGCGGCCACGATCAATGCGTAGACCATGCCCTAGGCCGTCACTTCGTTGCGCGTGCCAAAGTAATTCTGGTAGCGGCCAAGCCGTTCACGCTCTTCGTCCAGGTTGAGGCCGGTGTCCGCGAAACTGTAGCGATGGCTGCCGTGCTCATCAGCCGCGTGTGCCGCAAGATAGTCCTGCATCGACTGACGCACGGTGTCCCTTAACTCCAAATCGAAATGACGGTAAATTTTCTCCACCTCCACAACGGGGTCGTCCATGAACTGATAGAAATCCAGGTCTACCACCTGCCCGGGGGCGATCGCGCCGCTTTCGCGGAACTCGGCCGAGGCATTCAGGCCCAGCGCATTCCACTGAGCCCACTCCTGCGCAATCTGCAGGCCGTCGACCGCATTGGTGGACATTTTTCGAAGGTGGGTTACGAGACTCGACAGGGATGCCAGCATCCGCACCGGGTCGCGATGTGTCTGGATGAAGCGGGCGTCGGGGTACTCGGCCAGGAGTTCGCCGAGTGACCAGAGGTGGGCGGGGGATTTCAGAACCCAGGGACTACGCTGATGACGCCACTGCAACAGCTGCAGAAAAGAACGGTGATAGCGGTAAGCCGCGCTGAGATCCGCCTCTTGCTGGAGCCAGTTTGAGTAGGACGGCACGTTGTAGTTCGTCCAGAAAATCAGGCTGAGAAATTCTCCGGTGGTGAAGCGCACGCACTCCTGGGGAAGCGTTGCCCCGGTCCGGTGGATGCGCTTGAACTCGGGCAGAATGAAATCCGCCCTGTCCAGCGTACGCTGAATTTCGGCAATGCGCGGGTCATGCTCATAGCTCGCCGTTTCCGGTGGGGGAAACGGCCTGTCGACCTCCCAGGTCCGTGGCACGCGAAACTGCGGATCAAGGGCAAGCAATTCGTGCAGTACTGTGGTTCCACTGCGGCCCATACCAATGATGAAGATGGGCTTATCAATGGGCGCCGCAGCGATTTCGGGGTAACGGCGGTGATGCTCAACCAGCTGCAGTCGCTGGCTCAGCGGCGCGAGGATTTCCTCTCTCGCAATCAGCGTGCCCAGCGGTGTCAGCTGCGCTTCCTCCGCCAGCGCTCGCAGCAGCCGGTCGAGACCCGCTTCAAAACTCGAATCACCGAAGTCTGCAAGGCCCGTTTGCGACCGCGCTGCGGCCAGTAGTGCAGCCTTATCGAGTGCATTGCGCTGCACGCCAAACGCTCTGAGGCCGGTGAACAGCGCATTGCCCGCGCGCACGGTGAAGGGCAGTGTTGGAGGTGATAGCATCGCGTTGGTTTCATCCGAAAACACTGTTATTTTATAGGGCAGCGCCTATCGCAAGGCAAGCGGCAGCAGCACAACATAACAAGCCAATCCCGGAGAATAACGTGTTCAGAGCATTCATTATCGCCCTCTTATGCCTGGGCGCCGGCCTGTATGCCGGCTACCAGCTCCCGCGCGGGGCCGGCCTGGTCTCCGCCCTTGTCGGCCTCGGTAGCAAAGCCAACGACGCAGACTACAGCGGGCTCGCCGCACACCAGGCGATTCTGGACTTCCAAACCACCTTTGACAGTGCGCGCCAGATGGTACTAAACGACGCTCGCACAGAGCAGGAGGCCATCGAGGGCATGCGCTGGCTGCTGCGCGTGACGGCCATGAGCACGCATATCATCGCTGACGCGAACCCCGCTGCGCCACGCTTCCAGCGCATGGATACCTGGGTCCGCAAGGCAGGGGGCGACAACCCCGATGCCGAGTACTACCTCGCGGGTATCGATGGCAGATACGACTACCGTATCACCGGCAACGTAGGCACCGTGAAGCATCTCAGCTTCACCATCAACGCAGGCCAGGGCGCAACGGAACGTCGCGCGGTTGGCTACTTCAATGAGAAAACGCTGACCACCGATGACGCTGGCAACTTCACGCTGCTGTTACACAAGTCGGACCCGGGCAGCGGCGACGATTGGGTCCAGATTCCTGAGGACACGTCCGCCGTCCTGGTACGCGTTTACATCGCTGATCGGCGCAAGGAACGCCTGCCGGAGCTGGCTATCGAGGTTGAAGGCGGTAATCCCCCTTATCGGCCACCTTCAGACGAGGAGATCGCCGCCGCCATCACCGGCACCGGCTTTGGCTTCTTTGCGCTGACACACCTGCATCGCACGGTGCTGCCAGAGCTGATGGAAGACACTAATACCTTCATCCGCGCAACACCCGAACGGATTGGCCGTGCCATCGCGGCGTCGGATAACCTTTATATGCTGGGCAGCTACCAGATCGAGGACGGCGAGGGCCTGCTGATTCGAGTGCAACCGCCCCAAACACGCTACTGGAATCTCACCGTCGAGACGCGCTGGCACGAGATTTATGACTACATGAGCCGGCCAACCTCACGCACCTTGGCTGACGTAATGCCCAAGGACGATGGCACGGTCGAGTTCCTGGTATCGCACGAAAATCCCGGGCACCCTAACTGGCTCGATACCAGCGGTCACGCCTTCGGTTTCCTTACGCTGCGCTGGCTTGATGTGAAGCACGAGGATGTGCCCATGCCCGAACTTGAGGTCATCCGGCTGGAGACGCTCGGCCAGAATCGGGGCTGATCAGGCGGGCTTGAAGTCGTCCAGGGAGCAGCGTTCGTGTAGTTCGTTATAGGTCGTGAAACCGCCGGGAAACAGGAAGGGTGCATGCCCCGTCTCGGTACGGTAATAGCTATGGCAGTTGGCTGCGCCCCAGGAGTAGGTCTCAAATTCGCCGGAGAGGCCGGCATTGTATTCGGCGCTGACTTCAGGCTTCACGCTGATGGCCTCAAGGCCAGCGGCCTGCATCTCCTTGAGTAGGCGCACCGCGGTCTTCACATTGCGTTCAACATTCGTGAAATAAGAGGCGTTGATTGCCAGGCCATTCGGGCCGGCGCTGAAAAAGTAGTTGGGAAAGCCCGGCGCAGCGATACCTTTGTAAGCCACTGGCGCGCGCGCCATCTCGTCGGCCAGCACCCGCCCGTCCTGGCCAACAACACGAATACGATCGAAGTCCAGTACGCGGTAGCCCGTGCAATAAATGATGACGTCAACATCTATGCTGCGGCCGCTTGCTGTGACGATGCCGCTGGGCGTTACTTGCTCAAGGCCCTCTGCTAATAGTTCAACATGCTCCTTGGCCAGAGTCGGATAAAACTCATCAGATACAAGCCCCCGTTTACAGCCATAGTGATCCTTGGGCGTTACGGCCTCACGCAGGGCAGGATCGTCGATCGCTTCCTCAATAAACTTATGCACGCGCGCCTCAAACTGCTCCATGCGTTTGTGCTTGAGTGTTACACCATCGAGGATGACGCTCATCAGCACGCCCTGCCCGCGCCGCCACAGTTGCAGAAATCGCGGAAAACGCCGGAACATGGCGCGCAACGTCTTCGAATAGTGTTTGTGATTACGCCGCATAATCCAGTTCGGCGTTCTTTGCAGGACGGTCAGCTTACCCGCCTTTTCCGCAACTTTTGGCACGATCTGTACGGCCGCTGCTGCGGAGCCTACAACGGCCACCCGCTTTCCCGTCAGGTCTATCTCATGGTTCCAGAAAGTGGAATGCCATGAATCACCCTCGAAACTATCGAGGCCATCAACATCCGGGTAGACCGCCGTGTGCTGCCCCCCCATCGCGTTGATCACCACGTCGACATCGTATTGCTCTCCCGCGTCGCTGGTCAGGCGCCAGGTCTTGTCGGGCTGGAACTCCGCTGCGGTAATGCGAGTATTGAGCGCCAGGTGGGGGGTGAGGCCGAATTCTCGTACACAGCACTGCAGATAGGCTTCGATTTCAGGCTGGTCGACAAAGTTGGCGGACCAGTCCGGGTTCGGGCGGTAGGAAAAGGTATAGGAATGCGCCCACAGGTCGCAGGCCAGACCAGGATAGCTATGCAGATGCCAGGTACCACCGGCGGCATCGGATTTTTCAAAGATGGTGAAATCGGTAAAGCCCTGCGCCAGTAACTCGTGCCCTGCCGCTATGCCTGCAGGCCCGGCGCCAATGACCGCGACCCGCAAGCGCTTCTTGCTATCCACCACCCATGCTCCTGTTCCCGATGCAGAGCGTCAATCTACTACAGTCGCCGTTTGCTCATCGCTCGGAGCAAACTGGATGAAGGCATTTCCCGGTATCTGGTTAACCAATCCATACCCTGAATTCACGTACAGTTCGTCACCCGCGGCGTAAACGCCGCCCTGGTCAATCGCGCCGCCTTCTGCCTCATCGCCATTAACGGCATTAAAGCGCCGGCGCGTATCGTAGCTCCACACCTGCTCTCCGGAATCCAGGTCGAAGGCGCGGATCACGCCATCCAGAGTCGGCGCAAAAACCCATTTGCCGACGACACTCGCGGGCGCAGAAAACCCGGGATAGCAGCCATCGATCTCGTCACCGTCGGCATCAATACAGCTTGCCGGAGAGTCGATCACCCAGCGCGTTTCGCCGCTGGCAATATCAATGGCATGCAAGGAGGGACGCGGCGAACCAAGGCCACTCGCACCGAGAAAGCCCACATCGCGATCGGAAATCGGCACAAAAACAAGGCCGCGCTCAGGGTCTACAGCCATCCCGAAGTGAATGCCGCCGGCTTTGCCGCCGCCGCCCGGGCTGCTGCGCCACAAAAGTGCGCCTTCCCGGTCCGGGTCCAGCGCGAACACTTCCCCGCTCTTCTGGCCGGCCAGCAGAATGTCATTGCCATCCGCTGTAGCCAGGATGGGCGGCGCGCCGAAGTCGAGATCGGGGCCCTCCTCTTCCGGGCAGCTCGGATGCCCGGGAATGGCACAACCGACATTCCAGATGTCGCCCGCGAGGAACTGCTGGTGCCACAGCATCTCCCCGGACTCGAGGTCAAAAGCGATGATCGCATTGGACGTCGAGGATGCCGGCTCGGAGTAGTTCTGCCCGGTGCCCACATAGACACGACCACGTTTTGCGTCAATCGTGGGCTGCGACCAGATCGGCGCGCCAGAGGGGCCGCGCTTGTCGGGAAGCAGCAGCGGCGATGCCGTTACCGCGGGCTCCTCCACAATGGTATGACTGCGCCATCGCTGTTCCCCGGTAGCCGCATCTACCGCGACCAGGGAGCCGCGAAAGTTGCAGCAGCTGTAAAAAGGATTCGCCGCCCAGAACAGTTCATAGGAGGATACTCCCTGGTAGATAACACCCTCCCAGGCCACGGCGGATCCCGAGATCATGGCCCGCGGATGATCCCGCACGTCCAGGCGCCAGGCCTCCTCACCGGTCGCCGGCAGCAGCGCAACCAACTCGCCCTCCAGGGTGCCAAAGACCAGCCGCGGCCCGGCACCGGAATCAACCAGGCTCAGGGCGGTACGCACCATGCTGCCGGCGTCGAAGCGCCACTTTTCACAGCCATCGCTACGAGAAAGGGCGTAGACCCCGCCGTCACCATCGGCAATAAAAACGGTATCGGCCGTCACCGCGGGGACGGCACGCGGCGCGTCGGTATCCGGCAGGGCAAAGACCCAGCGCGGCGCAAGCCGAGTCAGTACGCCGGCGTCAATATCGCTGGCCGCTTCCCTGAAGTTACGGTGGTTACGATGATCGCCCCCCCAACTGGCATAGGCCGACTCGAGACTGCTAACGCTGGTCCGCTCACAGTCGGCAGCGTGCGCTCCTGAGGAAAGGGCCAGTAGAATTCCGGCGTAGAGTAACAAAAGACGTTTCCGCAACAGCATGTATGGACACTGCTCCTTATTATCAGGTGATCGTGCAGCCGCCGAGAGAGTGTAATACTAACCAGACGGTGATGAGCCACCAAGCGCCGGCTCCGCTCGCAGTCGTTCGGCCAGCAGGTCGATAAATGCGCGCACGCGAGTGGCTGCGAAACGCTCCTCGCGGTGCACGATATGCACGGGTAAGGGGGCAGGCTCATACTCACTCAGCACTACCTGCAGCTCGCCATTGGCCAGCTGCGCTGCTGCCTGGTAAGACAATACGCGCGCTATGCCAAAGCCCTGGGTGGCCGCACCCAGCACGGCATCATTGGTCGTTGCGCTAAGCCTGGGCTCGATGCGTAGCGGATGCTCTACCAGCGCCGGGTTGAAGCGCCAGGCCAGCGAAAAGTCGCCGGCCCGGGAGGCAATCAGGCAATGCTCGCGCAAATCCTGGGGATGCTGCGGCTCACCATGATTGTTGAGATAGGCCGGTGACGCCAGAACCAACATACGTACGGACCCCACCCGCAACGCTCGCATGCTGGAATCCGGAAGTTCACCGATGCGCACCCCGACATCGATACCTTCCTCGACCAGGTTCACACGGCGGTCGAGGAACAGGGCGTCCACGGAGGTGTCCGGGTAGCGCTCGAGATAGTCGACAACCCCAGGCATGACAAAGCGCTGCCCAAAGAGCACGGGGGCCGTCAGGGCCAAGCGCCCGCGCGGCTGTGCATTCACACCCTGCGCAGCTTCATCCGCCGCCGCGAGCCTCGCCAGAACCTGCCGCGCATCCTCGAGGTAGCGCGAGCCAGCCTCCGTGACCCGCACGTTGCGCGTCGTGCGGTTCAGCAGTTTCACGCCGAGATGGGATTCCAATGCGGCAACGGCCCGCGTCACTGCTGGGGGCGACATCTGCAATCGCCGAGAGGCAGCCGCGAAACCGGCTTCCTCGGCGACGGCCACATAGACGCGGAGGGATTGCAGCTGATCCATTCTATTATTCCAATATGTGAAATATTAAATTGCGAATTTACTATATTCTTCAATTAATAGGAATTTGGCAAAGTGATCTCCAGGGCAGCACAGAGGGTGCATGCCCACCGACCTCACGGGGAGATCATAACCATGGCCCACAAGTTCGCTGAAATCGCATTTACACCCACGATCCGTGAAATCCAGCGTCTCGAAGGAAGTCGCGCTGCCTACGCGGCCATGGACGGTGGCGATGACTACAACCATCACCTGACAGAGCGCGAAGCCGCATTTATCGCCCAGCGCGACAGCTTCTACATGGCCAGCGTCAGTGAAACTGGCTGGCCCTACGTTCAGCACCGCGGCGGGCCCGCTGGCTTTATGAAGGTTATCGACGCCAACACGCTGGGCTTCGCGGACTTCAGCGGCAACCGCCAGTACGTGAGCAAGGGGAACTTCCAGAATGACAGTCGCGTAGCGCTGTTCTTCATGGACTACCCGAATCGGCGTCGGCTCAAGTTGCTCGGCCGCGTTCGAGTGATCGAAGCCAGCGAGCCAGAGTTGCTGTCGCAGCTGGAGGACCCGGACTACCCGGCCCAGGTAGAGCGCGGCTTCCTGATCGAGGTGGCCGCTTTCGACTGGAACTGCCCCCAGCACATTACGCCTCGCTACACCGAAGCAGAAATGGCCGCCGAGTTGAACACTCTGCGCGCAGAGAACCACACTCTGCGGCAGCTCCCGCAGCCAGGCGGAGAACTGGCAGCGGCCAACGACCCCGAGAGCCCCGAATTTCTCGGGGAGGGCCCGCTGGGGCTGGTCGTCAGCGGCATCCGCCAACTGACACCGAGGGTTCGAGCCTTCGAGCTTCGCGACCCTGAAGGTAAGGACTTACCCCCAGTAGAGGCCGGCTCACATCTGCGTATGCCGGTACCGCTACCAAATGGGGAGTTGGTCGAGCGGCACTACTCCATCGCTTCCAACCCCGCCCGCCGCGACGCTTACGAGATCGCCGTATTGCGCGAGTCAGGCGGCGCTGGTTCAGCCGCGCTGCACGATAGCTATGCGCTGGGAACGCGCCTGCGGGTGGAGCCGCCAGCCAATCACTTTGCGCTCCACGCCGACGCGCGCCCCGCGCTGCTGATTGCTGGCGGCATCGGCATTACGCCGATCAAGGCCATGGCGCAGGCGCTCGAGGCCCGTGGCACCCATTTCACCCTGCATTACGCCGGCCGTGCGCCCGAAGAGATGGCCTTCCGCGACCGACTGGCGCGGCAGCTGGGCGAACAACTCAAGGTCTACAGCGGCGAACAACGGCTCGACATCGCCACCGCTCTAGCGGCGGCCTCACCAGACACCCAGGTTTACGTGTGCGGCCCGACCCGGCTCATCGAAGCCGTGCAGGCCGCCGCCCGGGACCTCGATATCCCCCGGGAAAACATTCGGCTGGAGCGTTTCAGCTGATCCCACAGCACCAACCATCTACAAGGAGACTTCAACATGTCCACTATCAAACTCTACCGTCACGCCCTGTCGGGGCACTCACACCGCGCCGAGCTTTTGTTATCCATCCTCGGCCTCGAGGCGGAACTGATCGACGTCGACCTGGCGGCCGGCGCCCATAAGCGGGAACCCTTCCTGTCACGAAACCGCTTCGGCCAGGTACCAGTGCTGGAGGATGGCGAGATCACGCTCGCGGATTCCAATGCCATCCTGGTCTACCTGGCGAGCCGCTATGACGACAGCGGACAATTGCTACCGGCTGACCCGTCCGCTGCCGCTGAGGTTCAGCGCTTTCTTTCCGTGGCCGCAGGCCAGGTGGCAAATGGCCCCGCGGCTGCCCGGCTCGTCAATGTCTTCGGCGCGGCCCTGGATCACGCGCGGGCGATCGAGGGCGCGCACGGCCTGCTGAGCTTGCTGGATGAGCACCTGACAGGCCGGGATTGGCTGGTAGGTTCTGCGGCCACTCTCGCGGACCTGGCCAATTACGCGTACATCGCCCACGCCCCCGAGGGTGATGTTGCCTTGGGCGAGTACCCCGCCGTACGCGCGTGGCTCGCGCGGATAGAGTCGCTGCCGGGATTTGTGCCGATGCAAGCCACAGCCATAGGTCTGGCAGCCTAGACTGCAGGTGGGCGGGCGCAGCGATGCCCCGCCCATCCGCACCCTTCCTGGAAGCCTCAGTAGGCTTCGCCGCCCATTTCCCCGCTAACGATAGCCACACCGGAGCTGGTGCCCAATCGGGTTGCGCCCGCCTCGATCATAGCTAACGCCGTCTGCATATCGCGAACGCCCCCGGAGGCCTTCACACTGACACCATCGCTAACGCTTGTGGACATCAAGCGCACGTCCTCAAGCGTAGCGCCACCGCTGCCGAAACCCGTCGAGGTCTTTACAAAGGCCACGCCCACGTCGCTACATACCTGGCACAGCCGAACAATCTCCGCCTCATCCAACAGGCAGATCTCAAAAATGACCTTGAGCGGCGTATCGCCACAGGCCATAAACACGGCTTCGACGTCAGACTGCACGACATCCCAGTCCCCCGCTTTCAGTGGGCCAAGGGCCACCACCATATCGATCTCAGAGGCCCCCGCGTCAATCGCCGCTGCGGCTTCCTCTGCCTTGATGCCGCTCGCCATCGCCCCGAGGGGAAAACCCACCACGCTGCAGACGCCCACATCGCTGTCGGCGAGCTCCGCTGCTGCCAGCGTTACGTAGCGAGAATTCACGCAGACTGTTTTGAAGTGGTGTGCCATTGCCTCACGGCACAGCGCGATCACCTGATCGGGTGTCGCCTCGGGCTTCAACAGCGTGTGGTCAATGTACTTTGCCAGATCCGCGGCGGTGGTCTCAGTGGGGCTCATAGCGCGCTCCTGCGAGGGGGTTCTAAAAATATTCTGGTCTATACTGCCGGGATAATATACCGCTGGAGCGCCGCATGGATATCGCCGTCATCGGATCGAACATGGTCGATCTCATCGCTTACATTGACCAGATGCCAAAGGAAGGAGAAACGCTGGAGGCAGATGACTTCGCCATTGGCTGCGGCGGCAAGGGCGCCAACCAGGCAGTTGCGGCCGCTCGCCTGGGCGGCCAGGTGATGATGATCACCCGCGTCGGCGATGACATGTTCGCCGACAACACGATTGCCAACCTCGAATCCTGCGGGATCGATACGCGCTACGTCGAAAAGGTGCCCGGCGTATCGAGCGGTGTCGCACCGATCATGGTGGACCGCAGTTCCAATAATCGAATCCTGATTATCCCGGGCGCCAACAAGCACCTGCTGCCCGCAGTCATCGACGGCGCAGCAGAGGTGCTGCGGCAGTGTTCACTGATTGTTATGCAGCTGGAAATTCCGCTTGAGACGGTGTACCACACGATAGCTTTCGCCAACGACAACGGCATTCCCGTGCTACTGAACACCGCCCCTGCCAACCCGGAACTGGACCTGGACTGGGCTTGTCGCTGCGACTATCTCGTACCCAACGAGACCGAGCTGGAAATTCTTACGGGGATGCCCGTGGAAGACCTGCCGCAGATCGAGGCGGCGGCCGCCTCATTGTTCGAGCGCGGCCTGAAGCACTTGATCGTTACCCTCGGTGAGAAGGGCGCTCTGTACTTGCACGGTGATCAGCAGCGGCTATTCTCTGCACCCCAGGTTGACGCGGTGGATACCACAGGCGCGGGAGATGCCTTTGTAGGCTGTTTCGCGCAAACGATGGTTGCCAGCGGGGACATCGAGGCATCGATCGAACGGGCCATTCGTTACGCCTCGCACAGCGTGACGGCCCGCGGCACCCAGACCTCTTATGCGGATGCCGCCAGTTTCGGTGACTGAACCGATCTGCGGCCAGGCTATCAGGGTGAAGGAATCGTATCCCGGTACTTATCCCAGTTGTCCACCAACTCAGCAACTACGGCACTGCCCACCAGGTAGGCATTCTCCAGCGCGGCATCAAGCCCTGCGTAGCTGTCATGCTGCTCTTCCTTGAGATAGCCTGCTGCCGTTTTTCCAGGAGGTGGCATAGTGTAGTTAGAGGCCGTGCGCAGCACCATCATCCGGTCCTTGTCGACCTTGCCGGCATTGTCCAGATAGGTCATCGACTGGAACGTGCCGGTATCCTCCATCGCAGAGCTGACGAACTCACCCTCACCCTTGGTCCAATAATCAACCCAGTCATTGGCCCAGTCATTCATCATTTTGCCGTGCCAGAAGGTCATGGCGGCTAACTGATCACCCTTGAGCACGAAGGGCTTCTTTTGCCCAACCGGGTAGTCGACGTAGAGCTTGCGCGTCGCTTCTAGCGTTTCATGATCAGGCAGTTCCATGTCTTTGGTGAACTGGTAGGCCCACTCCATCAGGCCGGCATTTAGTTCAAATACCTCGCCCAGACTGTAGCTCAAGCGTTCTTCGTCGCCGGGCCCCTGGGAGAACAGGGGGAAGATTCCGCTCTCCCAGTCATCGGGAATCTCGCGAGCATCAATTTCGTGCGCCAGGTCACCATCGATCAAAAAGCGAGCCCAGGCAACGGAGCCCAGGGACGCATCGGCAGGATCAAAACCGGAAATGCCCGCTACCAGCCAGTACGCCTTACTGAGGTCAAAGCGCGGGTCCATGCCCAGCGCCATGATGCTGGCGGCAGAGTTGGCGGTGCCCATGCCTGTAACGATACCCATTACGCCAGTTTTCTCATTAAAGTGGATATCGTGGTGCATATGGGGCGCGGGGAAGACTGTGTCCAGTGGCTGGCGTTCGTTCCAGCGCTGGAACTCGCCCGCGTCGTCGCCGCTGTCCTCGCCGGTCTCGAACATCGTGACAACCACGACCTTTACCGCTATCGCGTCGGCGTGGGCCCACAGTGAGGTGGAGCATAGGAGGAGGGCAAAGCTAGCCTTACAGAGGAAATTCTTCACAGCATGAATCCTGTCAGAGGGGTTGGAGAAATCGCTGAACAGCGTCGTGCGTTGGTGCACTGTCCTGGGCGCCAAGGACCTGTACCGATAAAGCAGCCGCTGCCTGAGCGTAGTTTATGGCGCTCTCCAGGGAATCGCCAGCGACCATGCGAGCCGCAAGGCAGCCGTTGAAGACATCGCCGGCCGCGGTCGTATCGAGCGCCTCAACCTCGTAGGCAGACGACGTGCCTGTTGAATGACGATCGCGGTCGTGCAGCTGGGATACAAAGACACCCTGCCCACCTCGAGTAATGATGACGTTGCGGCAGCCACGCTTATGCAGCACCGCCGCCGCCTTGCCTGCAGATGTGTCGTCTGTCACGCTGATGCCTGTCAGCAGGCCCGCTTCGTTAGTGTTAGGTGTCAGATAATCGATGTTTTGTAGCAAATCATCCGGCAGCTCCGCGGCGGGAGCGGGATTCAGGATGACGGTACAGCCTTTTTCCTTGCCGAGGCGAGCCGCATAGGCCACGGTGTCCAAGGGTGTTTCCAGCTGCAGCAGTAGATAGACACCCTCACCGAACAACCCGGCGGCGCGATCAATGTGGCCGGGCTCAAGGCAGCTATTAGCGCCTGGCGCCACGCCAATACAGTTCTCGCCAGACCCGTCGACAAAGATCTGAGCCACACCCGAGGGCTCATTGGCGTCGATGACGCACAGGCCGATGTAGATTCCTTCCTGCTCGAAGCCTTTGAGGGCCTTCTCACCGAACATGTCATCGCCCACCGCCGCGATAAAAGATACCTTGCAGCCCGCTCGCGCAGCGGCAACTGCCTGATTAGCGCCTTTGCCGCCCGCTGCGGTATCAAAGGTACCCCCGAGAATGGTCTCACCGGGGCCGGGAAGTCGAGGCACCTGGATGATCATGTCGGTGTTAGACGAGCCAATAACAACGAGTTTACTCATGGCCACCACCTACAGGTTGGAATAAATGATCATGCCAAGTCCGACGAAGAAGAAGCCGAACATCGCAGCAATCCATCCGCCTGTCCCGGACGGCGCATCTTTGAACTCCTTCCAGATAAAGATTCCCCAGAAGGCCGCCACCATCGTGGCTCCCTGCCCAAGCCCATAGGAAACCGCGTAGCCCGCCTCGCCCGCAGCGATGATATTGAAGCAAAACCCCGTGGCCCAGATAGCGCCGCCCAGCATACCCACCAGGTGCAGTCGCGGCGTACCCTGTGAGAAGTAGCTGCCCAATGACGCAGGTTCACCGGTAATGGGTTTGTACATCAAGGGCACCAGGAAAATGATGTTGGATAACAGCAAGCCAATGCCGAAAACCACGGCCGCCGAGTAGGGCGTCATGAGTCCCGGCTCAGGGTTGGCAAAATCCAGCGACATGGACTGCGCGACGAAGCGATAGAAAAAGCCCATAGCGATGCCACAGATAATGGAAATGACCAAACCCTTACCCACCTGCGAATTGCCCTCAGAGGGTATGCGCCTGTAAATCAGCGCGTCGACGGCGATTGCCAGCACCACAAGTCCAACACCCAGGAAGAGCAGGAAGGCATTGCTGACCTGGCCGGGGTCGTAGTTAGCAATCACGCCGATCACCAGCGCGAGGCCAATGCCCACTGGGAAGGCCACTGCCATGCCGGCGATATCGATGGCCACTACCAGTAGCAGGTTGGCGAAGTTGAAGACCGCACCGCCAAGTAGCGCCATGGCAATCGCCTGCCCGCTGGCCTGGGTGATATCAGGGATAAAAGCCCGGCCCGCGTCGCCGGTACTGCCCAGCGTGAACGCCAGCAGCAGCGCGAGCAAGGGCACACCGATAGAGTAATCCCAGTAAAACAGCTGAAAGGGCCACTCCTGGCTGGCCAGCTTCTGGGTGTTGCCCCAGGAGCCCCAGCACAGCATGGTCAAAAAGCACAGCGCCACTGCGACGCCGTAGGACTCAACAATGAACATATCCCAATCCTCGTTTGTTCTGGTGTTATCTCAGGTGGATACAAAGTGGGCCCCAACCGGAGTTGAGGCCTTATCAGACCGCCCACCCAGTGTAGAAGAGCGGCGGGGCTTTGCCTAATTCAGGCGGATCGAGGCTGCGAGGTAACGCTGATGCCCTGGACATGCCTCGTGGACCAAGCCGGCGTTGTTGTTGAAGTAGCAGCGGCGAGAGACAAGTGCTTGTAAGTTAGAGGCCCGACATTACCGCCGGGTGCCCTCGAATGCTATGCTGCGTGCCCTGACCGCCTGCCCGGAGGCTTAATTTTTGCACCGTTTCCTGCTGCCTGTTCTGATGCTTGCGCTTTCATTTGGTGCAAGCGCGTCAGACTCCCAGCCCGACCTGATTGTTTATGGCGACTACGTGTTGACCATGGAGCCCGGAGCCGA
>JBCDJG010000002.1:0-162863 GCA_038748065.1 Pseudomonadota bacterium
ATGATTTTTTGTTTCAGGGCGAAAACCTGAAGGGCAACGAGTTTCCAACGCAGCCCGCGTTCAATACGTCCATCGGGGGCTCATACGAGTTTGGCCAGGGCTTCCTGGTCACCGTGGATACCATTTACTCCGATTCGTACTTCAGCGGCATCCAGAACGAACCGGGCCAGGAAGTAGATAGCTACTTCGTGACAAACCTGCGCATCGGCTACTCCACTGAGTCCTGGGGGGTATCTGTGACTGCGCAAAACGTCTTTGATGAGGACTACCAGCTAAGCGTTTTCGGTAATACGCTGGGTAGTGATTTTATCAGTGCGACGCCCGGCCAGCCGCGCACGCTTGGAGTCGTGCTTGAGGCCTCGTTCTAGCGGCTCTCAGGTGAAGCCGGGTTCACGTCACGAGGGCACTACTGCTTAACATGAGCTGCTTCAAGCTTTGAGCAGTGCTTCTATTAAGGGCCCCATCTGCTGGCGATCAAAGGCCAGGGTGGCCTCGTCATCGGGCTCGTAGCTCACGGTTTTGCCGGCGCCGGCAAACATGATCACATCAGGGAAGAAGGGGTGCTGGGCACCATCGCCGATCGGCACTTCCTGTGGTCTACCAGCCATCTCGAGCCCCATGGCGATGAAGTCCTGCCAAGTGTGGTTTTCATCTCCGATCAGGTAGGACTTGCCGCCTTCGCCGCGTTCCAGCAGATTGGCGGTGGCCTGCGCCAGTGATCGCGAGGTAATGTGGTTGCTGCCTCCCGGTGGAGCAAATACCGGGATGTCCGGCAGTTCGCCTTTTAGGAAGCTGATGTAAGCACTGATGTGCGGCACATCCAGGCCTTCGATGTGGCCCCACACAAAACCGGGGTTCAGGCTGCAGACGCTAAAGCTCTCGTCGCTCAGCGCGCATACCGCCTTTTCGGTGTTGTAGCGCGAAGTTACGTAGGCGGATTTGCCCACCTGGTCTCGCGCTACAATCGGGTAGAAGGTGCTGATGTAGACTGCGCGTTCCACGCCCGCCGCCTTGGCCGTGGCAAAGAAGCGCGGCACGGGTATGTCATTGGATGAGGTATAGAACTCTTCTTCCGTCATCGAGCCATCCTGCGGCATGTAGCGAATATCAGCGGCAGCGGCGAATACCAAGGTGTCGAACGCGCTCAATTGATCGCCGCTGAAGTCGTCATTGACGTAATCACCTTGCATAAAGGGCAGCGCTGCAAGCATGGGCACTGTGCTGGGCTTGCGCGACATGATCGTTACCTCATGTCCCAGCTTTTGTAACTGTAGGGCAATGTCTCCGCCGATCAGGCCGGTACCACCGACGACCAATACCTTCATGCTCTCATCCTCGTAATATATAAGTTGTAAACGGAACCGAAGCGTCGGCCGCGCTTAGATAAAAGACTCAGCCGGCATACCTTGCTCGGCATCCACGTAGAGCTCGCGCTTAACAAAGCGCCAGGTTCCCGCCTCCTCGGTAAGCGTATCCAAGTAGCGGATGTACATGGTGAAGCACTCCGGGGCGCCATTTTTGTCGTGGAAATGGTGTGCCGTACAGTAGGTTTCCGTGAGAACTTCATTGCCTTCTCGCGCCACGATGCGCTGCTGCCCCAGCTGATGGAAGGTGCTGTCGTAGGTATTGAGCACCTGCATAGAAGCTTCAATCTGGTCGATGCCTTCAAGTACGAAGTTGGGAGCGCCGCCGTCTTCGCGAGCGCCCACCACAAGTGTGGCGGCCGGTGTAAACAGGGCGCGCAGGCGATCAAACTTGCGCCGGTCAATGCCGCTGGCATAGAGCTTGGCCGGCTCGAACAGGTCGGTTTCGTTCATGGCGCTAATCCTGCTTGGTGAGATGGGGTAAGCGCTGTGTAGTGTAGCGCAACGGTTCTGGTCTGCGGTCCAACTATACAGGCTCGCGCTACGCATGTTTTACCTATACTTTCCGGCTGTTGATACCCCGAGATCAAATGCCCCATGAATTTTGAATTCTCTGAAGAACAGCAGTTCATTCGCGACCAGGCGCGCAATTTCCTCGCCCAGGAATGCAGCGCCGAGCTGGTGCGCGGTATGCTCGACAGCGACGCGCCCTATCATGAGGGCCTGTGGCGCCAGATCGTCGACCTGGGCTGGACGGCCATGGCCGTCCCGGAGGAGTTCGGCGGCCTGGGGTTGGGTTACCTCGAGCTTTGCGTAATAGCCGAGGAACTCGGCCGCGTAGTAGCCCCAGTGCCCTTTTCCTCCAGCGTTTATCTGGCGACGGAGGCGATCAAATCCTTCGGTAGCCAGGCTCAGAAAGACGCCTACCTGCCAAAGCTGGCTGCGGGTGAGTTGATCGGCACCCTGGCCGCGAGTGAAGGCCTGGGCGCGCTAGCGGTAAGCACCCTTGTCCGCGATGGCGCCCTGCACGGCGAGAAGGTGCCTGTGCCAGACGGCGACTGTGCGGACTTTGCCATCGTTCTTGCCAGTAATGAGGCGGGCGGGAATGGCCTCTATATAGTGGACCTGCATCAGCCGAGTGTGAATCGCAGCACCATCAAAACGGTAGACCCGAGTCGCTCCCAGGCGCGCCTCGTCGCAGAAGGGGCAGCCGCAGATCCGCTCGTTGTCGGTGAGGGCACGGACGCGGCACTGTCTGAACTGATGGATCGCGCCGCCGTGCTCTTTGCCTTCGAGCAGATCGGCGGCGGCCAGGCAGCTATGGATATGGGCATGGCCTACACCAAGGAGCGCTATGCCTTCGGCCGGCCGGTGGCCTCCTTCCAGGCCATCAAGCACAAGTTTGCGGATATGTTTACCGCACTGGAGCTGGCGCGTGCGAACGCTTACTACGGTGCCTGGGCCATTTCCTCAGACGCGCTCGACCTGCCGCTAGCGGCGGCGACCGCACGTGTCTCCGCCACCGACGCCTTCTGGCTGATCAGCAAGGAAAACATTCAGGCCCACGGCGGCATGGGCTTTACCTGGGAATTCGATTGCCATCTTTACTATCGACGGGCGCAGCTGCTGGCCAGCGTGATTGGCACCCAGCCCCAATGGAAAGAAGCGCTAGCTGGCCGCCTGCTGGCTGCTGCCTGAGGCCTTAGAAAAGGAGTATACGAGCATGGATTTCAACGACACGCCTGAACTCGCGGCCTTCCGCACGGAAGCCCGCGCCTGGCTGGCGGCGAGCGCGGAGCGCCGCACCGACGAGCTGAACATGGGCATGGAAGGCGAGCAGGCCCTGCTGGAAGGTAAAGACTGGTACAAGAGAAAGGCGGAAGCGGGCCTTTCCTGCCTGAGCTGGCCCAAGGAGTACGGCGGTGCCGGCCTCACCCAGTTGCACGAAGTGGTGTGGTCACAGGAAGTCGCTAAATACCGCACGCGGGATGCCCAATTTGTGATTGGCATCGGCAACTGCGGCCCCGCCATCATGCACTTTGCGCCGGAAGAAGTGCGCCGCGAATTGCTGCCACGCATGGCCAGCGCCGAGGATGTATGGTGCCAGCTATTCAGTGAGCCCAGCGCCGGCTCTGACGTGGCCGGTTTGCGTACTCGCGCCGAGCACGACGGCGAAGGCTGGAAGTTAAATGGCCAGAAAATCTGGACCTCAGGCGCGCAGTACTCGGACTATGGCGTGGTGCTCACCCGCACCGACCCGACCGTATCCAAGTACCGCGGCCTGACCATGTTCATGCTCGACATGCGCCAGCCCGGCGTAGAGGTGCGGCCGATCCGCCAGATGGACGGCGGCCAGCACTTTAATGAGGTGTTCTTCAACGACGCAAAGATTCCCGATGCTTACCGCCTGGGCGAAGTCGGCGGTGGTTGGACCGCGGCGCTCACCGTGCTCATGGCCGAGCGGCTCGCCATCAGCGGCATTCAGCCCACAGGCTTCCCGCAGTTCCTGGCGCTGGTGAAATCCCTGGAGCTGAACGGCCAGCCCATCGCCGAAGACCCGCTGGTGCGCGAGCGCTTGGCCACCTGGTACAGCCAGTACGCCGGCCTGCAGGCGGCCAACAAGCGCATGGTCACTGCCGTCGCCAAGGGCGGCATGGCCGGTGCCGAGGCGTCCCTCGGCAAACTGGTGGGCGCAGTGATGAACCAGGAAATCGCCAACTTCGCCTGCCAGCTCTTCGGCACGGCGGGCATCATCATGGATGACCCCCTCACGCCTGAGTCCTCCCACTTCCAGCAGTCGGTGCTGTTCTCCCCGGGCGTACGCCTTGCGGGCGGCACCGATGAGGTCATGCGCAACATCATCGCCGAGCAGGTGCTGGGCCTGCCGCAGGAGCCGCGCGCGGATAAGGGTATGGCCTTCGAAGATATCCCGACGGGCGGTTAGCCTGGTTTAGCAGGCGGAGAAATTGGCCGTAACCGCTTGATGCCCGCGTCAGTCAGCCGCGAGCGGCTTTTATACAAGAGCTGTTGCTCTTGCATGGCGTAGCAAGAGGTCGGCGAGCAAAAAGACTGGCTGGTATCCCAGATTCTGGTCTTTGAGTGACGAGTTAACACGTCGTTGACGAGGGCGCGATAGCGCGACGAGCGCAGCAGCCACTCGCTGGCATTGAAATGACAATCCCAGGCTGGCTCTGCCGGGCCGTATTTCGGCCTGCGCGGTAAGCAGTCTATTGGATCTCGTGGCAGCCGCGGCCACTCGAAAACGTAGATCGTTCGCTTTTTCGCGGAAGCAAGCGCCTTCAGCGTCCGATCGAGACCTTCAAGGAAGACGCGCTGGCTACTGGCGTCAGGGTTTTGGGGATCTTGCAGACTGAGCGAGGCGAGCTTGGCTGAGAAATAGCGGCGACCGTCCATAACGATGTAAACGGTGCTGATCTCATCGCTTGCCATAATGGCTTTTAATATTTGTTCGGTCGTTGTGGCGCAATTGCGGACCTGTCCGGTTCGCCCCACCTGAATACCGCGCAGTGGTGGGCAACCGTCTCTACCAAAGCTGATGAGACCCCTCTCCTGAAATCCTGGCGCGTTAGACAGGGCCTCAAACAAGTCTCGTGCGAAGGCGTCCCCTATGATTGCGCTTTGTGGCTTGGTTCCGTACCTGAGGCAACGCATCGGGAAATCTGGATCGTTGTTGCAGTCGTTGCGCCACCATAAGGCCTTCTCCTCGCGTACGAGCTGGTCTATGTTCTTGCTGTGCTGGGCGTATCGCTCGGGCAATCCCCCGGTGGCCGCGACCTTGTAGGAGATGGCAAGCATGGCGAGGAGGGAAATCAGCCCGGAGCCGCAGGCGACCATGGCCGACCGCGTGGCGATCTTCCACGGTAGTATTCTCGCGTTTGCCAGGGCGATAAATGAGGCGGCAGTCAGGCATAAGGCAAAGCCCGCGATGGGCGAGTAACCGAGCTCCAACGTGCGCCAGAACGAGTGTAGGGGCCAGTACCAGCAATAGATCAGCGCCAGCCCAAGGGTAAGCCGGTGGGGGGGCGAGAAAAGAGGCGGAGAGGTGTATTGATCCTGCTCTAGGTCGCGTACCCCTTTTAGTAACAGCTGACCGATCCACAATCCCACTAATACCGCAATCGATGGCAGTAGCACCGAGAGCCAAGTGCTTGGGCTCCTCATGATTGCCCACGTCAGGGTCACCAATGCCGCTAGGCTCGTCGCCGCGGCCAAGCGCAGCCGCGGCCCAGGCAGGGCGCTGAGTTGGGGAAATAGGATGGCTAGTAGCAGGCCCGGCAAAACAGCGATCACATGCGATAGCGGTGCCAAGGTGAGGTAGTAGTGCCCAGGCACGCTGGCAGTGGCCTTGTTGTTCATGCCATTTGTCGGTAGCAGGCCGAGCGCGCTTTGCGCGAGCTGAGCAAACTCCAGCGGCCAGAGCACCCAGTAACCCGCCACCAGAGTGAAACACAGCAACAGGGCCGTTTGCGTCGACACAATGGCAAGTAGTGATACATACTTCCCTTTAAATCCAGGCGTTTTTTGCAGAGCGGCCTGGTGGCAAGCCAACCATGCGCCGGCTGCCAGGCCGGCAAGAGTAGCGGCGAGGAAGTGTGGTTCAGACGACGTTTCGAACAAACAGATTGCCAGAGCCAGTGCGGGCAGGATTGAAAGAAGTGCGTGAACAGTTCTTGATGAAGACGGCGCCATCATTGCCTATGGCCCTTGCTTACGGAATCGATCGAACGCCGAGCGTAGGGCTGTGATAGAGCGATCGCAATATAGAGCGCTAGGAGAACCGGCACCCAGTTGCGTTGCAAGGTCAGCTCCAGCGCACCGGCAATCAGGAATAGGCAATAGGATTGCCAAACGGCCGCGCTCTCTGGCCGCAATTCGCCTACTGCAGTTGGGCGAAGTGTCTTAAGTATTGCCAGCAAGACCGCAGATAGCAGCAATAGCCCAACCACGCCCCGTTCGACCAGTGCCTCAATAAATAAGCTGTGTGCCCAGGTGACAAAGCGTCCATCTATGGTCAGCCAGGAGGGGATAGCATTTCGTGCGACTTCGCTTTGGTAGACCGCCTCGAATTGACCCTGGCCCACGCCCAGCCACGGGCGCTGCCACCATGACTCCGAACCGGCATACCACACGGCAAAGCGGCCGTTGTCTGTCAGAGCATTCAAGAATTTCGGTAGAAGCAGCCCACCTTGGTAGAGATCGAGCGCGGTGAAGGTGAGAGCAAGCGCAAAGGCTGAATGTGGAATGACCCTGAAGGCGCCGGAGATATCGCGCGCTGCAAGAAGCAGCATGAAGAACGCCATAAGGACACATAGCCGGCTTCCTGACATGCCGATGCCGACCATTGTTGTGAGTAAAGACGCCACCAGCACTGCCTTTATAGTAAGCGACCGGCTGGTTTTGAGACCGAGCAGCGTGAAGGGCAACAGAATCACCAGCAGCGAAAGATCGTTGGGTACGATCAGTGCAAGCGAACCAATGGTTTCAAGGCGTTCATCTGGCGCCAGCTCTGGATAAAGGATACTCGCGCGAATAATCAGCACAGACGTCAAAAGCGACAGCACGTTAAGTGCGATCAGGAGCATTTTTTGCAGCTCATCCCCCGCTCTACGTTGTAGTTCGAACAGCAGCGCGCCGACCAGTGCTGCCGGCACCAGCATCGCCGCTGCCTGTGCGCTGAGAGCAGAATTCTTCGACGTTATGACTGATGCGAGACAGGCCAGGAGGAAGGCCCCGATTAGTAGCAGGATACTCCTTGGCACCGCGGCTTGCCTGGCCGAGGGCCTGTCGCCATCGAGCGCGAGGGCGAGCGCCGATGCCAGTAGCGCCGCGATGCTCACTTGAGGTGCTAATGGTAGGGTCAGGCATGCAAGGTAAACAGCCAGTAATGCGCAGGAAATCTGGATGGGCCGGATCACTGGCCGCCTGAGTGTTGATGAAAACGAGAAACCACTGTTAGTATTATTCCCTTTGCGCGCCAAAAATTAGACGCGCTCAAAAGTGTGCCCAGAAAGTCTCGGTAGGTCGTACCGGGATTGTAGTGCAGTAAAGGAGTCGAGGCGCCCCGATGGTTCGAATCACACCAAGCAAACTGATCGGTTTCCTCTCCATCATAACCGCCCTGGTCGCCTACTCGACCAATAGTCTGTCGCTGATATTTAGCTACTCACCTTGCGCAAACACGAACTTTGTACTGCTTGATTCCCAGGCGGATGTGGACCAGTTCCCTGTCACCTATGGGGGTAGCTGCGACACGATTGACGGATCTCTGCGAATTTCGGGCGCGGACATCACAAACCTCGATGGGCTGCAGCAAATCCACGTTGTGCAGGGCTCACTGACTATTGAATCCAATACCGTGCTTACCAAAATTAATGGTCTCGCCCAGTTGGAAGCAGTGGGTGATGATCTGGTTATTAGTCAAAATCCTGAATTGAGCACCCTTGCTCCTCTGGATGGACTGCAACTTGTTGACGATATGTTTTCGATACTAGACAACCCGTCGTTGGCAAGCCTCCCAGACTTCACCGCTCTTGAGTCGGTTCGGGTAATGCAAATTCAGGGAAATCAGATGCTGCAGGAGGTGAGCGGTTTCCCGGCGCTGCAGAATATCGATTTTCTTAACATTAGTTCTAACGATTCATTGCTATTGGTCGCAGGTTTCCCATTAGTCGAGAGGATACGCACTTCTTTAGTGATTTCTGACATGGCTAAGGGAGGCGCGATTACAGGCTTCCCGCTACTTGAGCGGGTGGGACAATTGGCCTTGCGTGACGGTGGCGTGGAGCAGGTCACAGCGTTCGGCAAACTCAAGATCATTACGGGAAATTTTGTATTAGTGGATACGGACAGGCTGCGTAACCTTGGGGGATTTGGCGCTCTGAAACAGGTTCAAGGCTCAGTGCTGATGTTTGACAACAAGAGGCTCCGGAATCTCGCGCCATTAGACGGGCTTAAGGAGATTCGCGGAGACGTATTTCTGAGCTTCAATCGCAAGCTGTTCTCACTCAAGGGTTTGAGGAAGCTCAGGCGTGTTGATGGGCACATCAATATCACTAGCCACGACAGGCTAGATAATGTTGATCATCTTCTGGGTGTAAGTCAGATGGACTCGCTCAGCCTCACCAGCAATTCAGCACTACTCGATCTCGACGGACTCAAGAGTCTTAATTGGATCGATGACTCGCTTGGTATCAGGTCTAATAACAACCTGGCTCGCTGCGAAGGACTGGCGCCAGTCTTGGGCGCCCCGTCAGGGCTGTTTGATCGCGTCGGCGAGACGGTAGACATCAGCAACAATGCAGAAGGTTGTGATTCGGTGGCGGAGATTCTCAGTTCGGTGTCTGGCCCGGGCATGCCTGGTGTTTCTAACGCCAGCCCAAGAAGCAGCGAAGTGACGCTGGAATTTAGCCCCGCGACGACAACTGACAGCTTGTTTCCAATAGAAGGTTACGAAGCTACCTGTCTGGCTTCAGACGGTATAACGAAGACGGAAGGAGTCCAGAAAGCTATTCCTGACCAATCTGAACTCGAGACTTCCCTGGTCGTTGCTGGTGTCTCTGGCCTGGACACTGAAGACATCTCTGTAGGCGTATTTATTTCGCATCCTCAACGTCAGGATATCGAAGTGTACCTGCGCTCACCAGCAGGTACGGAGGTCGCACTATGGGAGATGGATAACGTCCCCACGTCCAATTTGAATGCGACGTTCCCGGTTCCCGTTGCCCCCAGCGAGCCGCTGTCCGCCTTCGGGAGTGAGAATTTTAACGGGTCGTGGACGCTTGAGGTGAGCGATGACGCTCTCGGCGATGTCGGCACGCTGGATAGCTGGTTCATCCGCTTCCAGGAGCGGATAACGCAGCGGGGCGAATCCTCCCCTCTCACGGTTAGTAACATGCGGGATGACGTAGAGTATTCCTGCGTCGTCCGTGCGGTAACCGGCCTCGGCCTGGGCCCGGCGTCAGCGCCGATACTCGTCACCCCGATGCCAACACCGCCGGCTGCACCCACACTTACATCGATAGATTCTGTCGACGGCGGCCTGATCGTCTCCTTCACGCCGGGCGATCAAGGTGGCAGCCCGATAGACAGCTACACCGTGACCTGCGGTGATCAGTCTGCCACCGGCAGTGGCTCACCCATACAGGTGAGTAACCTGGAAAACGGCACGGAGTACGCCTGCTCAGTTGTTGCCAGCAGTGACCAGGGCGATAGCCCAGCGTCAGCATCTGTTCAGGCGACAGCGGGTGAGCAGATATTCCCATCGAATGTCCTCAAGATCATCCGGGCGGTCGAGGGCGATAAGTAGGCAGAAACGTCCGATGAGTCTCAAGACTTGATCCGCGCCGGCTGACAGCGCCCCGTTTGGGGCCTGCAGTTGGCATTGAAGGCAAGCCGCTCTACAATCTCAACGGTAAGATTGTTGTACTGCTTCGCCTACCATAACAATAGGATCTTGATGAAACTCCTTCTACGATTGTTAATCGGCATTCCGCTGAGTGTGGTGCTGCTGTTGGTCATTGTCATCGTGGTGGCCTTACAGACTGATATGGTCTCGGACGATGAATTCGACTTCCTCGTCGACCTTGGCGCTCGGGAAGGCCCGGGTGCGGTGATCTCACTTATCCGGATGGAGCTTTATGGGGTGAGCCCCGAAGACGGGGCGGACCCGTCTTACGGGCGCGAGCTTGTAGCGGGCCGGGGTCACGCGCCCTGGGTGATGCGCGGCAACCTCGATGGCCGGCCTCGTATGCTGATGCTGGCACTCGCGCCGGAGCTTTGGGCGGCCTACGACCTGCAAACGCTCACGCCCTACCAGGTCTGGGAGGGCGAGGTCTTATTTGAGGGCGCGGTCTACGACTACCGGCACGGCCCGCAGCCGGCCAGCAGCGGGCAGTATCTCCTGCGCAACGAGGCAGGGGTGAGCTGGTTTCTGGCAGGTGAAGCGGGGGACGAAGCGGCGACCCTGAGCTATCTTGGCCACGAGTACGGCGAGGGCAAAGCCTCGGTGGCGCTGCACTACGCCTTAAGCACCGAGACTGCTCGCCTTGAGTTGCGCGAGTGGCCGGATGTGCTTGAGGTCGATGGCCAACGCATGCTGGTACGCCGCTTTGAAAGTCTCTCGCCAGACAGTTCCCTGCAGGCAGGCTTTGTGGCCGCCGATGGCAGTCGGCAGCTCGCCGTAGACACGCTGCAGCAGCCGCTGCTGGAGCCCAGTCCCATCGAGCTTTTTCAGGGCCCCAGCCGTGGGCGAAGCGCAGAAGAGGGTGAACTGGCCGTGGGCGAGCAGGTCGTTGCCAATAACCAGTGCTTGAGCTGTCATGCGGAAAATCATCGCGTGGCAGGCCCCGCCTGGGCCCAGGTAGCTGGTAAATTCCGCGGCAAGGTGCAGGACGAAGTGATAGACGCGCTGGCCTACAAGGTGCGGGCTGGCGGCGCCGGCGTTTGGGGCAAGGTGCCCATGCCACCGCATCCGCAGCTTAGTGACGCAGACGCCCGGGCGGCGGTTGTCTACATCCTCTCGGTCGAGAAAAGCGAGGCCAACATCAATCGCCCCCTGGACGCGGACGGCGAAGCCTACGCTGCAACTGAAGAGTACGATATCCTGCCGCGGCTCGGCAGCGTTCATCCCGCATTTGCGCTGGATGATCTGGCTCCCGAGGGCTTTGAGCCCAAAGTCGGCGGCATGGCCTTCCGTTCGGATGGCAAGCTGGTGCTGAGCAGCTGGGATCGCGACGGCGCGGTGTTCCTGCTGGACCTCGATGCGCCCGAGGCGAACCGCGTGAAACGGATTGCCGAGGGCTTGCACGAGCCGCTAGGGCTGACGGTTGTGGACGACCGGATCTTCGTGCTGCAGAAACAGGAACTCACTGAGCTGATCGATCTGGACGGTGACGAGGTGATCGATCGCTACCGTACTGTTAGTGATGACTGGCCTGCCAACAGCAACTTCCACTCCTTTGCCTTTGGTCTCGTCCACCAGGACGAGCACTTTTACCTCCTCACGTCGATCTGTGTGCTTCCGGGAGGCGCGAGCTGCCCGGAGCAGCTGCCCATCCAGGGCAAGCTATTGAAGGTTAGTGCCGAGGGCAAGGCCAGCGTTCATGCCTCGGGCTTTCGCACGCCCAACGGCATTACGGCCGCGCCGGGCGGAGGCGTTTACGTCACAGATAACGAGGGCGATTGGCTACCGTCAAGCAAGCTGGTGCGGGTGCGTGCTGGCGATTTCTACGGCTCCCGGGCGGTACCTGGCCCGGGAATCATGACCCTCGAGGAAGTGCCGCCGGCGGTGTGGCTGCCACAGAGCGAGGTCGGCAACTCGCCCACGCAGCCCTTGTTGCTGGAGGAGGGCCCCTACGCAGGTCAGTTGATTCACGGTGATGTGTATAACGGTGGCGTCAAGCGCGTATTCCTGGAGACGGTCGCGGGCCGGGAACAGGGAGCGGCTTTCCACTTCAGCGGCGGCTTCAAGGGCTCGGTCAATCGTCTTGCGCGCGGTCCAGACGGCGCAATTTATGTCGGCGAAATCGGTAACCCGCCTAACTGGGGTGAGCTTGGTAAGGATTGGTATGGCCTGGAACGCTTGCGTTGGCGGGGTAACGAGGCCTTTGAGATTCTGGCCATGCGCGCTACCCCCACCGGCTTTGAGCTCGAGCTGACTCAGCCACTGGCGGAGGGGACCATACTCAGGCCATCGGATTTTCAGCTGCGCCAGTGGTTTTACTTTCCGAATGAGCAATATGGCGGCCCGAAATACGACGAGGAGCTGCTGCAGCCCCACACGGTGGCGCTGTCGGCGGATCGGAAGATCATTAGCCTGAGTGTCGGTGGCGTGAAAGCGGGTAGGGTAGTTTACCTGCGGCTCGATGATCGTCTGCGTTCCGTCACTGGCAATACGCTGTGGACCGCAGAGGCCTGGTACACGATGAATGCAATACCCGGGGGGCAGTCCATGACCGATGCAGGCCCGGCCGACGATGGCTGGCGCGATCTGTTTGACGGCGAAACGCTGACAGGCTGGCGCAACTACGGTGGTGACGAAGCTGATGTGCGCAAGTGGGTGGCACGAGACGGTGAGTTGGTGCTTGAGCAGGGTGGGTTCGGTGCCTGGAACATGATCAAGGGCGCCGTATTCGGCGGCGGCAGTGCCGACCTGATCTACTATCCAGAGACCTTCCGGGATTTTGAGCTCAGCCTTGAGTGGAAGATTGCGGAGGGGGGTAACAGTGGGATTTTCTACCTCGTGAGAGATGAGGAAGAGAACATGCCCTGGTTGACCGGCATCGAGATGCAAGTGCTGGATAACGACGGCCACAAAGATGGCCAGATCGAAACGCACCGCGCCGGTGATCTTTACGATCTTATCGCCGCGCAGCCCGAAACCGTGCGCCCCGTTGGCGAATGGAACGAGGTGCTCATCCGCATAAAGGACAACCAGATCGAGCATTGGCTCAATGGAAAGAAGGTGGTCTCTGTCGAGCGCGCGTCAGAGGAGTGGAATGCGCTGGTGGCCGCCAGCAAGTTCGCTGATATGCCGGGCTTTGGTAAATCGTCAGAGGGCTACATTGTGCTGCAGGATCACGGTGATCCGGTGTGGTATCGAAACATTCGTATCAGGCGACTTTTTGAACGGCCTGCAAATGCTGAAGAAAACGGGGCCGCCCTGGCGGGCAGCCCTGCAGATCAGAAGTTGTAGTTGGTGCGCAGGTACCAGGCACCGCCGTCATAGCCCGCGGCGGTGCGGCGCGGGTACTCCAGGCCAACGCTGAGGCGGTTGGCGAAACGCGGGTCTGTTACCTTGTCCGGGTACTCGTCGAAGACGTTGGTACCGCCCAGGGCAATGCTCCAGTTGTCGGTCACATCCCAGCCCAGTTCCAGGTCGACCAGAACCACCGGGTCGACTTCCTGGCTGCGGCTACCGAAGTCACCGTCGATCGTGCCTCGCTCGTCAAAGTGCTCGCCAAAGTAGTTGGCGCGCAGCTGGAACCACCAGTTCTGCGCGAAGGCGGTGTTGGCGGAGAATACGAAGGTGTCTTCCGGGTAGTTGTTCTCGATATCCTCGACGAGAGAATCGCTAACCGGCTGCGAACCGTTAACCAGTGCCTGGTCCGTCACCTCGATCTCATTGTGGTTGTAGGCCAACGAGAAGGTCGTGTTGGCGCTGTTACCCCAGTCCCAGTAGGACGTCAGCACAAGATCGATACCCTTGTGCTCCACATCCATCGCGTTGGTGAAGAATGAAATCACCTGGCCGCTATCCGTCTCGATGTCGCCGGTCCGGTAGATGCGATCGTCGACCTCGATCAGGTAGAAGTCCACCGTGAGCGTTGTAGCTGCACCAAAGTCGCTGGTGAAGCCAAAGCTGTAGTTGATTGAGGTCTCTTCGGTCAGTTCAGTACCGCCCACGGAGCGGGCAATCTCAGAGGTGGATCGCACCTGGCCCTGTTCAACCTGCTCGCCGGTAGCCCCATCAAAGGTGGTGATGATGGCCACGAGGTTGGACTGGCCCGGGGTGGGCGCGTGGAAGCCCGTCGATACCGAACCGCGAATGGCAAAGGCGTCATTGAAGCGGTAGCGCGTCGCCAGCTTGCCGTTGGTGGTATCGCCGAAGTCTGAGAAGTCCTCGTAGCGAACGGCGTACTGCATCAGCCAGTTGTCAGTAATGTCGTGCTCAAGGTCTGCGTACACGGCCCAGTTATCGCGGTCAAACTCACCGGCGTCTTCGGGGCTGGGGCTGGAGAAACCTGAGGTGGACGTGCCGGCGCCGAAGAAGCTGGCAGGCTCACCCAATACGGATGTCCAGGTCTCTTCGCGCCACTCCGCGCCGAAGGCGAGGTTCAGGTTGTCGCCAATGGGCAGCGAGAAGTCGGCGTTGAAGTTGAGCTCATCCTGCTCGTAGGCACCCACGTCGAAATCCTGCTGGGCGGGCTCACCGTCGGGTCCGAGGCCCAGGTCGGGGTTCAGGCCGTTATTCAGGAAGTAGTCGATCTCGTTGTAGCCATAGCTGACGCTGAAGTCATAGAACATGCCGCCGGAGAAGGTGCCCCGGACGCCGGCAAACAGGCTGTAGTCCTGCTGGTCGCCATCGAGGTAGCCGGTGTAGCCCACCTCGGTCAGCCGGCCGTCATAGCCAAAGTTATCGATCAGGTTCTGAATCGACGGATGAGGCGAGGAGCCCAGGGAGTCGACCGCTGGCGGACGATAGAAGAAGCGATAGCGTCCCTCGGTCTCCGCGTAGTTACCGAAGGCGTAGAGCTCGGTGGTATCGTTCAGGTCGTAGCCGGCATTGAAGAAGGTCCTGAAGCCACTCAGTTCGGGCCTGCCCCAGGTCTGCGTTAGCGGGCGGTCACTGAAGGGCGTATCCGCGCCGACGCCCTGCACGCCCTCGTTGATGAGAGCCCGCGCGTCCGGGCGTAGAATGGAGCGGTCGAAGGCTTCGTTATCAATCCACTCACCGGTCAGGTTCAGGAAGCCATTGCCGCCAAGGCTCAGGCCGATGTTGCCGGCAACCTTGACGGTCTGTTCGCCCTCAAACTGCTCCCCGTACTGGACCTGCATGGTGCCGCCTTCGTCGTCCTCCTTCATGATGAAGTTGATCACGCCGGCGATCGCATCTGAGCCATACTGCGATGAGGCACCATCGCGCAGAACCTCTACCGAGCGCAGCCCCAGCGACGGGATCATCCCGATATCCACCGCGTGCGCGCCGTTACCTGCCGCCGGTGCAAAGGTCGTGACCAGGGCCGAGCGATGCCGGCGCTTGCCGTTGACGAGCACGAGCGCCTGGTCGGGCGAAGTGCCGCGCAGGGAGGTCGGCCGGATAAAGGCGCTGCCGTCCCCTGTGTAGGGCGTTGCGGTGAAAGACGGCACGAGCATGCGCAGGCTTTCAGTGATATCCGCAGCATTACCTTCGCCAGCAAGATCCTCGGCGCTCAGCACATCGACGGGTACGGGTGAATCCGAGACCGATCGTGCTTTCAGGCTACGTGAACCGGTCACGACAACTTCTTCCAGGGCGGTGTCTTGTGCAGAGACAGGTGCCGTGAGCGTGAGAGTGCTGATAGCTGATGCAACAGCGAGATACAGTGGTGCGTGTTTGACGCGCATGTGGTGCCTCCGAAACTTCTTATTTATTGATATATGTTCGAGTTTCAGCGCAGCGACTGGCGGAATTCCATCCGCTGCGCCATCTTCACAGTAACACTTCTGAAACATAGTGCTTCCCCTGGCGCAAAAAGTGTGAATATTTAACATTTTGAGGGATCGGTGCCTGCAGCACCCAAAAAGGAGGTTTGATGTCTACGCGTAAGCGACACAAGGCGGTGATATTCGGTGCCTCAGGCCGTGTCGGGCTCGGTCTGGCCTACAGACTTATGACGCAGGGTATCGATGTCGTGGCTGTCGATATTGTCGAGCCATGCCTGCTGCAACAGCAATTTAATCGCGTCCAGATCGACGCTCGCATAGAGTCGGATCGAGCAGGGCGGGTGCTTGCCGTCTTCGGCGGCTTTGATGTGATGAACGAAACGCGCGTAGCAGAACTGCTAACCGCTGAACGTGCGGATGTTGTGGTGAATTATGCGATTCCCTTTACCTGGGATGCGACCAAGCAGCTCAGTAACTATGCACGAATCAGCCGAGCCGGGCTGGGTGCTTTTGCCGCGATACAGGCGCTTGCGCCGCTGACTATAGCCCGGGCTATCGCAAACAGTGGTTGTGACTCCCTGTTCCTGGTTGGGAATCTGCCCGACATCACGATCCCTGTCATCCACGGCTGCGCCAGCACCTTGGGTCTGGCCCTGCCCGTGTGCGGTGCCGGCAACGTCGGCCTGATAGAGGCAGCGATCAGGCGGGAGCTTGGCGCGCGGCGCGGCATGAATGCGGCTGACCTCGAGATCTCGCTTGTGGCGCATCACATTCATTGGGTTGCACCGCGCGAGCCCGGCTACCGCAATGATGCGCCTTTCTTGTTGAAGGTTACGGAAAGCGGGTCCGACATATCTTCTGAACTGGGGGATCTGCGGGCGCTGATGAATACGTCGATCGTTCAGGGCTATGAACCCGGCGCCGGCTTTTCCAGCACCACGGCATTGCTAGCCGCAGAGGCGATTGTGGCTCTGCTTGGCAGCGAGCGCCGGCGCTTGCACCTGCCAGCACCCCTGGGGCTACCTGGCGGCTACCCGGTAATCGTCAGTGAGGGCAAAGTGGAATTAGACTTGCCCTCTGAGTGGTCTGATGAGGGCGTAGTCACTGCCATGCAGCAAGCACAAGGCCTTGATGGCGTGTCTGAGATTGCAGCGGATGGCGCGATTCACTTCGATCCCGACTCCGTGGAAATTCTACGCGAGGAAATGGACTTTGACTTACCGATCAGCGTCACCCCGGGCGATTTATGTGAGGTCGCTACTGCGCAGATCGCCGCGGCGAAGTTTCTCGTGGACGCCGCGAGAACCTGATGCCCGCTTTCTGCGCTGTTAGCCCTTGAAGGGCGTGAAGTCCGGCCCGCGACGCAGACTGTGGCCGCCGTCCACGTTGATGCATTGGCCGGTAATCCATCGTGATTCTGGCCCGATCAGGAAGCGCGCGAGGTGGGCAATATCTGCAGGCTGCCCTACGTCACCCATCGGGGTGTTTTCGATATAGGACTCGTAGATAGAGCTGTCTCGGGGTATGCCTTCCATGATTTCGGTGGCGACAAAGCCGGGGCGAATCGCATTGAAGCGCACGCCGTGTGCGCCGTTCTCATCCGCGGCGTTGCAGATCATCGCCTCTATTCCAGCCTTGCTCACGGGGTAAGCGCCAAACCAGTTATGGGTTATATGGCCAGCGAGTGATGACATTCCAATGAAGGAGCCGCCACCGGCGTCGATCATGTGCTGCAGAGTGTGTTTGATACAGAACATAGTGCCGAGCACGTTGAGATTCAGCACGCGCAGGAATTCTTCTGTGTCCATGTTCTCGTAGCCATACATCATGCCGCCGCCGCCGGCGTTAGCCACACAGCCGTTGATCTTGCCAGTGGGCTCGAGTGCTTTGACGACCATGGCTTGCACGTCATCTTCGACGGTCACATCGCCGGTAACGATCTGTACGCCGCCGCCGAAGCCGGCCACCTCGCTGATTTTCTCCGCGGCCGCCTCCAGCACCTCTGCGCGACGGCCGGCGATGGTCACAGCAGCGCCGTCTGCGGCCAGCGCCATCGCACAGCCGGTGCCGATGCCCGTACCACCGCCGGTAACGAGTACGGAGTAACCCTGCAGATTGCCTGCGCTCTTGATGATGTCGCTCATAGTATTGCCTTGGCCAGAGTTAATCGCGGATCACGTTTGTACCGAAGTTGCCGGGCGCCTACAAGCCGCCTGAGGCCAGAGCATGGCGCGGTACACTGGGGTAAACCTGCGCACCGCTGCGCACGATTAACTATCTAATGCTGAGGGTTTTGCCTCGCTGTCATACTGCTCCCAGCCGTGGCCGTTGAAGGGATCTGCGCCGAGCTGCTGCATCACGTAGGGGAAATCCACGGTCACCCAATTGTCGACAATTTTGCCGTCTACCACTTTCCAGAAGTCCATGTAGCGTATCTCCACCCGCTTGCCGGTGGGCGCGATACCCATGAACTCGCCGCTGTGTGTTGCCTCCTGTCGGCCAAAGGCGGCGCACCATTCGCCTTGGGTAATGCGCGCTTCGTCGATACAGACTTTATCTGAAAAAGCCGCATGAAACGGCCGCTGCCAGTTATCCTGAAATTCTCTGAGACCATTCTTGTAGCCACAGCCAGCATTGCCCAGCCAGCGAAAGTCCGGCGCAAAGAAGCGGCCCATGTGTTCGATGTCGTGATCATTCAGGCCATCGACCATGGCATCGACGGTCGCCAGGGTTTCTTCGGTTTTGGTGAGATCGTTGTCGGCCGTCAACACAGCCTGTTCAGGGCGTGAACCTTTCATAATCACCTCTGTTGTGGGTCGTTAAAGGGGAGGAGGATTAAGCTGTCGATCGACTGTGATTTCACGCATGCGCTTGAAGACGTCGACGCCCAGCTTGTTGTAGATGTCGAGCAGGTCTACCAGGACCCAATTTTCGCGAATCTTACCGTTCTCGCAGCGCCAGAAATCCAGGCTGGTCATGCGGATGTGCTTGCCGGGCGGGGCGATGCCCAGCCAGCCGTCGCCAGCGACGGTCATGTGCATGGCATCGAAACCGCAGAAGGCGACATAGTCACCATCGCCGAAGTAGCACTGCGTATAAGGTTTACCCATATCGCTGTCCGTATCGGGCAAACCACTGCGAAAAGGTACCTGGTGCCAATTCCTGAAGCCCGAGATACGCCGGTTGGAGCCGATGCCGGCGGGGCCATACCAGTTCATTTTGGGGTGCCAGTAAGGCCCCGGCTCCAATGCCTCAATGCGGCCGGCAGCGTAGTCGCCAAGGCCATCCAGCATGTTGCTTACCAGAGCAAGGCTGGATGCTGAGCGCGTTGCGTCGTAGGGCCCGGTAACGATGCCATCCTGTGTTGCCGGGCCGGGAATCAGCAGTTCGCGCCCAAGGCTTTGGCTCATTGGCCAGGCCCGGGCCTGAAGCATCACCTCAGGGATATCCCAGAGGCCATGCATGGCAACGATTTGATCGCCCTCGACGCGAAAGAACTCGCAGTAGCGCATGGTCACCAGGTGGCGAGTAGCGGGTATATCCAGCCAGGCTTGCTCGAAGACGCCCGTGTAGTAGCCGCCGCAGCCGACCCAGCTTTCGTCATCCTGCGGGCCAGCCATAACGATATAGTCCCGGCGTTCCAGATCTGGTACCGCCGCGAGCAGCGGTGCGTAGGCCTTTTCTAAGAGCGCATCTGGGCCGACCATCTTGCCCAGCGGATAGGCTAACTGGATTTCGGCATCGGGCGCAAACAGGCTCTCGAGCTGCCCGCGCAGCTCGGCAGTATCCACGTCGTAAAGGGCGCTGCGGAAGCGCCCTATGAATGCCCGGTTTTGGTCATGAACGGATGCACTCATGGCGTTTAGCCGTAACGGGCAACGCGCAGGTCGGCCTGGGCCTTGTGGCCGGCGAAGCCTTCCAGCTCGCACAAGCGGGAGCAGTATTCGCCGATCTCGGCTGTCGCCTCGGGTGCCACGCGCTGATAGGTGCAGGTCTTGATGAATTTGCCAACCCACAGTCCGCCCGTGTAACGTGCAGCCTTGTTTGTAGGCAGGGTGTGGTTAGTACCAATCACCTTGTCGCCATAGGACACATTGGTTTCCTGGCCCAGGAAGAGCGCGCCGTAGTTGGTCATGTTGTTGAGAAAGTAGTCAGGATCTTCCGTCATGACTTGCACGTGCTCTGAGGCGATATCGTCTGCTACAGCGACCATTTCGTCGTAGCCGTCACACACGATGACCTGGCCGTAGTCACGCCAGGCGGCCCCCGCGACTTCTGCTGTCGGTAGAGTCTGTAGCTGTTTTTCGATCTCAACCATCGTGGCTTCCGCCAGGGTTTCCGAATTCGTTAGCAGGATGGCTGGCGAATTTGGCCCGTGCTCTGCCTGGCCGAGCAAATCCGTAGCTGCCATCTCGGCGTCGCAGCCGATCTCATCGCAGATCACGAGTGTTTCTGTGGGTCCGGCCAGCAGGTCTATGCCCACGCGGCCGAAGAGTTGCCGCTTTGCCTCGGCAACAAAGGCGTTGCCTGGGCCGACGATCATGTCGACGCCATCAATTGTTTCAGTGCCGAGGGCCATGGCGCCAACGGCCTGAACGCCACCGAAGCAGTAGATTTCGTCGGCACCGGCCAGGGCCATGGTGGCAACAATGGCGGCGTTGGGTTTGCCTTCAAAGGGCGGTGCGCAGGCAATCACGCGCGCTACGCCGGCTACCTTGGCGGTAGCGACGCTCATGTGGGCGGACGCGACAAGTGGATACTTGCCGCCAGGGATGTAGCAGCCCACGCTGTTTACAGGTAGGTGCTTGTGACCCAGCACCACGCCGGGGCGTGTCTCTACTTCCACGTCCTGCATTGACTCCCGCTGGATGCGAGCGAAGTTCTTAACTTGCTCCTGCGCGAACTTGATGTCCGTCAATGTCTGCTGCGGGAGGCTGTCAATTGCCGCCTGGATGTCTTCGTCGCAGAGGCGGAAGCTGGCTGGCGACCAATTGTCGAACTTTTCCGATAGCTCGCGCACGGCAGCATCGCCGCGGCTGCCAATGTCTGCCAATATACCCTCCACGGTGTCGCGAACGCGCTTGCTGTCCTGTACGGCCTGTTCTTCGGAAATGCCGTTTTTTAGCCATCTGGCCATGTCTCTCTCCTTATAGCTATCTTGCTCAAATATCTGGATATTACTCGCTGATTCCTGCGGCCACTTCGGGTGCCCACTCCGGACGTGCGGCGACGTCGCCAGCGCTTGCGATGTATAAGATGCCCTGCTCGTTGCCGATGTTGGCCATCTCTTGCCAGGCACCGGCGGGTACCGAGATGGTGTCTTCTGGGCCAATGTCAAAACTGGCGCTTTCCCCGTTGTGCTCCAGGGTCACGCGCCATTGGCCAGTACCAACCACCAGCACCTGCTTGACGTCGTAGCGATGTTTTAGCAAACCACCGCCCTGCTCAGCTTCGATCGCGCCTAATGAGAAGGAGTGGGGATTGAGAATGGGAGCGGGGCATTTGCCAAGCTCGTGACAGCCCTCACCGATAATGGGGTGGTAGGTTTTGTGACCGCCCGGCAGCACGCAG
This sequence comes from Pseudomonadota bacterium, assembly GCA_038748065.1. Lineage (GTDB taxonomy): Bacteria > Pseudomonadota > Gammaproteobacteria > Pseudomonadales > Halieaceae > JBCDJG01. The sequence continues at coordinate 21,099 of JBCDJG010000002.1, forward strand.
TCGGCGAAAGCGCGGCCATAGCCAGACTGGTCGGCAACGTTAACCACCCGCGCTGCCATCTCCGCCGGGCTAGTGCGGTTGAAACGCAGCAGCTCCGCTTCGCTTAGAGGTTGCAACAGCTCCTCTACCGGTGGCAGCGCGTCGCCTCGGGTGGTGTCGATCAGGCTGGAATCTTGGCGCAGGTAGAAGCCGAACTGCGCGGCCCCTTCGATCACATCGTTGGCCCAGGTGACCACGCCGGGGTCATCTTCACCCAGGAAAGAGAGCATGAAATTGTCATCGCTGCCCACGCTTTCGAAAGCGCGGAAGGTGCCTGTTGGTACGCTGATTATATCGCCTGGGCCAAGCACGGCATCGCCGTCATTGCCATCGTAGCCCCAGAAGAAGCGCCACTCGCCGCGAAAGACAATAAACACCTCAGCGGTGGTATGGGAATGCAGCGAGTTGATTTTGCCAGTGGGCAGGGAAACGCCACCCACGTTGAAGCCGTGCGGCTCCACAATGTGTACCACTTGCTTTTCATTTTCTGCGACACCCGGGCCGATAATGCAGTAATTCATCTTGCCCTCTCGGCCGGGCAGGCGAGTGTCGACGAATGCTTCGTCGCAGGGTATGTAGTCCCGCCGTCTAACCACGCGGCTCGCTAGGGAATTTGTTGGCATAGCTCAGTATCCTGTGCGGAGATACAGCGGCACCAGCCACACATGATCCCCAGCAGGGGCGTTGGCCGGCGCAATTTTGACTTCGAATGCAAAACTAGTGTAGCCGCGGTTTTGCCAGCCTGCAACACTTGGTGAATAGGAACATTAACAAAGCTTGAATCAGTCTTGCATTCGAAGTACATTCGGGGTGAGAGGTGAGGAAAGCCAATAAAAGAAGTCCTCACGAAGGTGCGCGGTATCTGTCTAAGCCAAGAGTCGGTCTTAGTCCGCAGGGCCGCCGCAGTAACTCCGAAATTACACATAACAGCGAACGCTGGACGATAGGGAGAACATCGACTATGTACAAATCCAAAAAGAAGCAGCTCGCCTTTCAGGTAGGTATCCTGGCCGCTATGACGGCCGGTCACCAACTGCCTGCGAGTGCCCAGGGCGGGTTCGCGCTTGAGGAAGTCATCGTCACCGCTCAAAAACGTGAGCAGAATTTGCAGGATGTCGGTATTTCAGTCACCGCGCTCGATCAGAAAAGCATGGAGCGAGCGGGCATCACGGATATCTCGCGCCTGGAGTTGGTGACCCCTGGCATGAGCTACGGCTTTATCGGTGCCGATTCGAAAGTTGCGCTGCGCGGCGCCAACTCAAACAATACCTTTGCCGATAACTCATCGATCGCTGGATTCTTCCTGGACGGCGTTTACCGGCCCAGGGCGTCGCAGCAGTCGCAAGCCTACTTTGACGTTGAGCGCGTGGAAGTGTTGAAGGGGCCGCAGGGCACGCTGTACGGCCGCAACACCTTTGCCGGCGCCATCAACGTGTACACCTTCAAGCCTGATACAGAGGCGCTGTCTGGCGGTTTGCGCGGCAGCGTTGAGCGCTTCGGACGCTTTACTACGGAAGGGTTTATCAACACACCTGTCGGAGATAACGCAGCCCTGCGTTTCGCCTTTAACACCAAGGATAGCGATGGCTACATCGATAACTCGGCCGGCGAAGATCTTGGCCAGGATGAAGCCCGTAACTTCCGGGTGTCTGGCCTTTGGGCCAATGATTTCGGCGAAATCGTATTGCGCTATAGCAACGTGAGCCAGAAGGGTATTGCAGACGGTATCTTCGCCGCTGAGGGCATCTGCCAGCCCATCAACGGTAACGGTGTTACAGATGCCTTTGGTCAGTTCCAGAACTGTAACAACCCCAACCCGAACTCGCGCGGCGATGCACGCTTTGACGAGCCTTGGGAGGCCAGCTACGACGTTGACGCTGAGCGGGATAACTCTGAAGAGAGTGTGACCTTCGATGCCAGCTTCGACCTTAGCGACTCACTGTCTGCGCGTTTTATTGCGTCATGGACTGACTGGGACAGTGAATTCGACTGGGATGGTGATTACTCCGCCGCTCCGGGCTATATCTTCTTCTGGGACGAAGAAGTAGAGTCTGTCACGAGCGAGTTGCAGTTGAACTATACGTCGACTGACTTTGAAGGCACCTTCGGCCTGTACTATTCGGTGGATGAAATCGCCTTCGGCTTCTCCCAGTACCGGACCTCTCCACCTCAAGACAGCTTCAGCGATTTCGCCGATTTCCAGGAGATCGAAACGGATACCGTTGGCGTATTCGCCCAGGGTAACTACTCTATCACCGACACCGTTCGCTTGATCGCTGGTATCCGCTACAACGAGGAGACAAAAGATACGGACAGCTTTAGCGGCTCTTCTACCGATGCTGCAGGCAACCCGCTACCGGGCGTGAACCCGCTAAGCCTCAATGGTCGTGCGATCGATATCTATCGATACACCCTGATTCCTGAGAACTCTGCAGAGCGTTCTTTTTACGACACCACCTACCGACTCGGTGCCGAGTGGGACATGAATGACGCTGTGATGTTTTACGCGAACTGGTCGACCGGCTTCCTGTCTGGCGGCGTTAATGCCGACGGTACGCCCTTTGAGTCTCAAGAATCAGAGGCTTTCGAGATCGGGATGAAGAGTCGCTGGCTCGATAACACCGTGCAGGCTAACGTCGCGATCTTCTACAATGAGTATACGGGCCTGACGACGCAGGAACTGGTTGCTCTCGGCAACGGTGTCTTCCAGACCCGTACTGTCAACGGCGGCGAGATCGACACACTCGGTCTGGAAGCGGATCTGACGTGGATTCCCGATGACAAGTGGTTTATTAACGCCGGGCTTAGTCTGATGGACAACGAGTACGGCAACTTCGGTGTCGTAAACCCCTTCGAACAGGCTAACGGCGTGCCCCAGGAGTTTATCGACCTCGAGGGCGAAACACCGCCTTGGGCCCCGGACATCACCCTGAGCCTGAGCGTTGGCTATGATATCGACCTGGGAGACGCTGGCCGTTTGACGCCTTTCCTGCAGTTCTTCTACTCGGATGACTACAATACCGATGATGTCAGCACCTACGCGCAACAGGTCCAGGATTCGTATACCAAGACCGATATCCGCGTGATCTACACCACGCTCAACGAGCAGTTCGAGGCAGAGGCCTTCATCGAGAACATCGAAGACGAGGACGTTTTGGCACGGACCAACGTTGGCGGTTTCGATCTGGTCCAGACCAGCTTCATGTATCCACAGAACTACGGCGTGCGTGTGCGCTATAACTTCTAGGTTCTGCAGTACCATACAGGCGGGGTGGCGACACCCCGCCTGTTTTTTTAAGGGGATACGCAATGGCTGAGTTCGGTACGCTCAACTGGTCCATCCTGCTCGTATACATCGCGGTTAACCTGTATATCGGTTATCTGCTGGGCAAGAAGGTGGACTCCGCCGATGACTTTTTCCTGGGCGATCGTTCCACGCCCTGGTGGGCCATTGGTATTTCTGTACTGGGCACTTATGTCAGCGCGCTAACCTTCCTTGGCGCACCGGCCTGGGCCTATACCGACGGGCTTTCAGTGATAGCAATCCACCTGAATTATCCTCTGGTGATTCTGGTTGTTATCACCTTTTTTCTGCCCTTCTTTTTCAACAGTGGCGTTGCGTCAATTTACGAATATCAGGAGCGCCGATTCGGCCCCACCTCCCGCACCGTTATCGCGTCCATTTTCCTGGTTTCACAGGCGCTAACCTCCGCCGCAGTGCTTTACGCAACGGCGTTGGTGCTTGAGTTCATCACTGGTGTGAAGGTGGAATATGCCATTGTTATCGTGACAGCTATCGCGTTGATTTATACCGCAATGGGCGGCATTACGGCGGTGATCTGGACGGACGTGATTCAGGCAGCCATCTTGCTGATTGGTGGAGGTATTATCTTCTACGCGCTGATCACGCAAATGCCCTCGTCCTTGGGTGATACGCTCGCCGAATTGAAGGCGCAAGGCCTGACCCGTGCTCTCGATTTCTCGCCCGATATCACCAAAGTCACAACGATCTGGTCAGGCGTTCTCGCCATGACGATCTTCCACATCACCGTTTATGGCACAAACCAGATGATGGTGCAGCGCACACTGGCAGCCAAAAACATCGGCGATGCCAAGAAGTCCTTCCTTTTTATGGGTTTCGGTGCCTTTTTTATCTATTTCCTCTTTGTGTTTCTCGGGATTCTTTTTTACAGCTACTACGGGGGTCGGGAGTTCGAGAATGGAAATACCATCATCCTCACCTTCGCTGCGGAGTACGGGCTTCCTGGCCTGATGGGTATTATTGCCGCTGCGGTTATGGCTGCATCCATGTCCAGCCTAGACTCCGCCTTTAATTCCATGGCTACGGTATCCACCGTTGATTTTTATCAGCGCTATTTCAAACCCGACGCAAGCAGTGAAGACTGCCTTCGCATGTCGCGTATTTTTACTTTTGTTTGGGCGGCTGCGATTATTCTGCCGGCGATACTGTTTTCACGTAGCGAGGGGTCGATTCTGGAAGTGCTGAGTAAGATAGGCTCTTATTTTGTGGGCGCCAAGCTCAGCATGTATACGCTTGGCTTCTTCTCCAAGCACACAACCGAGCGCGGCCTTATGGTCGGCATCGTGGTTGGGTTTGTTGCAATTTGGTTTGTCGCAACACAAACCGATATCGCCTGGCCCTGGTATTGCGCCATCGGCGCTTCAGTCAATATGGTGGTGTCGTGGGGTTGTAGCCTTTTGATCGACGGTAAGCAGAGTGAATACTCGCCTTATACCGTCAAGGGACAACTGCTCGCCTTTCAGCGCGACGGGGGTGATGCCAAAGATGGTGGCTGGCACACTATCCCGGGCAGAGTGGATTCGGTTTGCTACGCGCTGGTAGGCTTCTTCCTGTTCTGCCTGGCCTTCCTATACGGCTTTGATGCGCTGATTGGGTGAGTTGACCGGTTGAGCGAGTCTGCTGACGATCTTGCCATAGGGGCGGGTATAACGACTGACGGCGGAATTAGCTGCCGGGTGTCAGCTCCTTGAGTCGCGTGAAGACGTCGAGACCCTGTTGCTTCAGCCACCATGGAAAGTCGATGATGATCCAGTTCTCGGCGAGTTTGTCCCCCGAACGGCGATAAAGATCCACGACCCGCATTTCAACCGCCTTATTGGCGCCGGGTAGGCCAAGGAAACCGCCAGCCGGCACGTGGCGAAGATTCGGCCAGCCGAAAAAGCCGCCATAGTTGCCCTCCGCCAACCGGCAGATGTGGCCGTTAAACTCTTTGTCTTTGACGCCGAAGCGGAAAGGATGCTGGTGTTGCTGCTGATAACGCTCGATGGTGAAGGTGGCGCCGATACCGGCAGGGCCGTACCAAGCCATATCTTCATGCCAGGTGCGCCGCAGGTAATCCGGCGGGCAGGTTAAGGCGTCGTTCGCGTTGATGGCTTTCAGGTCATCGACCATACGATCTATGAGATTGAGAGTCTCGGTTCCCTGCTCCGGCGGGATCCTATCGAACAGCAGGCCATCCTGTGTCAGCGGGGCTGGGAAAATTTGCGATGCCCCAAGGCTGGCTGGTAGAGGACTCACCCTCGCCTGTTGCATTACGTCGATGATGTCGCAGAAAAACGCGGAACGCGTAATGCGGCCCTCGGCAAAGCCAAGGAATTCAGCGTAGCGCAAGGTCGTCAACCGGCCCGTGGCCGGAATACCCAGCCAGTTACCGTCCAGCAGGCCCATGAAAACGCCCGCGCTGATGACCCATTGGGTCTGGTCGATTTCACTGGTGCCCGCCATGAACATGAAGGGCCGGCGCTTTAGCGAACTCCAGTCACGCATTAGCGGCTGCCACAAGTTTTCGGCGACCGCAGCTTCGCCCTCGAGTCTGCCGAAGGGATGTACCGCGTAGCAGTGATAGCCGGGTGCTGTGAAACCGCGCAACACGGCTTCAACATTCGATGGGTCTGCCGCAGCCATGGCGTCGCAATAGGCAAGGGCGCGCTGCTTGATGTCTTGGTAATCGTGATTCTCAGGCATCGAAAGATATTGCATTCGAATGCAAAGTTGAGTCAAGATGCGCGTGGAAAATTACTGCTAACCTACGACTTTTTCACGTTAGAACGTCCTATGGATTCTCAACACTACGACAGCGCGCCTGCCCAGGGCAGCGGCGGCAATATGACGGGCTTTGATCCGGAGTTCCGCGATATCATTGACTACATCCTGCGTATTACCTACCGCATCTGGGAGGGCAAGCAGGTCGGCCTGTGTCGCGATTACTATTCCGAAGACTGCCCGGTTTACACTCTGGCCGGTTATACAGAGGGTGCGGAAGAGGTTGTTCACAATACACTGCGCACGCTTGGTGCCTTCCCCGATCGAACGCTGCATGCGGACAATATTGTTTGGGGTGGCGATGCGGCTAGTGGCTTTCACAGTTCTCACCTGATCACCACGCGGATGACTAATCTGGGTCCGAGCGAGTTTGGCGAGGCTACCGGTAAGAGCGCCGAGATTCAGGTTATCGCCCACTGCGTGTGCCGTGCTAATCAGATCGTCGAAGAGTGGCTGGTTCGAGATAATCTCTCTCTAGCTCGGCAGCTCGGTGTGGATATCGATGTCTGGGTAGCAGAACGTGCTGCGGCGCCGCTCGATCCTCGCTATGGCGCCTGGCTCGACAGGGAGTGGCAGCGGGTTAGCGCCACCCCCCGCGATCGCCAGGCCTATGCAGAGAGCGATCTGGAAGCGCGGATTGCCGCTGGCCTGGTGAATATCTGGAGTGCCAACCTGGTAGGTGACTGCCACCAGCTTTATGAGGAGCAGGCAGTGGTGCATGCTTCGGCGCGGGATGCTCTTGAAGGTGTCGAAGCTATCAAGGGCTGGTACCTGACGATTCTGGGCGCCATACCCGATGCGCGGGTCACTGTGGACTATGTTTGCAGTAACGCCATGTTAGATGATACTGAATACGTGGCGGCACGCTGGACCCTAGCTGGCACGCACAGCGGGGCTGGACCTTGGGGGTCGCCGACGGGCGCGCCTTTGCTGATCCTCGGTGAGAGCCACTACAAGTGCATTGATGGGCGTGTGGTGGAAGAGTGGCTGGTTTTTGATGAACTTGCCGTGCTGGCCCAGATCGCGCGAGCGCGCCATGGCGCTTGAGTTTGTTGATGCTCACCACCATCTCTGGGATCTTGGGGCGGTACACTACCCCTGGCTGATGGCCCGGGGAGAGCGCCGCTTTTTTGGTGATCCAACGCCCATCCAGCGGAATTATTTGCCATCAGATCTCCTAAACGAATCTCGAGCATACCGGCCAAGCGCCTCGGTGCATATACAGGTCGGCGCCGCCCCCGAAGACAGCCTGCGAGAAACTGCCTGGTTACACACGCTGGCTGAATTGCCGCAGGCAGTTGTGGCTTTTTGCGACCTGGCGGCGCCCGATGTTTCGCAGCAGCTTGAGGCACAGATGCGCTATCCGCGCGTTCGCGGCATCAGGCAGATTGTTGGCCGCCATGTTGATGAGGATGGCCGCCACGGCACGGCGACGCTATTGGCAGACCCGGCATGGCTGAATGGCCTGAAGGCCCTAGCCGGCGCTGGCCTGTCCTTTGATTTGCAGATGATTCCGTCGCAGATGCCGGCGCTAATGAGCGTGTTCGAGCAGGTAACTGAGTTGCCGGTGGCGCTGTGTCACGCCGGCTCACCCTGGGATCAGAGCCCGGCAGGTCTGAAGTCCTGGCGTGAGGGCCTCGAGCAATTTGCACGATTGCCCAACAGCGTTTGTAAGTTATCTGGATTGGGTATGTTCAGGCCCGACTGGCAAGTGGACGACTGGCGGCCAATTGTAGATGCAGTTCTCGATATCTTCGGCGCGTCCCGCGTAATGGTGGGTTCCAATTTCCCTGTCGATAAACTCTACCGTGACTACGCGGCGGTCTGGTCCGCCTACGAGACACTCACGGCTGGGGTCTCCGCCGATGAGCGACTGCAGCTTTTCAGTGGCTGCGCGCGACGCTTCTATCGCTTTTAGCCCTTGCCGTCTTAGCTATCCCCGAATTTTGCGGCCAGCCGTTCAGCGCCCTCCAGCAAGAAGCCGTGATCCGACGATAGCAGGAAAAAGCTCGCACCGGCCTGGCGCCAACGCGGTAGCTCATCCGGGTTGCCCACAAACATCCCGACACAACGACCTGCACTCTGACCGGCTTGGCAGATGCGCTCTACCGCGTCGATAACGACGCTGTCCTTTGGGCTGCTGGCGCCCAAGGCGACGGTCAGATCGATGCGGCCGATAAAGAGGCAGTCTATGGCGTCCACGGCGGCAATATCGTCGATAGCGTCAAGCGCCTCGAGGTCCTCAATCTGGGCAATGACGGCTGTTTGGCTGGCGCTGTCCTTGAGATGCTCGCCCATGGGCTTAGTGGTATAGCCCGCTGCTCGCGTGGAGCCCGCATAGCCGCGGCCGCCCGCGCCAAAGTGCGCCGCGCGGGCAATGCTTTCGGCGGCAGCAGCGCTGGTGACGTGCGGCATCACGATCCCGGTAGCACCGCAATCCAGAGCGTTCAGCGTATGCTCCGCCGCGGTGGAGGGTACGCGCACCAGGCTCGGCATGTCGCCGGCGCGCAGGGCGTGCAGGCACTGGTCCAGACTACCCCGGTCAAAGGGGGAGTGCTCCGCGTCCAGGCACACGACGTCCAGCGAGCTGCGCGAAAGCACTTCACAAACCATGGGTGAAGGCGTTTTTATCCAGGTGCCTATCGTGGGCTGATGTTGCCGTAGGCGCTGTTTCAGGCTGGTGCTCATGGGGTGGACCCTGGCTGACTGTTCGCTTTAAGGGCTGGGCGGTCTGCCACCGCCATATAGCGCGGCAGGCTACCGCCGTGCGGGGTAAGCATACGTTTCTCAGTGTTGGGCATACGTTGCACCTGCAGGTGGTGTTAACTTCATTAACGTTGCAGCCAGTTGGATAGTGCCTGCGTCACCGCCGCTGGTTGTTCCAGCGTTGCAAGATGACCGCACTGTTGGATGACAACAAGTTCGGGGTCGGGTAGTAGCGCTGCCATCGCGCGATGGCGCTCCGGAGGACACAGCTGATCCTCGTCACCACAGAGTACCAGCGTAGGCCGGTTGATCGTGCCAAGGGTCAAGCCGCTGTCAGGGCGATCCCGCAGGGCGATAGACTGGCGTTCAAACACCGTCGCGCCGAGCTCGACGCCCATAGCCATTACCTCATCCAGCAGGCCTGTGTTGCCTCGGTGCACGCTTGCCAGATAATTCGGCTTCAGCTCTTCGCGCAGTATTGGCATCAGTTCACCGTTTAACACGCGGGCTATCTGGTCATTGCGCAGCGCTTGTCTCTCGGATGGGTCTGCCAGGTGGTTGGTGTCCAGCAGGGCCAGTCGCGACACTCGCTCGGGCTGTTGTCGCCAGATCTCAAGAGCAACGATGCCGCCCATGGACAGGCCCGCCAGTGCAAAACGCTCGGGCGCTTCCGCCAGTACATGCTCGGCCAGCGCCGGCACTGAACATCCCCTGGTGATGTCGCCGACGCTTACCGCGCGCTCGCCACCGAGTGAGAGTGCATCGATCTGATGACGCCAAAGGCGCCAGTCACACATCATCCCGGGTAGCAGCACGAGTGGTTCTGGCACTACTTCAGTCTCACCGTACTACCCGTGCGCAGCACGCCGGAGAAGGTACGGCGCTCTGGCGGCAGGCCCTCGTTGTCGATGCGCTGCATCAGCATGGATACCGCTGCCTCGGCCATGCTTTCTACCGGCTGCTCAATGGTTGCGAGATCGTAGCTGAGCCACTGGCCGGCTCTTGAGCCGTCGAAGCCGACTACGGAAACGTCGCCCGGAACATCGATATCAAGGTGCAGGCGTAGTTCATCGACCACGCCGATAGCCATCATATCGTTGGCGCAGATCACTGCCGACGGGGGCCGCTTGCGCGACTCCATGATGCGGCGTATGGCCTGACGGCCTGAATCGTAGCCGTAGTCGCCCGCGTCACGGGCGATTTGCTTGATACCCAGTTTGCGCAGCCGCCGGATAGCACTTTCGGTGCGCTGCAGGCTGACCACGGAGTCCGGTGGGCCGCCGATCACCGCGAAGGTGCGATGCCCGCAGTCATTCACCAGCATGTCGACGAGCTCGCGCTCACCCTGCGCCTGGTCGCAGCTCACCGAGCTGACGGCGAAGTCCTTGCGTGATCTGTTGTACAAAACGAGGGGAATGTGGCGCTCCTCGAACTGGCGAAGTTGAGCGGGTTCGAGATAGGCGGCGGCGACAACGCCATCGACCTGGTACTGCCAGATCTGATCGAAGACCTTTGCGAGATCGCTTTCGTGGTCGAGGTCAAACAGCAGCACGTGAATGCCTCGTTCCGATAGGCGCCTGCTGAGCTCCGATAATACCTCCGGGTAGTAGCGCAGATTCGAGACGATCACCGCGACCATATTGGAGCGCCGTGTAATCAGCCCGCGGGCGATCGCGTTGGGGCGGTAGCCCAGCTCTTCGACGGAGCGCATCACGCGTTCACGCATTTTCCTCGAGACGCTTGCGCCGGGTTTGAAGCAGCGCGACACCGCAGATTGTGAAACACCGGCATGTTGCGCAACGTCGTAGGACGTGGGCAGCCGTTTTGTTTTTTGATGAGAGGTTTCCCGGACCATGCGGTTTTCCAGCAGTCCAACCCCAAAAGTCTATCGGCCTTTGCATTCGGATTCAATCAGCGGCTACACTCGCGCTGATCAGGCGGGGAAAGGATTTAGTGATGGCAAAGGATGATGGCGTGTCTGTATTCAGCCTTGAGGGTCGTACTGCGCTGGTGACCGGTGCAGGTCGAGGCATTGGCCGCGCCTGCGCCGAATTACTGGCCAATGCGGGTGCCGAGGTGATTGCGGTGGCACGGTCCGAGCAGGATTTGGAAGAGTTGGCGGGCAGCAATTCGCGTATCCGCTATTGGGTAGATGATGTGACCTCTCGGAGTTTTCTCGATCGGCTATCGGCCCTTGAGCGATTGGACGTGCTCGTCAACAACGTAGGCACCAACCGGCCGCAAGCCTTTATCGAGGTTGACGAGGAATCGCTCGACCTTCTGCTCGACCTCAACGTGCGCGCTGCCTTTCTCACCGCCCAGGCCGCAGCCCGAATCATGGTGCGCCAGGGCAGCGGCTCAATCGTTCACATGTCCTCACAGATGGGCCACATAGGTGCCGCTCGCCGAACGGCCTACTGCATGACCAAGCATGCAATTGAGGGTCTGACCAAGGCGATGGCGGTGGAGCTTGCGCCGCAAGGCGTCCGCGTTAACTCGGTGGCGCCTACCTTTATCGAGACGCCCATGACTGAACCCATGTTGGCAGATCCCGCCTTTCAGGCCGAGGTCTTGAGCAAGATTCCCATGGATCGCGTGGGCCGCGTGGAGGAAGTCGCTGCCGCCGTGCTCTTCCTCGCCAGCGATGCCGCCTCGCTGGTGACCGGCGACAGTTTGAAGGTCGATGGAGGCTGGACAGCACAGTAAGCAAAAATACTGGACCAAATGTCCACAACCCGCGTATGACTTTGCACACATCAAAAAAAGCCGCGGAGGGTCAACGATGACACAGGCACTACTCTTTGGGGGCATTGGCACCCTTCTTGAAACTTCAGAGCTGCAGCGGGCAGCCTTTAACGCAGCCTTTGTCGAGGCCGGCTTGGACTGGCACTGGCGGGAGGACGAGTACCGCGCCATGCTGCAAACCCCGGGTGGCATCAAGCGTATCGTTGATTTCGCGCGCCGCCAGGGCAACGTGGATATCGACGAGCGCGCAGCGGCGGAACTGCACGCAAATAAGAGCAGGCTGTTTCACGAGCGGCTAGCGGCCGGCCAACTGCAGGCGCGGCCAGGCGTTTTGCGGCTGGTTCGCGGCTGCCGAGAGAACGGCATCGCACTTGGCTTTGCTACCACAACCTATGCGGCAACTGCACAGGCGGTACTGACGGCGATTGGCCTGTCGAGCGCCGACTTCGATGTGATTATGCACCGCAGTCTGGTTGAAAACGCCAAGCCTGACGGTGAGGTCTACACGCGCTGCCTTGCGGCCCTGCGGGTTGATGCGCAGCAGGCGCTGGCCGTTGAGGACAGCGAGTCTGGCCTGGCATCGGCTGCGGCAGCTGGCGTGCCCTGTATCGTGACACCCGGCACCAACACCTCCACGCAGGACTTCAGCGCTGCGCTGACGATCGTCAGTCACCTTGGCGATATCGGCAACCCCTACCGCTGGCTCGGTGGAGCTCAACCGGGCACAGTAGATGTAATCGAGTTCAACTCCTGGCTGGACGCCGCCTGAGCCTGCGGCCATTCACCATCGCCAAAAGGCGCACCGGAGCGACGGCATAGTCGCCCCGGATGCGCTAAGCTCCAAGCTCACACCCTGTTTGGAGATTCAACGTGAGCAATCTGGAAATAGCGAGAGACTTTTTCGACGCCTGTGAAACGGGCAAAGGGTGGAGCGTCTGCAGCGCTTTTTGTCACCCGACCGCCACCTTCTCAGCGCAGGCGGATGCCCTTGCCGGCATCGAAACACTGGAGGACTATTGCGGCTGGATGGCGGGCATGCTGACGCCCATTCCGGACGCGCGCTACGAGCTCAAGTTCTTCGCGGAAGACAGCGACAGCCATTCGGTTGCGGGTTACGCCGTGCTGCATGGCACGCAGACGGGGCCCGGCGGACCCGTTGAGGCGACCGGCAAGTCGATCAAGGCGGACTATGTTTACCACATGGTTTTCGACGGTGACCGCATCTCGCATATGACCAAAATCTGGAACGATGGTCATAGTCTCGTCCAAATGGGATGGGCTTAAGGCCTCTAGCGCCAAATCTCACGCTCTAGACCAACGCAGGCAGCGTACCGTTGCCTGCCCATCAATCATAGGAAGTGCGCGCAGGGCCTTCCAAGAGCCGTCTCACAGAACGCGGCCTGAAGTTGACGTTTACGTAAACTTACCCTAGAGTGGCCCTTCAGTTACGAGGACGACGATGGTCAAGTCCAAGCACAAGCCCAAGGCTAAGCCCGCGCCCCAGGTTTACTCGATTTCCGACCTTGCCCGGGAGTTCGACGTCACCACGAGAACGCTGCGCTTCTACGAGGAAAAAGGGCTCTTGCGGCCGCGCCGCGAGGGCCAGCATCGACTTTATTCCCGCGCTGACCATGGGCGACTACAGCTTATTTTGCGCGGCAAACGCGCCGGGCTGTCCCTGGAGGAGAGCCGCGACATCATCGATATGTATGATCCGCGCGGTAGCAATATCGAGCAGTACGAGGCGCTCCTGGCAAAGCTCGACGAGCGCCAGGCGCAGTTTCAAGCCCAGATTGCTGACATTCATGAATTGATGGAAGGTCTGGAAGAGGCCCGGTCTCTGTGCAAAAGCGCCTTGAACAACATTAACCGCGGCAAGTCAGCCGCCACCGCCTGACCCCGGAGAAGCGCATGTCTGTGATGTATCCCACCCTGAACTTTGGCCTCGGCGAAGAGGTCGAGATGTTGCGCGATACCGTGCGCGCCTTCTGCGATGCGGAAATCGCGCCGCGCGCCGCGCAGATCGATAGCGACAACGACTTCCCGATGGACCTGTGGCGCAAGTTTGGCGAGCTCGGCCTGCTGGGCATTACCGTGGCGGAGGAATACGGCGGCTCCGCGATGGGCTACCTTGCGCACGTGGTTGCCCTGGAAGAAATCTCCCGCGCCTCTGCATCCGTGGCGCTGTCCTACGGTGCGCACTCCAATCTCTGTGTGAATCAGATTTTCCGCAAGGGCACCGAAGCCCAAAAGCAGAAATATTTGCCGAAGTTGTGTTCCGGTGAGCACGTCGGTGCCCTGGCGATGTCAGAGCCCGGCGCGGGCTCTGACGTCGTGGGTATGCGGCTGAAAGCGGAGCGGCACGGTGATGTCTATGTGCTCAATGGCAATAAGATGTGGATCACCAACGGCCCCGATGCCGACACCTATGTGATCTATGCCAAGACCGATCCGGAGGCAGGTTCCAGGGGCATCACCGCATTTCTGGTCGAGCGTGATTATCCCGGCTTTTCACGCCATCAGAAGCTCGACAAGCTTGGCATGCGCGGCTCCAATACCTGCGAGCTGGTGTTCGATAATTGTGAGGTGCCCGCGCAGAACATCCTGGGCGAGGAGGGCAAGGGCGTTGCGGTGCTTATGAGCGGCCTCGACTTCGAGCGTACCGTTCTGTCGGGCGGCCCCACCGGTATCATGCTGGCGTGTCTGGACCAGGTGTTGCCCTATATTCACGACCGCAAGCAGTTCGGCCAGGCGATTGGCGAGTTCCAACTCATTCAGGGAAAGGTGGCCGACATGTATGCAGTGATGAACGCGTCGCGTTCCTACCTCTATACCGTGGCCAAGGCACTGGATCGCGGCGAGGAGAGCCGCAAAGACGCTGCCGCGGTCATTCTTTACACGGCCGAGGCGGCGACCCAGATGGCGCTTGATGCCATCCAGATACTGGGCGGCAACGGCTATATTAATGAGTACCCCCCGGGCCGCCTGCTGCGAGACGCCAAGCTCTACGAGATTGGCGCCGGCACTTCAGAAGTGCGGCGTATGCTGATCGGTCGCGAACTCTTCACTGAGACCCAATAAGGGTCCAGCCCATGCCAGCTATAACATCCCGGATAAACACCCGTAGCGCTGAATTCGCTGAGAATGCGGCCCACATGCAGGCGGAGGTCGAGGATCTGCGTGCAAAACTGGCTGCTATCAAGCTGGGCGGCGGCGAGAAATCCTGTGCGCGGCACGTGGCGCGCGGCAAGTTGCTGCCGCGAGATCGCGTGGCCGGGTTGCTGGACCCCGGCTCACCCTTCCTCGAACTATCGCAGCTAGCGGGCTTTGAGCTCTACGGCGATGAGTTGGTTAACGCAGGCAGTCTCATCGCCGGGGTTGGCAGGGTGAGCGGTCAGGAGTGCATGATTATCGCCAACGACGCGACGATCAAGGGCGGCACCTACTACCCCATCACCGTCAAGAAGCACCTTCGCGCCCAGACTATTGCAGCAGAGAATCATCTTCCCTGCATTTACCTGGTGGATTCCGGTGGTGCCAATCTACCGCACCAGGACGAAATATTCCCGGACCGTGATCACTTCGGGCACATCTTCTTCAATCAGGCCAATATGTCTGCCCGCGGCATTCCGCAGATCGCCGCCGTCATGGGTTCCTGCACCGCCGGTGGTGCTTACATGCCAGCCATGGCGGACGAATCCATCATTGTGAAAGAACAGGGTACGATCTTCCTCGGCGGCCCGCCGCTGGTGAAGGCGGCGACGGGCGAGGAAGTGACCGCAGAGGAACTTGGTGGTGGTGATGTACACACGCGTATCTCTGGCGTGGCGGACCACCTGGCCCAGAATGATCACCACGCCTTGCAGCTTGTGCGGCAAGCTGTTGCCCGCCTCAATCCGGCCAAGCGCGTTGAGCTCGATATACAGGCGCCCGTTGAACCAGCACATGATCCGTCAGAAATTTACGGCGTCATTCCAAAGGACACCAAGACGCCCTATGACGTGCGCGAAGTCATCGCTCGCGTGGTTGATGCCTCCGACTTTGATGAGTTCAAACCCCTTTATGGCAACACGCTGGTCTGTGGTTTCGCCCGCATCTTTGGCTACCCGATAGGGATCGTGGCTAACAACGGCATACTGTTCAGTGAATCGGCCCTGAAGGGCGCGCACTTTATCGAGCTGTGCGGCCAGCGCAAAATACCCTTGGTGTTCCTGCAGAACATCACCGGCTTTATGGTTGGCAAGCAGTACGAGCACGAGGGCATCGCCAAGCACGGGGCCAAGATGGTTACCGCGGTATCCACGGTGGCGGTACCCAAGTTCACCGTCTTGATCGGCGGCTCGTATGGTGCGGGCAACTACGGCATGTGTGGCCGTGCCTACGATCCCCGCTTCCTTTTCATGTGGCCTAACGCGCGCATCTCAGTGATGGGCGGCGAGCAAGCCGCCGGCGTTCTGGCCACCGTCAAACGCAGCCAGATCGAGCGTGAAGGCGGCCAGTGGAGCACTGAGGAAGAGGATGCCTTCAAGCAGCCTGTCATCGATACCTATGAACACCAGGGGCACCCCTACTCTGCGTCAGCTCGGCTGTGGGATGACGGGGTCATAGACCCCGCCGACACCCGCATGGTGCTGGGGCTTGCGATTTCAGCGAGCCTCAACCGCGAGATCGAAGACAGCAAGTTCGGCGTGTTCCGAATGTGAGGGCGAAAAGGGACTCATGAGCGAAGTAGTCAAGGTCAGTTCGGATGCGCGCGGCGTTTTTACTGTCAGCCTCGAGCGGCCCGATAAGCATAATGCCTTTGATGACGCCATCATTGCCGCGCTGAGCAAAGCCTTTGAGGACATTGCCAGCACCAGCTCCGCTCGCGTTATGGTGCTGAGCGCCGCTGGCCGCAGCTTTTCAGCCGGTGCCGATCTTGCCTGGATGCAACGCATGGCGGGTTATAGCGTTGATGAGAACCTGCGCGACGCACGCGCCCTGGCGGCTATGCTCGCGCAGCTCAATACGCTGCCAGTACCGACGATTGCCCGGGTGCAAGGCGCAGCCTTTGGCGGTGCGGTAGGCCTGGTGAGCTGCTGTGATATGGCGGTGGGTAGCGAGCGCGCCGCCTTCTGCCTCAGTGAGGTCAAAATCGGGCTGATACCGGCAACGATCAGCCCATATGTGGTGGCCGCCATCGGGGAGCGTGCGTCCAGGCGGTATTTTACGAGCGCTGAGCGATTTGACGCGGAGGAAGCGCTGCGCCTCGGTCTGCTTTCGCAGTTAGTTGACGGCGCCTCTCTGGACGCTGCTATTGAGGCCCTCATCGAGCAGATACTGGCTAACGGGCCTCTGGCCGTGCGCGCAGCCAAACGCCTGGTTGCTGAGGTGGCAGATGCGCCCATCGACGCAAAGTTGATAGATACCACCTGCCACCGCATTGCAGACATCCGCGTATCGAGCGAGGGGCAGGAAGGCCTGGCCGCCTTCCTGGACAAACGCCAGCCCGGCTGGCAGCTAGAGGATTAGAGCATGGACACGCGTCAGTTTGACAAAATTCTGATCGCCAACCGCGGTGAGATCGCGTGTCGCGTGATACGCACGGCGCGCAGTCTTGGTATTCGCACAGTGGCGGTTTACTCCGACGCGGATCGCAATGCCCTTCACGTGAGCATGGCAGACGAAGCTGTGCATATTGGTGCGGCTCCCTCCCGTGAGTCCTACCTGCGGGGCGACCGCGTCGTTACGGCCGCCAGGCAAACGGGTGCTCAAGCAATTCATCCCGGGTACGGCTTTCTGTCGGAAAACGCTGAATTTTGCCGTGCCTGTGCTGACGCCGACATCGTATTTATCGGCCCACCGGTCAAGGCGATAGAGGCCATGGGGTCCAAGTCCGCGGCCAAGCAGATCATGGAGGGCGCCGGTGTGCCTCTGGTGCCGGGCTATCACGGCGACGATCAGGCCACCGAACTGCTCAAGGGCGCCGCTGACGAGATGGGCTACCCGGTGCTGCTCAAGGCCGTGGCCGGCGGGGGCGGTAAGGGCATGCGCCAGGTCTGGCACGCCGAGGAGTTTGATGAAGCGCTGGCCACGGCCAAACGTGAGTCCCTGAACGCATTCGGCAATGACGACATGCTGGTAGAGAAGTATCTGACCCAGCCGCGGCACGTTGAAATACAGGTATTTTGTGATCAGCATGGCAATGCGGTTTACCTGTTTGAGCGGGACTGCTCCGTACAGCGCCGTCACCAGAAAGTGATTGAAGAAGCGCCGGCGCCAGGTATGACCGAAGCCTTGCGTCAGTCCATGGGCGAATCGGCGATTCGGGCTGCCCGTGCCATCGACTACGAAGGCGCCGGCACCGTAGAATTTTTACTCGATGCCGATGGTGCCTTTTACTTTATGGAGATGAACACTCGCCTGCAGGTAGAGCACCCGGTGACAGAGATGATTACCGGGCAGGATCTTGTGGCCTGGCAGCTCCGCGTGGCGGCGGGTGAACCCCTACCCCTGGCGCAGCAGGATCTGAAGATCAAGGGCCACGCCTTCGAGGCACGTATCTACGCCGAAGACCCGGATAACGATTTTCTGCCGGTGACTGGCACACTCTCTTACCTGAAGCCACCGGCCAGATCTGAGCACGTCCGCGTGGATACCGGCGTACTGCAAGGTGATGAGGTGAGCGTGTACTACGACCCTATGATCGCCAAGCTGGTGACCTGGGACGAGAGCCGCGACAAGGCCTTGCAACGCCTTACCCGCGCGCTCAAGGACTACCGCATCAGCGGTATGAAGACGAACGTGGACTTTCTTTACAACCTGGCGGCGAGCCCGTCCTTCCGCGCGGCCGACCTCGACACCGGGTTTATTGAAAAGCACCGCAGTGAGATTTTCCACGAGGGTGATGCCCAGCTCGAGCATGAGCTGCCTTTGGCGGCACTCTATCTCGTTCTGTCGCAGGCCCAGCACGCGGCGAGCGCAGCGGCTCGTTCTGGCGATCCGAACTCACCCTGGTTTGATGCAGGCGCCTGGCGCCTCAACGAGATGCATCTGCATCGCTTCCAGTTGCTTGTCCATGAGCAGGAACATGCGGTGGAGGTCGAACAGACGGGTCGCGGCGACGCGTTGCGCTATCGGATCATCGTGGGTAGTAGGTCGGTTCAGGCCCAGGGCGTACTTGAGAAAGGTGAATTGCGTGTCAGCCTTGATGGGCTGTTGCTGAGCGCCAGCGTCGCGGAGCACAATGACCGCTACAGCCTTTACACTCAGGACTCAGCGATTAGTTTCAGCCTGGTGCAGCCCGATATCGGTGACCTCGATGAGGCTGATGGCGGCGGTGGCCTGGCAGCGCCGATGAATGGGACGGTCGTCACTCTGCTGGTCGAAACCGGGGCTGCGGTTGAGGCCGGTGACGCCCTGCTGGTGATGGAGGCAATGAAAATGGAGCACACGATTCGCGCGCCAGCGGCGGGGCACGTTGAGGCCTTCTATTACCAGCCCGGCGACCTCGTAGACGGGGGTGCTGAACTGGTCAGCTTTGCAGTATCGGAAGTCGCGGCGTGAGCCTGCCGAGAAGGGTACGCATCGTTGAAGTGGGCCCTCGCGACGGCCTGCAGAACGAAGCGCAAGCCATAGAGGCTGCAATCAAAGTGTCGCTGGTGGAGCAGCTCGCGGAAGCAGGAATCAGAGCAATTGAAACCGGTGCCTTCGTCAATCCGAAGTGGGTGCCGCAAATGGCAGGCAGCGAGGCCGTGTTCGATAGCGTGCGGCGTAAGGCGGGCGTTACCTACTCGGCGCTGACGCCCAATCTGAAGGGCTTTGAGCGCGCCCTGGCCGCTGGCGCCAGCGAGGTGGCGGTGTTCACCGCAGCCTCGGAGGCTTTCAGCCAGAAAAATACCAACTGCTCAATTGCCGAAAGCCTGCAACGTTTCAAGGACGTGATGGCCGCGTCATCCGAGGCCGGATTGCCCGTGCGGGGTTACGTGTCGTGCGTGGTGGGCTGCCCCTATGAAGGTGAGATAGAGCCGGGTAAAGTCGCCGAGGTCAGTGCAGCCTTGCTTGAGCAGGGCTGCTATGAGGTGTCTCTGGGCGACACCATTGGGGTCGGTACGCCGGCCAGCGTAAAGCGCATGCTTGAGAGTGTGCTGGCGGTCGCCCCAGCTGACTGCCTGGCGGTGCACCTGCACGATACTTACGGCCAGGCCCTGGCAAATATTGTCGCCAGCCTGGAGCAGGGCATTGCGGTGGTGGACAGCTCAGTCGCCGGTCTCGGAGGTTGCCCCTATGCCCGCGGTGCGTCGGGGAACGTGGCCACCGAGGATGTGGTCTACCTCCTGAATGGCCTTGGTATAGAACACGGTGTTGATCTTGATAAGCTGGTGGACGCGGGGCACTTCATTTGTGGGGCTATCGGCCGGGCCAATGGCTCGAAAGTGGCTCAGGCTATACTGAATAAACGGGAGGGCTGATCATGAAAGCGATTTGGAATAATACGGTAGTGGCGGAGTCGGACGACACGGTCGTTGTGGAAGGGAACCACTACTTTCCCGCGGATGCCATCAACACTGAGTACTTCAAAACCAGCAGCACAAGTTCGGTATGCCCATGGAAGGGGACGGCCAGTTACTACTCACTGGAGGTGGATGGCGCCAGCAACGCTGACGCCGCCTGGTACTACCCGGAAACGAAAGAGGCGGCCAACAATATCAAGGGCCGCGTCGCTTTCTGGAAGGGAGTTCAGGTAGTCGACTAAGCTGCTCCCGTAATGAGGTGCTTGCTGGGCGTGTAGGGAAGGTCGAGGGTTGAAACCAGTCCCGGGGCGTGGGCAACCACCTCGGGAATGGCATTAATCACACGCATCGCCGTGGCTTGGACGCCGCCCGTGTTGTGATCGCCGTCTTCACCGGTGACGAAGCACTCCAGCTGCACCGAGGGGTTGCCGGTCACGATGACGCGATGCACGCCCCGGCGCCCAGCGGGTGCCGCAGGCCATTCTGGAGCCTGGTCCAGGGCCATACGATTGACGTGCTCAGTGACGATGAGCGGTTTACCGTTGACGATGCCCTCGAGCTCAAAACGCACCGCGCTGCACGTACCCGCTTTGATATCCATCATCGGCGTGCTGAAGTCTTCGCTGGCGTACTCGCGGAGGTAGCGCTCTTGCAGGCCCTCCAGTTTTACGCCTAGCGCCGCGGCGACCATTTCCACCATGCTGCCCCAGCCGTCGGCCAGTACACCCGGTATCGACATCAGGGGCTCTGCTTCCGGCGGTTGGCCAAAGCCAAAGGCGACGCCGGTAAACTCGGGGTCTTCATAGGTGCTGTAATCGCAGATTTCCTGTACGCGGATTTCCGTTACCTGATCGGCCAGCTGCAGTGCAGCAAGCGGTAATACGTCTCCGGAGAATCCGGGGTCAATGCCATTGATGAACAGGGTACTACCGCCTTCGCGCGCGGCCGCCTCCAGCGGTTCGCGAATGCCGGGTTTTCCATGAGGGGGGTAGATCATGTAAATCAGCGCAATGCCAACGATATTAATCCCAGCCCGCAGAATACGGGACATATCTGCGACCGCGTCGTCCGGCCTTAATTCACCGTTGGCTGTGTAGATCACCGCGTCTGGTTTCAGCGCCAGCAACGCGTCAACGTCATTGGTGGCCAGGACACCGGTTTCGATATCCAGTCCAGCGATGTCACCTGCATCGCGGCCTTGTTTCGCCTCACTGTGGGCGTGCAGGCCCACCAGCTCCAGGTCGGGGTGATTGATAGCAGCTCGCAGGGCGTAGTAGCCGACATTGCCGGTGCCCCAGTTGATTACGCGATGGCTCATGCTGTGCCTCCTGGCTGTTAGGTTGAATAGACTACGTAAGAACCCGAGGGGCGGATTCTAGCAGTGAACCGGGCCAACACAGATTGCGCAAGCGTACGAAAAATCCGCATTGATTAAATGGTTAGGCTTAGGCTCATATAGGCACTCGTTTAAAGCTATGGTGTGTTACTTGATGTTTGTCCGCTCTAGGCTGCCTCGCGCTAACGAGACGCTCGCATTCGCACTGCTGCTTTGCTCACCCTTGGGCTTGTTGACCCCATATGCAGTTGGTCACGAGGCTGTGGAGCTTGAGGAGGTTGTCGTGATCGGCCGTCGGCAGGTGCTGGCGGGCGAAGCACGGACGGCTTCGGAAGGTGTCGTTGGCCAGATGGACCTGGCCATTCGGCCGCTACTGAGGCCAGGCGATGTGCTGGAGGCCGTGCCCGGCCTGATCGTGACCCAGCACTCGGGCTCCGGTAAATCAAACCAGATGTTTCTGCGCGGCTTCAATCTCGATCACGGCACGGACTTCGCGACCTGGATCGATGGCATGCCGGTCAATATGCGCACACACGGCCACGGACAGGGCTACACCGACATCAACTTCCTGATTCCGGAAACGGTCGAGCGCATGAACTTCGTCAAGGGCCCGTACCACGCGGAACTGGGGGATTTTTCCTCGGCGGGTGGCGTGCACATCAAGACCTTTGATCGTATGGAGGGCAGTGAGATCAAGCTGGGCTTTGGTGAGAACGGCTTTGGTCGACTGCTGGCACTGGGAGGGCAGGAGGTCGGCGGCCTGTATTTGTCCGGCGCTTTGGAATTACAGGTCTATGACGGGCCCTGGACAGATATCGAGGAAGACGTCGAGAAGATCAATGGCCTGGTAAAGCTGAGTTCGCAGGAAGATGAGAGGCAGTGGTCGATCACCGCCATGTACTACGACAACGAATGGAACTCCGCCGATCAGATTCCGAAGCGCGCGGTGGACAGCGGGCTGATTGATGAGCTCGGCTCGATCGACACGGCGCTCGGCGGCGACAGTTCCCGCGCCAGTCTCTCCGCGCACATGTCTCACGAGCACGATGATCACCGCTCTGAGTGGAATGCCTACGCGATCGATTACGAGATGAACCTTTGGTCGAACTTTACCTACCTGCTCGACGATCCGCTCAACGGCGATCAGTTCCAGCAGGTGGATGATCGCACCATTTTTGGTGGTAGCTATCATCGCTTTTGGGTGGGAGGCGATGACGAGCATTTTCATCACCGGTTGGGTGTTGAACTGCGCCACGATGACATCGACAGCGTCGGCCTTTATCGCACGGCGGATAGACGACGCCTGGAGACGGTGCGCGAGGACAGCGTGGAACAGACCAGCGTTGGATTGTTTTATGAGTTGGCCTGGCGCTTCACCGACAACTGGCGCGCGGTCCTTGGCCTGCGTGGCGATTACTATTGGTTTGATGTGGACGCCGGGTTGGACGAAAACGCCGGCGACGATTCAGACGGTATTGTCAGTCCCAAGGGGAGCCTGATCTACGCCTTTTCCGACCAGACTGAAGCCTATATCAGCGGCGGCCTGGGTTTTCATTCCAACGACGCGCGCGGCACCACCATCTCTGTTGATCCCGCCTCGGGCGAACGCGTCAACCCGGTAGACCCACTGGTGCGCTCCAGGGGTGCGGAGCTTGGTTTTAAAACCGTCTGGCTCGATAGCTGGAACGCGTCGTTGGCGCTGTGGTATCTGGAACTCGATTCGGAACTGCTCTTCGTCGGCGACGCTGGCACGACAGAGGCCAGCGGCGGCAGCGAGCGCTGGGGCATCGAGTTCAATAACTTCTGGGCTCTGGATGAGGTCTGGTCACTGGAGGCCGACTTTGCCTTCACCGATGCCAAGTTCAGCGACAGCGGCCCCGAGGGTGATGAGATTCCAGGCGCGTTGGACACCGTGGTAACGGCAGCTATTTCTGCGCAGTACCCCAGTGGCTGGTTTGGCTCGTTTCGCGTTCGCTATTTTGGCGCCGCGCCGCTGATCGAGGATGGCAGCGTTGAATCTGATGGCTCGACCATGGCAAACCTGTCGCTGGGCTGGGCTGACGATGCCTGGCGCTTGCAGTTGGATGCCTTAAACCTGTTTGATTCGAACGACCACGATATCGATTACTTTTATGCCTCGCGCCTGCCGGGCGAGGCGGCCGAAGGTGTCGACGATGTCCATTTCCACGTCTTTGAGCCGAGGCAGCTTAGAGCCTATCTCTCCTATCGTTTTTAGCGGAGGCTAGTATCGGAAGCGCTGAATCACGCCGCGTCGCCGCGCTGCTAACTGCGCTTTGCGCTCTTCTCGGCTCAGGGTTTTTATATCGCGAGGCAAGTGATTGTCGAGCTCTGATAGTTTGACCTGCGCACAGTGAGGTTTCGGGTAGGCATCAGCGCCAATCCACCTCAGCGCGATGTAACCTTCCTGATGGCCGGAGGGGTCCAGCCAGTTCGCGACGCCAGTGTCAGAGTGGGACACCACAAAAATCAACTCGCCGTCATCCTGTAGTTGGGCGTGGTGGCAGTTGGTACTGCACAGGCGATAGCGATAATCCATCGATTCCCACCAGTAGTTGCCAAACTCAACGGCCCAATACGCAGCGCTGGGTGGCATAACCCGAACGATGAGGGCCTCATCTGTGGGTACCTGCCAGTAACAGATCAGCGGCTCCCCGCCCGGAGTTGCGTCGATGGCATTGTCGTCCAGCTGGCGGTAGGACACAAAGTCATTGGGCCGGGCCTGCCAGCGATCCAGCATATTCGCCCAGTAAAAAGTCGATTCCTTAACCCAGGCGGAGGTTTCGGCAAGGCCTTGCTGGATTTTCGCTGGATAGATCACAGGATCGTGCTCGATATCACTCAGGCAGTCGATGCGCGCCACCATCGGCTCCTCTGTTTCCCAGTCGGCGAAGAATTGTCGGAACGTAATGCGCCAGGTGCCGGGCGTCGTCTTGATGAAGTTGCCCGGGTGCTCTTTCGGGCCCACGATCAGCTCGAAGGAGCCGTCCTCCTCAACCGCAATTTCATCGTTGATCAGGTTGCCCACTACGGCACCGCCCCAGGGCGTATTGCCGTCTTCAAGCACGGTCACGGCAAAATACCTGGCCGTACCGCGCTTGCCGGAGATGCGATAGGTATGCTCGCCATTAATGGGCGCGCCGACATAAAGCGCGTCGGTATTGTCGCCGCCCTGTTTGCGCAGGGGGTCGAAGTAATGCAGTAACTCGGGAAAATCCGGGTCATTGTTTTCGAGGTTGAACTGCAGGCCCAGTGCGATATTGCGCGCCAGCAGGCGGAAGCCCTTGGCCCTGTCGATATCGCTCGCCGGGGTGGAATCCCTGAAAACCAGCTCGCTGGCGGATTTCAGATCATCGCAGAAGCTATCCCAGCTTGCCTTCAGCTTCTCATCATTGGGGTTGTCGCCAAACATATACGCTGCTCACAAAGGTGTATGAGGTTTCCCTGCCAGCCTATCATTCCAGCAACAGCATGATGCGGCCATTCATGCCCTGGCTGGTGCCCTCAAGGCCGTTTTGCTCAAGGGTGATGTAGCGGTAATTCATGCTGAACTGCATGTAATAGTTTGGCCACCAGGTAAAACCCAGCGACCAGATGTCCATGGCACCCGCCTCACCGCCATCGGCGCCGGGCACATCGCTGGTGTCGAGATTGCTGTAGCGCGGCGCCACTTCCAGGGCGCCCCAGCCGTTCTGGTTGACGCTGCGCGAGATGGGCATCTTGGTGAAAATGCCGGAGCGGCGGTTGTAGCCACGGACCTCGCCCGTCATTATCCACGACGCCGTGACGTTGTAGCCTTCCGGCTTGATCTCCCCGAAAATATCAGTGTCCGATTCGCTTTGTATGTATTCGCCATGCAGCCAGAAGGGCCCGGAACGCAGTGAGGCCTCCGCCTGGTAGGTGTTGTAGTAGTCTATGTCGAGGAAATCTGAGCGGATGTAGTCTGGCGCCTGGTTGAACTCTGGCTCCGTTGACAGCAGCCCACCCTGTTTGCCGTTGGAATGACGAAGCCCCAGGCCAAGGTGAAGCAGGGTGCTTTCATTATCAGAGGACCAGGGCACCCAGGTTGCACGCCCAACGAACTGAGTCGAGTTATCGCTGATGGAGCTGGGTTGGTCCTTGTCCAGCCAGTCGTTGAACACGCCGCCGGCCAGGCTGACATTGCGATCAAAGAGATTGCCAGACATGACCAGGCCAATGTTGCGAGCCGGCAGCAGGGCATCGGCGCCCGCCGAACGTTCCTGCAACGGCCAGTGTGCCAGTGACATGACCCTTTCCATGGAAATTGGCTCTTTCTGTTTGCCGATGCTGAAGGTGCCGTTCTCGAACACCGGTATGTCGAGGCGTAGATCAAACAGCGTCAGGTCGTCTGTTTCGTCGGTATCGAAGCCCTTGTCGAAGGCATGGGTGGCGGCGAACACGGTATAGACCCAGGGCTTGTCGAAATTGAGCGTACCCACGGCGCCAAAGCGTAGGCCGCGAATTTCGCCACCCTCAAAGTCCTGCACGTCGCCAACCAAGGTACGATTCGCCGCGTCCTGGTCGATCCAGCGCTGCCTGTCCAGAACAAGGCCAGCTACTGCAATGCCCGATACCCAGCGCGTGTCCCAGCGGTTCCACTTGCTAGTATTGCGGTAATCCAGCGGTACGGCGAGCGGCGGCGCTGTGTAGGCCATCCAGCCTTGCCGTGAACGTGCCTTTTCTTCCGGTGTCTCCTCACTGATTCGTTCGAAGGGGTTTTTCACCACTTCGCCGTTGAGCATGGCAAAGGTGGCGTACTGTTTAGTGTCCAGCAGCATTTCAGGGAAGAGCTGTGGGTTGCCGCCAAGAATCAGGAAGCTGGCAGGTTCGCCCAGGTTCAGTCGACCCAGGATATAGCCTGCCGCTGCGTCGTAGGCGACATCCGCCTCATCCAGTGGAATGAGGTCTTCGCTGATCACGTCGAGCTCACCGTTCTCGATCAGCAGATTGACCGTGGTGGCCTTTTCCCCGGCAACTTCTGAGAGCAAGGAGACGTTGCGAAGCAGGATTGTCGTGCCCGGCTGGGACAGCGTGGGCGCCGCGAGGGCGAGTAGCCCCAGCGCTAGCGTATTTCTAAAGACGCGAAACATAGGGTCTTGAACCATTAGTATTTGCGCGCAATGGTATCGCGTCGCATGCGAGTTTAGCTACGTTACCTGTTCTCTGCCTTACGATTCAGGGCCCGCGGAGGGAGCCGGGATGCAGCATCACTGACTGGTTGGATTGTACGGTTGAGACTGTCTAGAAGCACCGGTTACAGCTAGAGACGTAGTTTGTAGTGGAGACGCCGGGCTACGCCTTTCACTGCATCGGACTCTGTGCGACCATACCGTGTTTTCTGCGACGACGGCCGTATGCATTCCGAAGCCGAAGCCCCCAAGCCGGCACCGCCGGCAAACATCATTTATGGTCTTGAAGACGCCCCGCCACCCCTGGCGCGCTTCTTTGTTGCCTTACAGCACCTGCTGGCGATTTTCGTCAGCATCATCACCGCACCCCTGCTGATCTGCCTGGGTATGGGTCTCGATCCGCTCGAGACCAGCTATATGATCTCCAGCGCGCTGGTAATTTCCGGCGGTGCCACCTTTATACAGGTGCGTAAGTTTGGCGTGGTTGGTGCCGGCATGCTCACGATTCAGGGCACCAGTTTTACCTTCATTGGGCCGCTGATCTTTGCCTACACTATGCTGGGCGACCGCTACACCAGCGATGAAATCCTGGGCATTGTGTTCGGCTGCACCCTCGTGGGCGCGGTCATGATGATGATCCTCAGCCAGTTCCTGCACAAGCTGCAGCGCATCGTCACACCTACAGTGACGGGCACCGCTGTGATCATGCTGGGCCTGTCGCTGGTCATGGTGACCGTACACAATCTGCTGCGGGTGCATCGGGAAGCGGTGGCGGCGGGTGAGCCTGTCTGGCTGGTATCGGCTTATGCGCTGGGCGTTGTCGCACTGATCGGTTTCTTCGCGACGCGCCGTGCGCCCTGGTGCCGCCTCGCCTCGGTGAGTATCGGCCTGGCGCTGGGTTACCTGGTAGCACTCCTGTCGGGAGGCATTGATTTTAGCCCCATGGCTGAGCTGCCGGCTTACTTCGTACCGCGGCCCTTGGCCTATGGCCTGGGCTTTGAATGGGCGGTGTTCCTGTCGCTGCTGCCGATCTACCTGGTCACCGCCGCCGAGTCGATCGGCGACCTGACTGCGACTTCGAGCCTATCCGGGCTGCCGGTTTCTGGCCCGCGCTACTGGCAGCGAGTCCGGGACGGCGTGCTCGGGGATGGCGTTAACTCTGTGCTGGCGGCGTTGTTTACCACCTTCCCCAACACAACTTTTAGCCAGAACAACGGTGTGATCAGGCTGACCGGTGTGGCCAGCCGAAGCGTGGGCATCTGGCTGGCGGCAATGCTGGTGGTGATGGGCCTGTTCCCTGTGCTGGGCGGCCTTTTCCAGGTCATGCCTAAAGGATTGCTCTATGGTGCCACCCTGCTGATGTTTGCGCTGGTTGGCTACTCTGGCGTGCAGATTATTGTGGCCGCTGGCGGCGGCCGACGCGCCTGGGGGATCGCCGGTGGTGCGACACTCATTGGCCTGCTAGCGGTGCCTTTGCCTGATCTGATACCGGATATGTCACCGATGTTGGCCATGCTGCTGGGCTTCCCGGTATCGACCAGCACGGTAGCGGCCATCGTGCTGGAACTGGCATGGCCGAGAGGCGATATCGTGGAAGTGGCGGATGCCGGGTAACCTTAGTGTCTGGCTGCAATCGCCGCTGGCCTGTTTCGATGGTCACGTAGAAGCGGCGATAGCCGGCCTCGTGATTCGCGACGGCGTTATTGAGGAGGTATTGGGGCCGGGCGATTCGCCCAGGCAGGCCGTTGACACAGTCTTTGATGCGCGTGAGCACGTGCTGCTGCCTGGCCTTATCAATACACATCACCACTTTTACCAAACCTTGACTCGGGCGCTGCCGGCTGCCTTGAACAAGGAGCTGTTTGACTGGTTGAGGACGCTCTACCCGATTTGGGCGGGGCTGACACCGGAGATGCTGCACGTGGCCACTCGCGTGGCGCTAGCCGAACTATTGCTCAGCGGCTGTACCACGGCAGCAGATCATCACTACCTCTTCCCTGCTGGACTGAGTGAGGCCATCGATGTGCAGGTAGATGCGCGCGCGGAGATTGGCAGCCGGGTGGTGCTTACCCGAGGCTCCATGTCTCTGGGGGAAGACGATGGCGGGCTACCGCCGCGCGCCACGGTGCAAGCCGAGGAGGCTATTCTAACCGACTGCGAACGCCTCATCGGCGCATTCCATCAGAGAAATGAGGGTGCCGATGTGCAGATCGCGTTGGCTCCCTGTTCGCCCTTCTCGGTGAGTGAAGAGCTGATGCGCGATTCGGCGCTTCTTGCGGAGCGCCACGGTCTGCGCCTGCACACCCATCTGGCCGAAACTCTCGACGAGGAGGAATTCTGTCTGCAGCGCTTTGGCTGTCGCACCGTAGACTACCTGGAACGGGTGGGTTGGCTGAACGACAAAACCTGGCTGGCACACGGCATCCACTTCGATGATGCAGAGATCGCCCGCCTGGGTGCTGCCGGTGTCGGCATCGCTCACTGCCCCAATTCCAACATGCTCCTCGCGTCCGGTATTGCCCGTAGCCTGGAACTGGAAGCTGCCGGCTGTTCGGTCGGGTTGGCTGTCGATGGATCCGCGTCCAACGATTCCAGCAACCTGCTGCTGGAGGCAAGATCAGCGCTGTATTTGCAGCGTTTACGCTACGGAGCTGCCCGAGTCACGCATCTGGATGCGCTTCGCTGGGCAACCAGCGGCTCTGCAAAGCTGCTGGGGCGCAGGGACATCGGCGAGCTGGGTGTGGGGAAGCAGGCTGACCTGGCGCTCTATAAGCTGAACGAGCTGTCTTTTGCCGGCAGCCACGACCCGCTGGCGTCGCTGCTCTTATGCGGAGCGCAGCGGGCTGACCGAGTGATGATCGGGGGAGAGTGGCGCGTCATCGACGGGGCTGTTGTTGATTTGGATACCGACGCGCTGCATGCGGAACAGGTAGAGCAAGCACAAAGGCTCGTGGCAAAGGCCTAAGGAGACGACATTGACAGAATTCATGGAGCGCCTCTTCCATCTCGAAGAGCATGGCACCCGCGTGCGCACGGAGGTGCTCGCCGGTGTGACGACCTTCATCACCATGGCCTATATCATTTTCGTGAACCCGCAAATGATGGCCCAGGCTGGCATGGACCAGGGTGCCAGCTTCGTCGCAACTTGCCTCGCGGGCGCGCTGGCCTGCTTTGCGATGGGTCTGTACGCCAACTGGCCCGTGGGCCTGGCGCCGGGCATGGGCTTGAATGCCTTCTTTACCTACACTGTGGTGGGTGAGATGGGCTATAGCTGGCAGGTGGCGCTGGGCGCTGTTTTCCTTGCCGGCGTGCTGTTTGTGATAATGAGTGTGACGCGACTTCGCGCCTGGATGCTCGAGAGCATCCCCCTCGACATGCGTATCGCCATGGGCTGCGGCGTTGGCCTGTTCATCGGGTTTATTGGCTTGAAGAGTGGCGGGCTTATCGTTGACAACCCCGCCACGCTATTGGCGCTGGGCGACTTTCAGAAACCCGAGACACTTCTCGCCGGGCTTGGCTTTTTGCTGATTGCTGCGCTGTCAGTACGCAAGGTCCCGGGTGCCATTATGCTAGGCGTGCTTATCGTTACGCTGCTGGGCCTGTTCACCGGGCTGGTCGAATACCAGGGCCTCGTGTCAGCGCCGCCGAGCCTCGCCCCAACGCTATTCGCACTGGACATCGCCGGCGCATTTGACGTGGCGATGGTCAGCGTGATTATCGCTATCCTGTTTGTGAATCTGTTTGACACGGCAGGTACGTTGATGGGGGTAGCGAGTCGCGCCCACCTGGTGCGCGAGGACGGCAGTATCCAGAACATGGATCGCGCGCTGAAGGCCGACAGCTCGTCCAGCGTCGCGGGGGCCTTTTTAGGCTGCGCACCGGTCACCAGCTACGTGGAGAGCGCTGCCGGCGTAGAGGCAGGCGGTCGCACGGGTCTTACTGCGATGGTTGTTGGCCTGATGTTCCTTGGGGCGATGTTCTTTGCGCCACTGGCTGCTATGGTCCCGGCTTTCGCGACCGCTGGCGCTTTGGTTTACGTTGCCCTGCTCATGATGCAGGGCATGCGCGGGCTGGACTGGGACGACGCAACAGAGCTGGTGCCCGCGCTGCTGACCATTATCATGATTCCACTCACCTTTTCGATTGCCAATGGTATTGCGGTGGGCTTTGTCAGCTATGCGGCCATCAAGGTGGTAGCAGGTCGCGCCAGTGATATCAGCCTGGGCGCCTGGTTTCTAGCGGCAATCTTCCTCGCCAAGTTCGCCTTTCTATAACGTCGCTTCGTGTCGCCCGCTTGCGTCCTTAAAGCGTGACCGGCGGCGGCTTGTTCACCGGCTCAGTGATATTTTCAGGTGCGATTGAGACGCCGATGATGGCGCGATAGCCGTCGGTTGTTTCCCGGTGCAGGCACCCTGCAGGTGCGCTGACCTTGCTGCCTGCAGTGCACAGTGTTGCCTCGCCCGTTACGCCATCGGTCAGTTCGACGGAGCCATCCAGGATATAAATGGTCGCGTCAAAATCGTGCCAGTGGGTGTCATTGGCCTCCGCGGGGAAGTCGATGGTCATGTGCTGGTAGCCTGCGGCTTCCAGTTCGGCGATGGCTTCAGCTTCTGTGGTGAAGGAGGAAAAAGTGGCTTGCATGTTTGGCAGCTCCGCTGGGTCTTGGCTGCAATACTAGCAAAATTAAAAGAGGCCCGGTGCTGGGGGCAGCCGGGCCTCGATCTTGAACGACGCTGGAGCCTCAGAAATCCACGCCCAGTCGAACCATGTATTGACGGGGTGAAATCAGCTCCTCTCCCGTTGCGCCTACACCGAACACGTCGGTGAAACGAGCGTTAACGCCATCCTCGTCGGTCAGGTTTCTGCCAATCAGGTCAACACGCCAGATACCGTCGACCGGCGCAAAGCGCATCACCAGATCAATAGTCTCGTAGCTATCTACGCCATCGGTTGCCGGGTTGTTGAAGATACGGTGTTCAAAACTGCCGCGGTAGGTGTATGACAGCGTACCCATAAACGTGCCCCAGGAGCCGATGTCTGAGTCGTAGGTGAGGGCCAGGTTGCCGGTGAAGCCGGGTGTCTTGGCCAGTTCGTTACCCTCAACGTTGGTGATCTGAGCGGCCCGCGCAATTTCCACTCGGGGGTCAAAAATGCTCACACCCTGTCCCACGAGGGCATTGGTAGCTTCGTCGGACTCGACGTTATCCAGCGCCAGGTGCTCATCAGTGATCTCGGTCTCCAGCCAAGCCAGGCGCGCATCAAAGATCAGGTTGTCGGTGATGAAGGAGGCAAACTCCAGCTCGGCGCCATAGATCTCGGACTCCGGCACGTTACCGACGCCACCCTGGAAGGGTTCCGGATCGGTGGCCTGATACTGCAGGTTCTCATAGTCGTAGTAGAAGACGGCACCATTCATGCGGATGCGGCCGTCCAACAGATCGGTTTTCAGGCCGATCTCATAGGCGTCGACGATTTCTTCCTCATACAGCGGTAGCACGACGATCGGCGCAACCTCATCTTCGCGGCCGAAGGTCAGGTTGGAACCGCCCGGCTTGAAGCCGCGGGTGTAGGACACATAGCCCATGGTGTAATCACCGAAGTCCTGCTCCAGCACGATCCGCCCTGTCGTTTTTTCGCTATCAATCTCAAGGATGTCGGTGCCTGAGCGGCCAAAGAAGTTGGTGACAGCAGATTCAACCTCGTCTTCCGTATAGCGCAAACCGAATACCAGGCGCGTATTGTCGGTGAAGTTCCAGGTACCCTGGCCATAGATCGATATGGAGTCTCGCTCCGGCTTGGAATCGGAGATAAAGCCGTAGTCGCCTGGCGCAAAGGTCAGCACATCTTCCACCGTGAAGGGGTCGAATACGCCGTCTGCGCCAAAGTCGACGAGTTCGCGGATCAGGATATCAACCTCGGTGTCCAGGTAAAAAACACCCGCTGTCCAGTCCAGCTTGCCGAAGGCGGGGTCACCTGATATCAGGTTGATCTCCTGCGTGAAGGTCTTTTGGCGGTTTTCTTCTGGCGAGAAATAGCTCGGCAGGATCGCGAAGCGCGGCAGAGTGTTGAAATCGTTACGGTCATTATCTCGCAGGATTTCAATGTCGTCGTCCTGCCAACTGGTCAGCGACTTGACGGAAAAGCTTGGCAGATCCCACTCCAGCACCAGGCTGTAAAGCTGTGATTCCAACTCGTAGGAGCCAAGGGAGTCCTGTGCAAGCTTGCGCGGATCTCGTGTCGGATCGAGGATGCCTTTTTGTGCAGCACCGTTTACATCTTCCTCGAAGTACTGGGCGGTCAGATCCGCACGGAAGGTATCGCTAGGTTCCCAGCGGAAGCGCAGTCGTGCCGATAGGCTGTCGGAGTCGTCCAGATCCTGGCCGTTGACAATGTTGTCCGTGAAGCCGTCGTGCTCGTTGGTTAGGAACGACGCGCGCATGGCGAAGGTATCGCTTATCGGCACGTTAATGGCGCCGCGCAGGCGCAGAAGGTCATAGTTACCCGCGGTAATATCAGCTGTGCCATACACTTCGTCCGTGGTCGGTGCAATCGTAATCACGTTGATCGCGCCGCCGGTAGAGTTCTGCCCAAACAGCGTACCCTGTGGCCCCCGCAAGACCTCGATACGCTCAAGATCGAGAAAGTCGGTTTGCAGTGCGAAGGGTGAGGCAACGTAGATGCCGTCGAGATGGTAAGAAACCGAGGGGTTCGCAATCGCGTTCTGGTTGGCCTCATTGCCCACGCCGCGGATGGTGATGACGGTCTTGAAGCCCTCGTTCTTTGCGATGTTGACGCCCGGTGCGATCGCGCTGAGATCGACAAAGGTTGTCAGCTCGCGCTGATTCAGGTCATCGGCGCTGAACGCTGTTACCGCCTGCGACAGGTCCTGCAGGCTCTCCGTTCGCTTCTCGGCGGTGACGATGACCTCCTCAAACACCGGTCTGGCATCTTGTGCGAGCGCCGTGCCTGGTAGTGAGGCGGCCGCGACTGAGAGGGCAAGTGCTGTGCGGCTTAACGTGCGAGACGCCTGCGGCGTGATTGGGTTGGGCGTGTTCTTCATTGTGGATCCTTATGCATAGTGTGTTGAAGCTGCGGCGCCTGACACGGGTTCTTCGCCCCTTTTTGGTTCATGTGTGCGCCTGCAGTGCGCAGTTTCGCACTGATCGGGTGCGAAACAAAAACCTGACAAGAGTGTCAGGTCTTTCGGCGATCTCTGTGTGCAATTTACTTGCCAGAAATATGAGGTAAATAGCGGTATTTTTCCTCATGAGCAGCAACTGGGCCTATTCTTGGTGAGTAGGCCCGAATTTTGCTACACTAAATCCTGACACCATTGTTAGTTTTTCAGGCTGTACCGTGATCCACTTCCTATTAGACGACACCGAGCTGCGCCTGCAGGACGCCGACCCTAATGGCAGTGTTCTTGACTGGTTGCGCGAGACTCGTGGCCTGACGGGTACCAAGGAGGGCTGTGCTTCGGGTGACTGTGGGGCATGCACGGTTGTGGTGGCTGACGCAGTTGAGGGTGACCTTCGCTATCAGGCTATCAACGCGTGCGTAACCCCCTTGGGAAGCTTGCACGGCAAGCAGCTGATAACCGTTGAGCACCTGTCGGAAGGTGGTCAGCTGCACCCTACTCAGCAAGCGATGGTTGACTGCCACGGGTCGCAATGCGGCTTTTGCACGCCCGGGTTTGTTATGTCGCTGTTCGCCCATTTAAAGACGCATCGGGCACCGGAGCGCCATGCGCTACTGGAATCGTTAGGTGGCAATCTTTGTCGTTGCACCGGGTATCGCCCGATTGTCGAAGCCGGCGTGCGTATGTACGACCCGGGTGCTGCGGATCGCTTTGATCTGGCCGGGGCGGAAACTGCTAGCCGACTCGAGGCTATCTGTCTGGAGACACCGTCTACGGATGCAAAAGTGTCAGAGCATCACTACCTTGCCCCTGACAGCGCCGCGGACCTTGGCGAGGTGCTGGCGAGGCATCCCGGCGCCCGTCTTGTTGCGGGCGGCACGGATTTGATGCTCGAGCACACCCAGGGTTTGGTCGAGTTTGAAACCCTGGTTTACACGGGGCGGGTCGCGGAGTTGCAGCAGCTTGAGGAAATTGACGGCGAGTTGCACGTTGGCGCGGCGGTGACCTATAGCGACTGTTGTGAAGTTCTGTGCGGGCATTGGCCGGATCTCGGCGAGCTGATTGAACGCCTCGGCTCGCGGCAAATACGCAATCAAGGCACCCTGGGCGGTAACGTGGGCACGGCTTCTCCCATTGGCGACATGCCGCCGGTTTTGCTGGCGCTCGGCGCGCGTCTGCGACTGCGCTCGGCGGCCGGCGAGCGTGAGCTACCAATCGAGGGCTACTTCCTCGACTACCGCCAGACTGCGCTGCAACCCGGCGAGTTCATCCAGTCAATCATTCTGCCCCTACCCAGGGACGGCGACTGGCTGCAGGCCTACAAGATAAGCAAGAGGCTGGAAGACGATATCTCTGCCGTCTGTGCGGTGTTCTGGTTGCGCCTGGACGGCGAGCTGATCAGCGATGTCCGCCTTGCCTTCGGCGGTATGGCGGCAGTTCCCAAGCGAGCAAGCGCCGCTGAACAGGTGCTGTTGGGCCAGACCTTCGATGAATCTGCGCTGTCAGCCGCTGCAGCGACTCTGGTCAATGATTTTGCGCCCATTAGCGATATGCGTGCCAGTGCCGACTACCGTCTGCAGGTGGCGCGCAATCTTTTCCAGCGGCTGTGGCTGGCTCGCGGAGTCGACGCCGCCGAGCTCAGGGTGGCTCGTCATGCGTAGCTTGCCTGAGGCCCGCAGCGCTGGCGCGACGCTGACCGGGAAAGTGGGCGAGCGGGTGCGGCACGAGAGCGCGCACAAGCACGTTAACGGTGAGGCGACCTACGTCGACGATAGGCCATCTCCAGCAGGCACGCTGCACGCCTATGTTGGCCTGAGCACGGTTGCCCACGGCAGGATCGAGGCAATGGATGTCTCTGCGGTGCGCTCTGCACCGGGCGTCATTGATGTAATCACCGTGGATGATATTCCGGGCCATCGCGATATCGGCCCCGTATTCCCAGGCGACCCGCTGCTGGCCGAAGGCGATGTCAGCTTCCATGGGCAGGTGCTATTCGCGGTTGCCGCTACCAGTTACGCCGCAGCGCGTCGAGCCGCGCGACTAGCGACGGTGGCCTATGCTGAACTGCCCGCTGACCTTACGATCGAGGCGGGGCTGGCTAACGATAGCTTTGTGCGGCCCAGCCACAGGCAGCAGCGCGGCGACGCGACGGCGGCGATTGACGGCGCCGCGCATAGCCTCGAGTCCGCGTTCCATATCGGCGGGCAGGAGCAGATGTACCTCGAGGGCCAGGTGTCGCTTTGCGTGCCCGGCGAAGACGGCGGCATGACGGTCTATACCTCAACGCAGCATCCCGCGGAAGGGCAGAAGCTGGTTGCGGAGGTGCTGGGTATTCCAATGAGCCTGGTGACCGTAGACGTCAGGCGCATGGGCGGCGCTTTTGGCGGCAAGGAAACCAATGCCAATCAGTGGGCCTGCATCGCGGCAGTGCTGGCCAGGCGCACCGGCAAGCCGGTGAAGCTTCGACTGGCGCGGGCCGAGGACATGATTGCGACCGGCAAGCGGCACCCCTTCCTCAGCCAGTATCGGGTTGGCTTTGACAACAATGGTCTTATTGAGGGTCTCGACATCGCGCTATCGGGCGGCTGTGGCATGTCGCCGGATTTGTCTGATGCCATTGTAGACCGGGCTATGTTCCATGCAGACAACTGCTATTTTCTGCCCACTGCAAACGTGGTCGGCCACCGGGTCAAGACCCACACTGTGTCGAATACCGCCTTCCGGGGCTTTGGCGGACCACAGGGCATGCTGGCGATTGAAGAAGTCATCGAGCGCATTGCCACCGCCACCGGCCAGGACGCACTCGACGTGCGCAAGCGGAACTTCTACAGCGCCGAGGGCGAGCGAGATACCACCCACTATGGCCAGCGTGTCGAGCAACACATTATCGCGCCACTAGTGTCCAGGCTCGAGGAGAGCAGTGAGTATCGCCGCCGTCGGGAAGACATACGCGCGTTTAACGCTGGCAACTCAGTGTTGAAACGTGGGCTTGCGCTGACGCCCGTCAAGTTCGGTATTTCGTTCACCGTTCAGCACCTGAATCAGGCAGGCGCACTGCTTCACGTTTATACCGATGGCAGCATGCAGCTTAATCACGGTGGCACGGAAATGGGCCAGGGGCTCTATACGAAAGTGGCACAGGTGGTTGCCAGTGAATTTCAGGTAGATCTCTCTACCGTTACCTGTACGGCAACTCGCACCGACAAGGTGCCCAACGCCTCGCCCACCGCTGCGTCCTCCGGCAGCGACCTGAACGGGATGGCGGCCCGGGACGCAGCGGCCAAGATCAAGACACGGCTGGTGACGTTTGCAGCCGAACACTTTGGCGTGGAAGAGGAGAGCATTCGCTTCGCTGCTGGCGAAGTTGTGATTGGTGAGCAGCGGCTGGCATTTGCAGATCTCATTCAGCTGGCCTACGTCAACCGGATTTCTCTGTCTGCCACCGGCTATTACCGCACGCCCAAGATTCACTACGATCGTGAGGCTGCCCATGGCCGCCCCTTCTTCTACTACGCCTACGGCGCGGCCTGCTCCGAGGTGCTGATCGATACCCTGACAGGAGAGTACAAGCTG
Source organism: Pseudomonadota bacterium (assembly GCA_038748065.1). Taxonomy (GTDB): domain Bacteria; phylum Pseudomonadota; class Gammaproteobacteria; order Pseudomonadales; family Halieaceae; genus JBCDJG01. The sequence continues at coordinate 58,381 of JBCDJG010000002.1, forward strand.
ACCCGGGTAGACATCTGTCACGACGTGGGGCAATCCCTGAACCCTGCTCTCGACATCGGCCAGGTGGAAGGCGGCTTCATCCAGGGTATGGGCTGGCTCACGACCGAAGAGCTGGTCTGGGGCGACGACGGCCGCCTGCAAACTATTGGCCCTGCCACTTACAAGATTCCTGCCGTGGGCGACACACCGGCAGCGTTCAATGTCGAACTGCTGCCTGACAGCCCCAATGTAGAAGCCACGATTTTTCACTCCAAGGCCGTAGGCGAGCCACCGCTGATGCTGGCAATTTCTGTTTGGGCCGCCATCAGGGATGCCGTCGCAAGCCTCGGCGACTACCGCATCAGTCCAGAGCTGGATGCGCCGGCCACACCAGAGCGTGTATTGACGGCGTGCACGCAGCTACGCGCTGCGCAGCGGGAGAGTGTTACATGAGGGGTCTGCACACCCACAGTCACTGGTTGGATGCAGCGCGCGAGCTGCGCGTGCGCGGCGAAGACTACGTGCTTGTCACTGTATTGTCGGCGCGCGGCTCAACACCGCGCGACGGCGGCAGCAAGATGGTTTTCAGCCGTGAGGCCAGCTACGGCAGTATTGGGGGTGGCCACCTTGAATACCAGGCGGCTGCTATTGCCGCTGAGTTGATGGGTGCACCGCAAGAACAGCAACGCCTCGAGTATTTTCCACTGGGGCCCAAGTTGGGCCAGTGCTGTGGTGGCAGCGCACACCTGCTGTTTGAGAGCTTTAAAGGTGCGGGACTGAACATCGCGCTGTTTGGCGCGGGCCATGTAGGGCAGGCCCTGGTGCCCATACTGGCGCAGTTGCCCTGCCGCATTCAGTGGGTAGACAGTCGCGATGCAGTCGAGGCGCTCGATTGCCCTGCCAATGTCAGCGCGCTGGCCAGCGAGGAGCCGCATAAAGAAGTGTCGGCGCAGCCGCCCGCTACCTACTACGTGATCATGACCCACAACCACCAGCAGGATTTTGACATTTTACGCGCCGTGTTGAGGCGCGGTGATGCCGGCTACGTTGGCCTGATCGGCTCCGTCACCAAGTGGCGGCGCTTTCAAATGCGCCTTGAGCACCACGGTCATACGGAAGCGGAGTGGCAAGCCGTGCGCTGCCCCGTAGGTCTGGACGCCGTACCCGGCAAGTTGCCGGTTGAGGTCGCAGTATCGGTGGCTGGAGAGATTATTGCCGAGATGCATGCGCAAGCGGAGGACGCAGGCCCGTCGGCCGGCACAGACCGGCGCGCCCTGAAGACCTTAATGGCAGCGATGGAAAAAAAATAAGTGGACCTCGAACTGGAAAGGCTGGACGCGCTCTACACCGATCTCGTGAATGAACGGATCGGCGGTCGGGCAGTGAGTTGCTCGGATGAGTGGTTTGCGGCGAGTGAAAACCTGGTGAAGCATGCGGCACCCATCTTCCGCGAGGGCCACTTCGTCTCCACCGGCCAGTGGATGGATGGCTGGGAGTCACGTCGGAGCTTTGGCCGCATGGGCCCTGACGGCCAACGGGTTGACTACGACTGGTGTATTTTGCGCCTCGGCATTTCCGGCCGTATCGTCAAGGTAGATGTCGATACCACCCACTTCACCGGCAATTCGCCGGAAGAGGTGGCCCTGGAGGGCACCTGGTGCGAAGCCTCGCCCGGTGCGGATGCCGAGTGGTTTGAACTGGTACCACGCTCTGAAGCCGAAGCACACAGCCATAACCTCTTTGAAGTGGAGTGCCCGCGTCGCTGCAGTCACGTGCGTCTGCGGATATTCCCCGATGGCGGCGTCGCCCGCCTGCGGGTCTGGGGCATAGCCCGGCCGCACCCGGAACACTATCTGCCCGGCGAGTTCGTGGACCTGGCCAGTGTCATGCTTGGCGGTCGGGGCCAGCGCTGTAGCAACATGTTTTACAGCTCACCCAGTAACCTGATATTGCCCTACCCGGGCACAAACATGGGCGACGGGTGGGAAACCAAGCGGCGTCGTGATGATGGCCATGACTGGTGTGTGGTGCGCCTTGGGGTGCCTGGGACGATTCGAAAGGTGATCGTGGATACCTCGCATTTTAAGGGCAATTTCCCCGACTACTTTACGCTGGACGCCGCCCGCGCAGACGGCGACGATGCACTCGCCGAGGGCGCCGACTGGGAGGAGGTTATCGGCCCGAATCACCTCGGCCCTGACGACCAGCATCTCTATATCGATGAGATCAAGGCGCGCAGGGAATCGGAATACACCCATGTTCGATTGAATATCTACCCTGACGGCGGCGTCAGCCGGCTGCGGGTGATTGGCCTGCCTAACTGGGATGCACTGAATGAGCCTGACCGAATTCAACCACGCGGCTGAGACCGACGCACGCCAGATGCTGCGTCAGTGCTGTACCTCTGAGGCCTGGATCAGCCAGCTTGTAGCCGCGCGGCCTTTTGCCGACGCTGTGGCGCTGCGAGCCGCGGCCGATCTCGCCTGGAAAGACCTCGAAGAGCCCGACTACCTGCAAGCATTTGATGGTCACCCCAAGATTGGCGATGTCGGCTCGCTCAAGGCGAAGTATGCTGATACGAAACAGCTTGCCGCGGGCGAGCAGTCTGCCGTTGAGCTAGCCGGTATCGACACCATTGAGGCTCTGGCCCGTGGGAATCATGACTACGAAGAGCGCTTCGGCTTCATCTTCATCGTCTGTGCGACCGGCAAAAGCGCCGCCGAGATGCTAGCCCTGCTGGACGCTCGGCTGCCCAACGGCCGTGAAGAGGAGCTGGCCAATGCAGCCGAAGAGCAGCGCAAAATATTCCAACTGCGTCTGGAGAAACTGCTATGAGCCAGATCACTACACACATCCTCGATACCGCGCAGGGCTGCCCGGCGGCAGGTGTAGGCATTACGCTTTACAGGCAAACGGGTGAGAGCTGGCAGGCGATTGGCAGCGGCGTAACGAATGACGATGGCCGGCTGCCGAATCTGTGCCCGCAGGACGTCGTACTGGCAGCAGGTACCTACCGCATGCACTTCGAGACGGCTGCCTACTTTGAGGGCCTCGGGCAAGCGGTGTTTTATCCCTGGGCGGATGTCGTTTTCAACATCGATGGCAGCGGCGAGCATTACCACATTCCCCTGCTGCTTGCGCCCTTCGGCTATTCGACCTACCGCGGTAGCTGAGCGCCCATGGAGCTGACAACAGAGCCTCTTAGCCGAGACGCTTTTGCGCCGTTTGGTGATGTGATCGAGGTTGGCGCTGCCGAACAGCAGTTTGATATCAACTACGGCCGCACCGTCCGCTACCACGCTCTCGCCCATGCTGAGGTGGGTGACGGCGAGGCGATTTTAAGTATTTTCCGCAGTCAGCCGGTGGCGGACGGGTTTTTTCTGGAAGTCATCGAGCGCCATCCGCTTGGAAGCCAGGCTTTTATGCCTCTGTCGGGCAATCACTACGCCGTGGTCGTGGCGCCCCCGGGCGAATTCGACCCCACCGGGCTTCGCGCTTTCCTCGCAGCCCCGTGGCAAGGCGTGAACTATCATCGCGGCACCTGGCATCACTACTGTCTTTCCCTGGGAGCCGCGTCAGATTTCCTGGTGGTGGACCGTAATGGCCCCGGTGACAACTGCGATGAGATCAGCCTCCCTGCTGCTACTCAACTGCGCATTGAAGGCCTGTGATGGAAGCGTATCGCGGCTCCGTCCTGCATTTTCTGGAAGATCCTGATCAGTGTGTTGAGGCTGAAAGCTACGCGTATTTTGAGGACGGCTTACTGCTGGTAGAGCACGGGCAGGTGGTGGCCGCCGGCAGTTACGAGGAGCTTCACGCTCAACTGCCTACAGGACTAAGCCCCGTAGACTACAGTGGCCAGCTGATCCTGCCGGGCTTTGTTGACAACCATATTCACTACCCGCAAACAGAGATGATCGCCGCCTACGGCGAGAAGTTGCTGCAGTGGCTGGAGACCTACACTTTTCCCACGGAGTCGCAGTTCAGCGACTTTGAATACGCGTCTGCGATCGCTGAGCGCTTTCTAGACACGCTGCTGGCCAACGGCACTACAACGGCGATGGTCTATGGCACCGTACACCCGCAATCTGTGGACGCCTTCTTCGAAGCCTGTGAGAAGCGCGATTTGCGCATGATTGCCGGCAAGCCAATGATGGATCGTAACTCGCCTGATTACATTCTTGATACAGCGCAGAGCAGTTACGACGACAGCAAGGCGCTCATTGAGCGTTGGCACAAGCGAGGGCGCCTCGCCTATGCGGTAACGCCGCGTTTTGCCCCCAGTTCATCGCCCGAGCAGCTGGCGCTCGCGGGTAAACTGCTGGAAGAGTACCCCGACGTTTATATGCAGACGCATATTGCAGAGAATACGGATGAAGTCGCCTGGGTGGCGGAGCTCTTTCCCGAAGCGCAGAACTACCTGGATACTTACGATCGCGTTGGGCTGCTCGGTCCGCGTAGCGTTTTTGCGCACTGCATTCACCTGCAGGATGCGGAGTGGCAGAGACTGGCTGAGACGAATTCCAGAATCGCCTTTTGCGCGGCCTCCAACCTCTTTCTTGGCAGTGGATTGTTTAAGCTGGAACGTGCAGTGCAAGAAGGTGTTTGCGTGGGCATGGGCACAGATGTGGGTGGTGGCAATACCTTTTCGACGCTGCAGAACCTGGCGGATGCTTACAAAATTCAGCAGCTCAATGACTATAGGCTGACGCCCTTTAAAGCGTTCTACCTGGCGACGCTGGGCGGTGCCCGCAGTCTCGATTGCGATAAAGTGATCGGCAACTTCCTGCCCGGCAAGGAGGCGGATTTTGTGGTGCTGGATAGGGCCGCGACTGATTTTCTGGCGTTTCGTATGGCGCACTGCAAGAGTCTGTTGGAGGAGCTCTTCGTGTTGGTCACACTTGGAGATGATCGCGCGGTGCGTGCGACCTACGCGGCCGGGCGCTGCGTACATGAACGAGGCAGGGAGTGAGGTAGGGGTGTAAGCGGTATGGATGCATACGTACTTGATTGGCTACAGCTGATTTTTCGCTGGTTGCATGTGATTACGGGGGTCGCCTGGATCGGCGCCTCCTTTTACTTTGTGTGGTTGGACAACCACCTCGAGGAACCGCCTGTCTGGAAGAAAGACAAGGGCATCAAGGGCGACCTCTGGGCGATACACGGCGGCGGTATCTATGAGGTCGGCAAGTACCAGCATGCGCCAGAAAAAATGCCAGAGACCCTGCACTGGTTCAAGTGGGAGGCCTACACCACGTGGCTAACCGGAATGGTGTTGATGATACTCATGTATTACATTGGCGCCGAAGCCTATCTGATCGACCCGCGCGTCGCTGAGCTGTCGAAGTGGCAGGCTATCAGCATCGGTGTTGGTGCCCTGGTGCTTGGCTGGGTTCTCTACGAAGTGCTTTGCGCCTCGCCACTCTCCAGTAATGGCTATGCAGTTGGCGCAGGGTTACTGATCTTTGCAGTGATCTTCGCCTACGGCTTTACCCACCTGTTCAGCGGCCGCGGTGCTTTCATTCACATGGGAGCCGTGATCGGCACCATAATGGCGGGGAACGTATTCCGGGTCATTATTCCCTCGCAGAAAGCGCTGGTGGCGGCGATCGATTCTGGCACGGCACCGGACCCGGCCTGGGGCGCCAAGGCCAAGTTACGCTCCACCCACAACAACTACCTGACGCTGCCATTGCTGTTCATTATGATCAGCAACCACTATCCGATGACCTATGCCCACAGCCATAACTGGCTGGTACTGCTGGCTATTATTGCGATCACCGCGTTTGCGCGGCACTACTTTAACCTCGCTCACCGGGGGATAAAGCGCCCCTCAATTCTTGTGGCGTCAAGCGTTGCCGCGGGCGTGCTGGCCTGGGTCATCATGCCGCGGCCCGTGTCGACACCGGAGTCTGCACAACCCGTGGCAGTAAACGTTGTAGAGGTTCAGACGATTCTCACAACACACTGTGCGAGCTGCCATGCGGAATCACCTACCGATGACGTATTCCAGGTGGCACCGGGCGGGGTGATTATCGAGAGCCTTGCAGATATGCAGCAGTGGGCGCAGCGTATCAAGGCGCGGTCAGTCGACTCCCACGATATGCCCTTCCTCAACAAGACCGGTATGACGGATGAAGAGCGGGCTTTAGTTGGCGCCTGGGTCGATGCCGGGGCGCCGGGCGCATGACGGCGCGTGCTTCCTACCGAGTGGGTCGTATTCGCCGCGATAACGAAGCTGCCATTCTCGCTGCCGCGGAACGAGAGTTTGGGGAGCGCGGCTTCAGTGGCGCCGCCATTGGGCGTATTGCCGAAGCGGCGGGTGTGCCGCGCAGCAATGTGCATTACTACTTCAGTTCTAAAGAGGAGCTTTACAGCACGCTGCTGACGGAAGTCGTGGACCGCTGGAACGCTTCCTTTCCGCCGATTACGGCCGATGATGATCCTGCGGAGGCGCTGGAAACCTACATCCGCGCCAAGCTGGAGTTTTCTCGCACGAATCCCGAGGCCTCGAAAATTTTCGCCAGCGAAGTGCTGCGGGGTGCGCCACTTCTGGGCGATTACCTGGGCAGTAGCACGCGGGATTGGCTGAGTGGTAAGACCAGGGTGATTCGCTCATGGATTCGGCAGGGAAAGATGGATGCCGTTGATCCCTACTACCTGATTTTCATGATCTGGAGCACGACTCAGCACTACGCCGATTTTGACGAGCAGGTGCGACTCGTAACGGGCAAGGATGCTTTAGCCAAGCGTGATTACGACAAGGTGGCGCGAACGGTGACGCATATTATTCTCAAGGGTTGTGGGTTGAGGGCCTGAAGTGCTGCGGCGGTATATAAAGTCGTGACGGGGTGCACAAGGAACGCCTTGATTCTCGATTGTTGTAAATTAAACTTGAATCAGGCTACCACTCAGGGACGCCTCGGTTGACCGGGGTGTCAAAGAAGAAGAAAAAGGAAGAGAGAAAGAAGAAAAAGAAGCAAACGAAAGAGAAAAAGAAAAACCAAAAGAAGAAAAACTGACCATGAAAAAAGCCCTGCTTAAAGCCACGCTGATGTGGATCGGGATGGCGCTGGCCGTCTCGACTTGGGGCGCAGACTCCATAGGAAGCAATTCGGATGCGCCAACGCAGGTGGCCTCTGCCAGCCTCGAGAGCGATCAGGAAGCGTTCCTGAAATGGTGGCTCAGCCGGGGCAAAGGTGCTTTTGCGGCGCCAGCCTCTCCCCTCACGGGAAGTTTTACCGTCGCGCCGTCTGCTCCCGAGCTTGAGACGCAGTCCTTTACCGTCGCTGAGAATGGCGATTTCGTGTGGACCTATTTCTCGTCTTTGTCCGAGACCCCGGGAACGCCCATCGTGGTCACCGGAACCTTTGATAGTGAAGGGAAAGCCTCCGTCACGGTGGGAGACATTCAGTACGATCTGTTCTCACAGAACGATGATGCCATAATCATCGATATCACTACGCCTGATGGCCTCTTCACCTGGTTTGGCGGCCGCGAGGGCAGCACCATCCATGCGATGACAGGCGACTACACTCCCCTGAACGATGCCAAAGGGACGGAAACCAACCGTCTGCTGGTTGGCCCTACAGGAGATGTGCTCTGGGATTTTGTGGGGCAGGGCTTTCCTTTTACCCTGGAGGGCCAGTTGCAGCCCGATAACACAGTGCTGTGGGAGGATTTCCTCGGCTTTGATATCAAGATTGCTTTCGGTGTCCCGTCCTACGGCCATTTCTACATTGAGATTCAGCCAATCGGCGGAAGCCCGGCGGGATACTCCTTCGGAGCCATGAGTTTTCTTGCTACTAACCCCTATTACCTGGGTCTCTATACGCCCGGTGGCCCGGTAAGCGGCTTTGACAGCTTCAGCAGCAGCTACTTCTTCGCCGATAACGCGGGCAACTACACCTGGCGCTACTCGGCGATGCCATCGGGCAGCGGAGCTCCCTCCACGGGCGTATCCACCCGCGAACACTCGGGCACGCTTGTCGACAATTTTGACGCCTTCACCGACGCTACGCTCGGGCTGGATTTTCAGATCGAGGCGCTGGGCAGTGGCGTTTTCCTGATCAGTATCTTTGACGGCAACGACGGGATTACCCTCCTGGGCCAGCTTCCTGGTGTGAGGCAGAGCGATACAACGTCGAGCTTCGCGGGTGTCTTTGAACTCGAAGACGTACCCGGAGTTACCACGAAAACCCTGTCTGTTGATGCCGACGGTGTGATCAGATGGGTATTCTGGAATGCAGTGCCGGCTTCCGGCGACCTCTTCACAGTGGGAGGCGGCCTTGATGGCAATGGCGAGGTGACCGACGGCAGCTTCCTGCCCGCTTTCAACTTTGAATTCAGTATGCAGGGTTCAGATCACGGTACTCTGGCAATTACGGCAAGCCCAGAACCCGCTGTTGATTATGCGTTCACCCGCTTAAATGCACCGCCGCCTGTGCCAGCGCCGGTGCCCAAAGACGTTATCGGAAAAATGGGTGGCGCGGCTTGCGAGGCGCTAGAGCTCGGCGATGCGCCGGATACGTCGCCTTTCGCCTTGCAGGACCCGACGGGCGACACCTTCTATGGCGATCTGGTCTACGGTCCCGGTGTGCGGCAGCGACTGGATTTATTCCTGCCGAGTGCTTCTGCACCCACGAGCTTGTTGATCTATATCCACGGTGGCGGCTTTGTTGGTGGTGACAAATCGAACTACTACGAAAACGACGGCGAGCTGATCAATGGCTGGTTGTCCAATGGCATTGCCGTTGCATCAATCAACTATACCTTCCTGGGTGCAAACGATAGCGTCATCGACTCCCTGACCAGTTCGGCGCGGGCGCTGCAGTATCTACGTTGCCACTCGAGTAAGTTTAATATCGACCCGAATCGCGTTGTGCTAAGCGGTGGCTCAGCCGGGGCGGGCACCTCTCTCTGGCTGGGGAATCACGACGATGTCGCCCTGTTGGGTAACGCGGATCCGGTTCTAGAACAGTCAACGCGAGTGCTCGCGACCGCACCGGGTGGAACCCAGGCAACCTACGACATCCTGGATTGGGAAATCTTCCTGCTGCCCGCATTGACGGAGTTTGTCACTACAGGCCAGATTAACAGTACCGACCCCGAGGATTGGGTTGGCGGGCAGATTTTCGGTTTCTACGGCGCAGCGAGCTACAGCGAGCTCCTCGCCGAGCCCTATCTTAGCTACCGTGAAAACGTAGATATGCTCGCCCTGATGGATGCCAACGACGCGCCCTTCTGCGTTGGCAACGGCGGCCCCGCCAGCATCGACTTCAACGACTTCCCTTCTTGGGACAACCTGCATGACCCGCTGCACGCCAAAGCACTGCGTGATCGAGCCCTGGAAGTTGGGCTTGAGCACAGGGCCTATGCCGACGGCTATTTCTTTACGTATTCCGACCCCAGTGGCGAGAACTGTTTCGATTTCATGATGCGGTATTTGCAGTAGCTTGGCATGTCGTAGCACGCTGATATTTGCCCCGGCAGTCGCTCCTTTTTCTGGATGGAGGCTGATCGAAGAGCCTGCTACATGGGAACGAAAGACCTACGACGACCACGCGCTGATTGGCGGCGTCCGGCCTTTCCATGGTCTGGCCTGCTCTAACTGGGCGGCCAATCTGAACAGTGTCGCCTCATCGCCGAAGCCCGCGGTAAAGTGGGTTCCGATTGGCATGCTTTGATCGCTCCAGAATAGAGGCACCGTCATGGCGGGATTGCCGGTGATATTTGCCAGGGGTGTGAATGGCACGAAATCAAACCATCGCTGTAGGTAGCGCTCAGCGTCTGGGTCGTCCGTGTAGATAAAGCCATTCGGAACGGGCGGTGAAGCCAGCGTCGGCGACAGCAACACATCGTATTCTTGCCAGAAGCCTGAAACCTGTCGCGCGAGACCGGTAAAGCTCTCCAGGATCTCAAGCAATTGAGTCGCGCTTAACTGGCTGCCGCGCCTCGCCAGTTCCAGGGTTGAAGCTTCTACATTGCTGGAGTCTGCTGTTCGGCCGAAATGCCGCTCGAAGTCAGAAATACCAAAGGCCAGGTGTGCACAGAGCAGATTGCCAATGTTTCTGCGCATGGACTCACCGTCGAAATCTGGTGAGGCCTCAGACACGTCGTGTCCGAGTGACTCGCACAACCTCGCGGTATCTTCCATGGCAGCGACGCAATGAGGATCTATGGTGCAATCAAAGGGCGGCCTGGCGGAGAAGGCGATTCTCAGTTGGCCCGGTTGACGCTGCGTTTCTTCAAGCCATGGCCGCTGCTTTGCCGGTGCTGCATAGTAGTCACCAGCCTGCGGCGTGTCCGTTAGGTCCAAGAGCGCTGCACTATCCCTCACTGATCGTGTGATGGCGTGTTCAATTACGAGACCGTTCCAGTATTCGCCGCCATCTGGCGCGGTCGATACACGCGCGCGAGTTGGTTTCAAGCCGAATACGCCACAGCATGATGCAGGTATTCGAATTGAGCCTGCGCCATCGTTACTGTACGCAAAGGGAACAATGCCTGAAGCGACCGCCGCTGCTGAGCCACCGCTTGAGCCCCCGGTGTTGTGGGCGAGGTTCCACGGATTGTTTGCAGGCCCGGTATGACGTGACTCAGACGTCACGCTCGCCCCTAGCTCGGGCAGGTTCGCTTTGCCGATAATCTGGCAACCGGCACTACGATAGGCTTGTACCAGCCAGCTATCGTGCTGTCTAACGAAGCCCGCACCCAGAGCGCTGGCGTGGTCGCAGGGGACGCCGGCGCATGATATATACTCGTCTTTAAGCACCATAGGCACGCCGCAGAATGGACCCGGCTCAAGCCCCGCCGTAGCCATCTTTCTGGCCTCTTCCTCCATTGGCCTGACTATCGCGTTCAGGCTGGGGTTGAGGGCATCGATCAAAGCGAAGGCCGAATCGAGAATCTCCAGGGGACTGACCTGGCCCGCCTTGACCAGCTGAGCCAGACCGAGACCGTCGTAGTTCCAATAATCGAACATGCATTAGTCCTCAACTGAGTGGGCGAATTGGGCTTGTTCGAAAGGTGGGAGTGAGCAGGGCTTGCTTCCCGGTCTCCCTGCTTCTTCGCGCCAGGCGGGATAGGGACCTGCTAGCGTTTCCGTCGATTCAGGTGCTAGCGCTAGCACTGTATCTCCAATGGCCAGCAACTGTCGCCACATCCGATCGAAGTCCACAGCCCCCTCGCCAAAAAAGGGTGCCCAGAGCGACCATGGGCCCGAGATGACCGCAAGCGTTGGGATCATTGCTGAGTGCGTATAGGTGCCAATGCCGCCCATCACGCAGTTCTCGGGGACTGTATCCCCGGGCAGACCGACACCATTAGTAATGACGGTGGCCTCGAGACGCCTGCGCTCGACGGCCTCTTTGGATGCTGCTAAGAGAGGGCGGTGCTGATCAGCAACTGCCCACGACAGCGGCTCGGCTTTACCGCTGTAGTGTAGTTCGCGACCGGGGCGTCCGAGGTCTCGTTGCCTTGCGACGATCTCTCGCGTGCCGAGATGCTCTACAACTACGGCCAGTGCCGCGCTCTTGGGCTGGTCGATCTCGTTTTCGTTTCTGCGTGAGAACTGCTGTAGGTAGCGGAGCGTCCCCTCACGGGACATATGCAGGTGGCCTGAGTTGAATGCAAACTCCATCGTTCTTGGCCGACAGCGGAGCGGTAGCGAAGCGAAGTAACGTGCTAGCGAGAGCACGCCCACTGTGCCGTTGTCCTGCACCCAGGTGTTGCCGTCCGTGTTGGTGATCATCGTAATCACTTCCGGACTCTGGCCCGGCAGTATGCCAAGAATATTGCGTGTGTCAGCCCTGTCGCGCTCTGCAAGCACTGTCAGTTCAGACTGAGTCCCCGACCTCGCCAGGGACTTCAGATGCTGCGCCTCGTCCACTCCGATGAAGGCTGCGGGGAGTTGATAGTGGATGCCTTCGTGAGGATCCCAGTATCCGGCTATTTGCTCGCGCGGCACGTCAAAGGCGAAGAGCAAGCCCGCTACACCGAGGCGCCCTGCTGCGAGTAACTCGTAGTGCAAGGGTTTATCCGCCAGGTAGGGCCTTTCATATCGCTTGAGCATGCGCCAATACATGTCGCTGGTCATGTGCTGGCTATTGACCATGGCAAGAAGGGCGAGCGGCGGCGCGAGCATGAAGTCGTTTGCTTTACCTGGGAAGTCTCGCAGCACGACTTTGCCCGCATGGTCTGCCGTAAGCGCTTCGTCCGGAGCCAGATAGACAAGCTCTCCTTTGACGGATGTGCCCCTGGCGTAGGGCACGGCGCCTGCCACTGGGATGCGCTCACCACCGGCCCGCAAGTCGGCAGCGTGCTCGAGATTTGGTTTCTTGCCACTGGGCGTGACCGGCTGCCAGCGCTCGATCGAATAGGCATCGCTCGTTACTCGCAAACCCGGTATCGAACGGAGTTCCCGCTCAATCCAGTCAATAGTCTTCTTGTGCGCGAGACTGCCGGTGGATCTCAGCTCGCCGAAAGCGATCACCTCTGCCATGGCATTGCGTAAATCGCGGCGACTAGCGAAAGCACTCTCATCAATAACGGCGGGGCAGCCTTCAGGAAGGTCTGAGCCATACGTCGTTGTGCTGACAAGAAGGCACCCGCTCACCAACGTGAGGCAGGTGATGAGCGAAGGCAGTGATGCTGCCCGGTTTAGGCTTAGCGCCCGCGGTTGCTTCATCAGTCGATCGACTCGCCCATCGCGGCAGCGGTCTGCTTAAACAGCGCGACGGTTTCCTGCAGCTTCCAACCACCATCCTCAAACTCATTCTGGTATGCAGAGGTCTTTGCAATAACGACATCGTACTCACGATTGACGTAGATGAACTGGCCGAACACGCCTAGAGCCACGAAGTCTCTGTAATAGTCGATAGGAATCCACCACAGGTGTTTGTAGCCGTGATGTGAGCTTGAAAGCGGATTATCGGCGCCGGGCTCGAGGCGCGGATGGTCGGGCACGGTTGAGATGTCGGTCCACTCCCGGGAAATAATCTGCTGTCCCAGAAGATTTTTGCCCCCGTCCAGATACACTTGCCCAAAGCGCAGCATGTCCCGGAGGGACCCGCCTGTCATACCGCCGTCGGCAACGTTAGCGGGAAACTCTGCCCCCATCGGTGTCCACAGGCGTTCTTCCATGTACGCTTGGAACGACATCCCACTGGCTGCGGCGACCAGCTCGTTGAGTGGGTGCATGTTAATGCTTGCGTATCGATGATAGGTGCCCGGTTCCTCGATACGCTCCAGCGTGCGTATGAATTCATCCTTCTCGCCGATCGCCTCGGCAATCATAGCCCTGACCATCTCGGAATCGAGGTTGCTTAGATCTTCTTCCCATCTGACACCAGAGGACATGTCCAGGAGATTTTGTATAGACACGCCCTCAAATGCGGTGTCCACGAGTTCTGGCAGGTAGTCTTCTATCGGATCTTCCAGCGATTGGATCTTACCGTCTTCCAGCAGTGCCCCGACGAGGAAAGAGGTGTAGACCTTGGCCACGGACATCTGGGTGGCTGGTGTGTCGGCGCCGTAGCCTCGGTCATATTTTTCAAACACCAATTTGCCTTGATGCATCACGGCAATACCAGTGGTCTGGGTTCCCAGGATCAGGGCCTCTGAATTTCGTATTTGATCCATCCACACATAGGTTTCGGGGAAGGGGGATGGCGCCAGTTGGGTGGGCAGGGGGATGGCCTGCCCCTGGTTCCTCACGGTAACGGTGTCCTCTCTCAGGTGCAGAGTCCTGAAGGTCTCATCGATCCTGTCTGGTTCAATCGAAGCCAGCTCGTCAAGCAGGTGAGCGAGGGCGCGCAACTCGTCAGTGAAGATAATGGCCAGAGTAAGCAGGAACCCGGCTAAACCGGCTGCTGCGTGTTTCAGTGATAGGCTCATGCTCTGCATCCACCAAATGTTTTTCTAAATTACAAAATACAATATAGTGTTATCAGGGGCGCGGCGTCAAGGCCTGCGCTTAGCCTCATATCATGGCGGCAGTGGTGGGGGGCAGCCGTCAGACGCGTAAAAGAAGGCTGATGGGTGGGTCTGCGGTTTGGTCTAGTCGTCGAAACCTAGCTTCAGCCCGCTGGCCACCTGGAGGTGTCGCTTGAGGAGCGAGGCCGCCCACTCGTTCTCACCCCGCTCAATGGCATCTATGATCTCCAGGTGCTCACGGCAGGACTGATGGACTCGCTCGATACTTTGAAAGCCGCGGTATTCCAAGAGTTGGCGCAACCTGTTCTGCTGTTGTATTGCCTGCAAAATGAAGCGATTCCCTGAAAACTCTGCCAACATTTCGTGAAAATCTGCGTTCATTCGAAAGAGCTCTATTTCAGGCAGCCGCAGGCGTTTGCTGGCCAGTAGCTTCTCATGGGCGGCTTTCGCCTGACTTAGTCGCACAGGGTTCGCTTGAAAGGTAGGCTGCAGCGGCCCAGCAGGCTCGAGCAATAAGCGAAAGGCATAGCTTTCATCATGTGCGGCTTCTGAACTCAACGCGGGCGAAAACCGCCAGCCATAACCTGGACTGCGCTCTACAACCCCTTCCTGGGAGAGTCGCGTCAGCACGCGGTTGAGCAGGCTCCTTGTGACACCATAGCGGCGCAGCAGATCCGCCTCTGACTCGACATCTGCAAGCTTGTTGTTGACCCTATCTGCAATAATATTGTTATACAGTGCATCGGATCCGGTTTCGCCTAGATCCAAGGTGTGCCCGGCCAGCTTCTCGGCCGGCAAGGCCGTGACGAATCCTCGGTTGGTACGCTGTTCAACAACACCGCCCTCGGCCAGCAGCGAAAGCGCAGCACGCACAGGGGAGCGCGAGACGCCAAGCTTTTCCGACAGCTCGCTCTCCTTCAGGCGCTGGCCGATCGGTGCTTCTGCATCAATGATGGAGGCTACGATTTCCCGTGCGAGGCGGATGTGGAGTTCAGTGGGCGGGGTTTTTGCGTTCATCCGCAGAGTGTAGCAAGCGGTTTACAGCGCTCCAAGCGCGTGTCAAGCAAGCACAACGGGTTAAAACTCCCTCTTTACATATTGTATTTTGAATTTATAATATACAAAAATTCCGATGGAAGTGAACATGAGTCGACAGGGACACGGCCAGAATCTCAGCTACTATGACTGGGGAGCAACACCCTTCTTTGCGCTGCAGACGGAGCCGCGAGCTAGCTACTGTCTGTACGTGCCCGAGGACTACGAAGAGCAGGGCGTCGAGGGGCTGCAACTGCTGGTCCTGATGCACGGAACCGAGCGTGGTGCAGCAGGGTATCGCGACAGTGCGATCGCCTTTGCCGACACTCACCGCTGCCTGGTACTTGCGCCCCTGTTTCCGTGTAATTTAGTCGGCACTAATGATCTTGATAACTATAAGCTCATTGAAGCCGGTGGCATACGCTTTGATCGCTTACTGCTGGACATGGTGGCAGAAGTGGCTTCGAAGTACCGTCTGCGCGACGAACGTTTCCTGCTCCACGGCTTCTCAGGCGGCGGTCATTTTGCTCACCGTTTTTTCTACCTGCACCCGGAGCGCTTGCTTGGCGTCTCGATTGGTGCCCCTGGGGTCGTCACCCTGTTGGATGATTCCCTGCCTTGGTGGACGGGCGTCGCCGATATAGAGGCGAAGTTTGGTCATGCGATTGACGTCACTGCAATGCGTCGCGTGCCAGTTCAGATGGTGGTGGGCTCTGCCGACACCCAGACTTGGGAGATCACCATCCCGGAGGGGTCAGACTGGTGGATGCCCGGCGCAAATGACGCCGGTGAGACGCGAATTGAGCGGTTGCGGAGTTTGCAGCAAAGTTTTGAAAGCTCAGGTATTGCTGTCCAATTCGATCTCGTCAAGGGCGTAGACCACAACGGCTGGGCTGTGCTGCCGTCGGTGCAGAGGTTTTTTGAATCAGTCATCGGGGTGGAAGATGCCCTTCGCGAGGAACCAGGGGAGGGTAGTTGAGTGTTTCCATTTATCTGTATTCGCGGATCGGCCGAGGAGCGAGGTTTTAGCTATGGCTCCCAGGCCAGCTGGCTCATTGAACAAGCCATTGATGGCTATGCACAGAGCTTTGCCGAACGCGGCTTTGCCTGGGGCGACATTGTGCAGATCGGTGTCAATTTTGCCGCCACGATTCGCGATTTCGATAGGGATATGTATCTGGAGCTCTGCGCAATAGCGGAGGGCGCTGGCCGACACCTTGGTGAAGTGGTCGCGCTGAACGCGCGTACCGAGCTACTTTACGGCGCCGGATCGACGTCCGCCGCTGCAGCGACCGACCTTTCAGGCGAGGGCTGTACCGGCGCCATCGCTTTGCCGGGAGCCACAGCGAACGGACATACGCTGCATGGGCAGAATTGGGATTGGCGCAGTGAAAGTGCGGATATCACGATCGTACTGCGCATCGAACCGGATGATGGGCCAACGGTGCTTACGCTTGTCGAAGCAGGCACCCTCGCTCGCTGTGGTCTGAACGATGCGGGAATTGCTGTGACGGGCAATTTTCTGAAAACGGCCTCAGAGCAGGGGCGAATGGGTATACCAGCGCCCTTTATCCGCCGCAAGGTGCTGATGTCGAATAACATGCACGATGCTATGCATGCAGTTATCTGCAGCGAACGGTCTTTTTCGATCAATGTGATGATCAGCGACGGCCAGGGCGAAGCCGTTGACTTTGAAGCGACGCCGGAGCGCTTGTTCTGGCTCAGAGCGGAGCGTGATTTGCTGGTTCACTCCAATCACTTCCTGAGCCCTGCTGCACAGGTTGCCTACGACGACCATGCCCTGCATGTTACCCCGGACTCGCTTTATCGTGACGCCAGGGTCAGACGTTTGCTGGAGGGCCGCCATGGTGATTTGGGAGAGTCCGATTTCATTGAAGCCTTTGCCGATCGTTACGGCGCTCCCTACGCCATTTGCCGTGCCCCGGTAGAGGGTCCGGGGGGTGATCAATCAGCGACCCTGGCGACGGTCGTCATGGATGTCACTGCCGGTCGTCTGCTGGTGGCGAAAACGCCTTACGCAGGCGCTAAGTTTCAGGCCTTTGATCTGGGTTCGTTGGAACCCGGTCAGGATGTTGCCTGAGACTGATAAAGCTATGCTCTGGCGTTTACTCGTGCACAGAATCGCCTTATGCGGAACCTTTCTGCTGGCAGCTTGCGCTGAAGAGGCTCCGCGCGAAAGTACTCTGCGCGTCGCGCTGTCTGCTGACATACGCACGACTGAACCAGGCGTGCTGAGGGACTCGAACACCGATGACGTGCTGATGCACATTATTGAACCACTGTTCAGCTATACCGAGAACCTGGAAGTCGCGCCACTGCTGTCATCTGGCTGGCAGATGTCAGATGACGGGCGGCGTTACGACGTCGGTCTTAGAAGAGGAGTACTGTTCCACAATGAGGCCCCACTCACGGCTGATATCGTGGCGTGGAACATTCAGCGCTACCTCGACCCTGAGACGGGTTGGATCTGCCGCAGCCTGTTTGATGGTAGCCGCGGCTTGCGGCTTGCTGCCGTCGAGGTGACGGCTGAAGACAGTATTCGCTTTACACTTGAGGAGCCCGATAGCAGCTTCCTCCACAAGCTTGCCAACCTGCAGTGCAATATGGGTATCGTGCACCCGGACTCGCTCGACGCGGATGGCGAGTGGGTCACTCCCATCGGCACAGGTCCGTTCAAGCTCGATGAATGGCGCGCTGGCGAGTTTGTTGAGATGTCTCGAAACCCCGAGTATGCGCCCGTTCAATCGCCGCGTGACGGGCTTGCAGGAAATCGCTCTCCACAGGTCCAGACGGTACGTTGGGTGGTAGTACCGGAGCCGGCCGCGGCCAGGGCCGGCTTATTGTCGGGACAACTGGACTTGGTAACCAAGCTGCAGCCCGCCGACCTTTTTGACCTCAAGTACGCCAGCGACATCAGGATTCACCGTGGAGTCAGCCTCGACTGGAACGTCTTGCTGATGCAGACGGAAGGCACTGTCCTGGACGATATTGCCCTAAGGCGCGCAATAGCCCACGCCGTAGATGCCGATACGCTGGCCGAAATCACTGCAGGTCAGGGTAGCGAGGCGAATCCGGCCATCATTCAACCGACCTCAAGTTTTCATCGCTCCTGCATGAAGGCAGGGCACGTTTACGACCCAGAACTTGCGCGGCAATGGCTGTCACGTTCTGCCTACGCAGGTCAGCCCCTGACTCTGATGGCGAATAAGCGTTTTCCTGCGATGTTCGAGAACGCGATCATTATTCAACACATGCTCAAGGAGGCGGGGATCTCGACGCAGCTGGAAATCGTCGAGTGGACGACGCAGCTCGACTACTACGCGCGCGGTGATTTTGAGCTCATGAGTTTCGGCTATACGGGGCGAACGCACCCCTTGCTGAGCTATTCGGTGATTTTGGGTAGTAAATCTGACAACCCTATGATGCAGTGGGAAGATCCAATCAGCCTGGCGTATTTGGCGGACATCGAACGCGGTAGTGATGATGAACGCATGGTTGACCAGCTCTGCGAGCTGCATGACCGGATGATTGACCAGGCGCCGCTACTGAACCTCTTCAACGCCATGGCTATCGATGCCCATGTCGACTCTGTCAGCGGCTATCAGACCACCACATTCAATAAGCCCAGACTCTGGGGCGTGGCTATTGACGCCGAGACCAGGACGAGCGCGCGATAATGTACTGGCAATATGTGCTGCGACGGGTGCTCCTGACAGTTCCTACCCTGTTAATCGCCTCAACCCTGGTATTCATGGTGGTGCGATTGCTGCCGGGTGATCCTGCGCTGCTGATTGTCAGCGATGCGCAAGACCCCGTGCTTCTGGAGGCCACACGAGAGCGCCTGGGTTTAAACAAACCCTTGATCGTGCAGTATGCACTGTGGCTGCGCCAGATGGTGGGCCTGGATATGGGCGTCTCCATCAGTACTGGGCTGCCCGTTGCCGAACTCATCGGAACACGATTTGCTGTTACCGCCCGAATTGTAACGATCGCCTGTCTCGTGGCGCTACTGCTTGCTGTTCCCCTGGGCCTGCTTGCTGCCGCTCGTCATAACCGCGCACTGGACCGTGGGGTCATGATGGCGAGTATCTTGTTGCTTTCTGTGCCGAGCTTTTGGGTAGCGCTCCTGCTGATCCTGCTCTTCGGCGTTACCTTAAGGTGGCTCCCCACCGTGGGTTACGTCAGCCCTAGCGAAGACCTGCTGCTGGCACTCAAGTTTGCCGTGATGCCGGTTCTGGCGCTGTGCCTGACAGTGATAGGGCAGTTAGCCCGCATGATGAGATCGACTTCTCTCGATGTGCTTGCATCAGATTACATACTCTTTGCGCGTGCCAAAGGCTTGTCTGAGCAGGCTGTGCTTGGGCGCCACGCCCTGCCTAACGCACTGGCACCAACGCTAACCGTAGCCGGTATGATTTTTGGCGCGCTGCTTGGCGGTGCAGCTGTCATCGAGACCATCTTCACCATACCCGGCATTGGCAGATTGCTGGTCGACAGCATCTATGCGCGAGACTACCCGGTTATACAGGGCTCTGTTTTGCTCGTCGGCTTTGTGTACATCATGGTGAACCTCGCCGTGGACCTGCTCCATCCTCTGCTCGATCCCCGGGTGGAGTATTGATCATGCGCGACATTAACATGGTTGTTGGTGCCGGGCTTTGCCTGCTCTGGCTGCTTGTGGCCCTTCTGTCCGTCGTCTACATGCCCTATGACCCGCTGGCAATGGCGCTTGACGGTCGTCTCCGCCCCCCGAGTGTGGACCACTGGATGGGGACCGATCAGTATGGGCGTGACCTTCTGAGCAGGATACTGGCAGCTAGTGGTGTTAGCTTGATGGTCAGTGCGTTGACCGTGCTCGCAGCCTTTACCGCTGGCGTGCTGATTGGGGCAATCGCGGGTTATCTTGGTGGCAGTTTCGACCGGCTCGTGATGGTCGTTGCCGAATCCTTTATGGCCTTTCCCAGCCTACTGTTAGTGCTGTTGTTTCTTTCGATCAGCGGCCCGTCAATCGCGGCTGTTATTCTCGCCTTGTCCATAGCCTTCACCCCCATGGTTATCCGGGTCACTCGCTCGTCGGTATTCTCGCTGCGCGAACAGCAGTTCATCGAGGCCGCCAGGCTGAGTGGTAGTTCGAAGTCGGCGGTACTTTGGCGCCACCTGCTCCCAAACTGCGTCAGTCCACTGTCTATTCTGGCCACTTCCATGTTTGCCAACGTGCTGCTTGTTGAGAGCGCCCTGAGTTTCCTGGGCCTGGGTGTGCCAGCACCACAGGCGACCTGGGGCGCTCTGCTTGCGGACAGCAGACAGTACCTCGCCGTCGCTCCCTGGTTGAGCTTGTACCCCGGGGTTGTGATCACCCTCGCCGTTGTTGGCGTCAATTTGCTGGGCGATGGCCTTCGCGACTTGGTAGACCCCCGCTTGCGGCAGCTCGTAGAAGGTCAAAACGCATGAGCACGCAGCGGGCGGCACGCTCCATATTTTCTTCACCTGATGAGCCGCTGCTCAAGTTATGTGACACCTACATTGGCTTTGGCACATCAACACTTTCCGAAGCGACTGTGCGACGTGCGTCGTTGGAGATACGTCCCGGTTCGGTGGCCGCGCTAGTTGGGGAGTCTGGCTCCGGCAAGACGCTGCTGGCCAAGTCGTTGCTGGGACTATTGCCCCAGGGAGCACGTGTTTTGTCCGGCAGTGCACACCTACTTGGCAGGGACATCTTTCGACTTGACGCAACTGAGCAGCGTGCCCTGCGGGGTGCTGAGGTTGGCTTAATTCTTCAGGAGCCGCTAACCGCGCTCAACCCTGCGCTAAAGATAGGTCGCCAGATGACTGAAGCGCTGGTGATGCACTCGGGCTCAAGCAATGACGCCGCGCGCAGTGAGGCCATGCGAATGCTGGATCGGGTTGGCATCGACCGTCCCACGACGCGAATGGGGCAGTATCCTCATGAATTCTCTGGTGGTATGCGTCAGAGGATCATGATCGCCGCCATGCTGATGCTCAAACCGAGGCTGCTGATCGCCGATGAGCCCACCACCGCTATTGATGCGCAAGCTCAACGAGAGGTCATGGCGCTGATGCTCGGCCTGGTCAGGGAAATTGAGGCAGCTATGTTGCTGATCACCCACGATCTTGGAGTCGTTGTCGACTATGCGGACTCCGTATTCGTGATGGAGCGCGGCGAGTTGGTGGAATCAGGGCAGGTAGCTGATTGCCTTGTCCGCCCGCAACATGAATATACGCGTAGACTCTTGAGCGCGTTACCTGGCGAGCGGGCAGTTGAGTCTGCGTCCCCAGTATCCGATAAGGGCGATCCGTGCCTTCAACTGAAAGAGGTTTCAGTTGTTTATCCAGGCAGTCGCGCGTGGCCCTGGTCTCGGCGTGACAGCTTTCCGGCGTTATCACCAACCAGCCTGACGCTACACCGTGGGGAGGTGCTTTCGCTGGTGGGTGAATCGGGGTCCGGTAAAACAACGCTGGCGCGTAGCGTGGTCGGCCTGGCGCCGCTGTCCAAGGGTGAAATTCTCTTTGATGGAGCACCTATGCTCCATTCGGGTATGGGTCGCCGTCGTCTGGCGTCGGCCATACAAATGGTGTTCCAGGATCCCTACTCCTCCCTCGATCCGCGGTGGCGTGTCGGGGATATCGTTGCTGAGCCGCTGCGCGGTAGCGGTCTTTCGCAAGCGCAGATAAAGCAGGTTGTGCTGGATAGCCTCGCCGCGTGTGGTCTGCAGGCGGACTACGTTGAGCGCTTCCCGCACGCTCTGTCTGGCGGCCAACGCCAACGGGTAGGTATTGCACGTGCCCTCGTCGTAGAACCTGAGCTTGTGGTCGCCGATGAGCCTGTCTCCGCTCTCGATCTCACTGTTCAGGCACAGATTCTCGCGCTGATTCAGAAGCTTCAGGAAGATCGCGGCTTCAGCCTGCTTTTTATATCGCACGATCTGTCGGTAGTTGAACAGATATCGGATCGCGTGGCCGTCATGCGCAACGGCCGAATAGTTGAGCGCGGACGCACAAAAGACATTTTTAAACACGCCACTCACCCCTATACCAAGGCGCTTCTGAGAGCTTCGCCGGTGTTGGGAATTGATACGGACGGCGCCTATCGATTGGGCCCAAGGCAGCCGCAGGCCCGATCGGTGCCCCAGGGTTGGCGATGTGCAGAACTGGCTCGCGACAAGTTTGATGGTGGGCTGAAGGAGATCGACCTCGGTGATGGACACCAGGTCCTGGTTGAGGAGGCGTGAGCGAGGTGCTGGATAAGCTATTCATTGATGGGGAATGGATCGCGGGGGGTGAAACCCTGCCGGTTATTGATCCGGCTACGGGGCTGGAGTTCAGTCGGGTGGCTTGCGGGACGGCAGCTGATATCGACGTCGCCGTAGAGGCAGCGACTCGTGCTTTCAGCGGACCGTGGCGCAAGACCTCCGGGCGTGACAGAGCTCAATTACTTCACGCGATTGCAGATCTTATAGACGCGCGCATCGACACGCTGGCGGAGTTGGAGGTGCGGGACAACGGTAAACCCTTGCCTGAGGCGCGTTGGGATATCGAAGACACAGCAGGCTGCTTCCGTTACTACGCCGAACTTGCAGCGAAACTTGATGATCAACAGGGCGAGGCGATTGACTTGCCGACATCAGACTTTGGTTCGCGCGTGTTTTATGAGCCAGTTGGGGCCTGCGCGCTCATCATCCCCTGGAACTACCCGATGCTGATGGCGGCCTGGAAAGTTGCACCGGCGCTGGCTGCCGGATGTACCTGTGTCCTGAAGCCCTCGGAGCTTACGCCAATGACCGCCCTCGAACTGGCTGCCATCGCCGCTGAGGCGGGGTTACCGCGAGGTGTCCTGAATGTCGTGACTGGTCTGGGCGCTGTGGCTGGACAAAGGCTGAGTGAGCATCCCGACATCGCGAAGGTTGCTTTCACCGGTAGCGTTGTCAGCGGTCGGGCGGTGCTGCATTCGGCGGCCGGCACGTTAAAGGACATCGGTCTGGAACTTGGCGGTAAGTCGGCTGCCATTGTGTTCGAGGATGCTGACATCGAAGCCGTTGTCGAGTGGGTGATGTTCGGCATTTTTTGGAACCAGGGGGAGGTGTGCAGCGCCACGTCTCGGCTGTTGATTCACGAGAGTGTTGCCGACCAGATTCTTGAACGCCTGCGGGAAGAGGCCGAGCGCATACCACTGGGCTCTGGATTAACCCCAGGTACCCTGCTCGGACCGCTTGTCTCCGAGCAGCAGCTGCAGAGAGTCAGAGGTTTTGTTGACCGAGCCAGATCCGACGGCATCGCCCTGCTGACAGGCGGGGGCCAACCAGAGGGCATGGAGGTCGGCTACTTTTTTCAGCCGACAATCTTTGTTGACGTGCCGAAAAGCTCGGAGCTATGGCGGGAAGAGGTCTTCGGCCCGGTTCTGGCCGTGCGTCGCTTCAACTCGGAGGCTGACGCACTAGCCGATGCCAATGATTCGGACTACGGACTGGCGGCCGCGGTGTTCTCCAAGGATAAAGACCGTTTGGAACGTGTCGCGCGAAGCCTCGACGTGGGGATCGTGTGGCAGAACTGCTCCCAGCCTACATTCGCAGAGGCACCCTGGGGAGGGACCAAGCAAAGTGGTATTGGCAGAGAGCTTGGTCCATGGGGCTTACAAAACTATCTGTCGGTCAAGCAGGTGACTGATTACCAGAGTGCCAGGCCCTGGGCGTGGTACCTCGCCAGTGACTAGCGGCCTTTCAATCTATAATTGTATTTTATATTGACAAAGTACATTATTGCTTTATGCTCTCTAGAAAGACTTTGGAGTGAACTAATGTCGACCGACACTACAATGCAGCCGATGACAAAGGCTCGAATCTACCGGAGCGTAATGTGGGCGAACCTTGCGTTAACCGCCGCTTGTAATGCAGCGCAGGCCCAGAGTGTGGCGCCCCCCGATGCGGCGGAGCCGGCGATGGAAGAGGTGATGGTCTACGGGACCTCCTCGCGAATATCGGATGACCTCTCCTCGGTGCCCGGTACTGTGCAGGTGATTTCCAACGCGGACCTGGCCGAGCAGGCGCTGTTTTCGACTGACCTTGGAGAGATACTCGCTCGAGAAGTGCCGGGCTATGGCGTTTCCTCTTCGGGCAACTTTTCTAATGCAAACCAGACGATGCGCGGGCGACGTCCCGCGGTCTTCATTGACGGCATACCTACGACTGTGCCGCTGCGAGATGGTGGTCGTGATTTGCGCCTGATCAGCCCACTGGCCATTGGCCAGGTCGAGGTCATAAGTGGTTCGACCGCCATCTATGGCCTCGGTGGCGCAGGCGGTCTGATTAATTTCGCCACACGTCTGCCCGGAGAGGGAGACTGGGAGTTCCAGACCGATATGAGCGTCGGGGCAGCACCCTCGGATATCAGTGACAGCCTGACCTATTCGCTGTCCCAGGCGGCCATGGGCAAAGAGGGCCCGTGGGGCTTCGTGTTCACCGGCTTCTACGAGTCTTTTGACTCATTCTTTGATGCTGAGGGAGATCGCATTCCCCCTGATCCTCAGGGGCAGGGCGGCATTGCGGAGTCAGAGGCCTATAACCTGTTTGCGAAAGTGTCTTACGATCTCAGCGATGAGTCTCGCCTGCTGTTTTCTGGGAATACTTACAATATTACAGCCGATCACAGCTATGTTAATGGATTCGGTGAGTTTCCCTCAGAGCCTAGCCCGGCGATCAAGGAGACGCCGCCGGGCGAGGACCAGTCGACAGAAAACTCCCTGGTTTACGTGACCTATCAGAACGACGACTTAGCATCCAGCGCAGTCACGGCCCAGTTGTTTTACTCAGACTATGAGGCTGTATTTCCCTTTATTGACTCGGCCATGCTGGGAGACTTTGAACTGCCTATTTTTCCGCCCGATGGTGGGCAGAGCACCATCGAGGCTGAACGCTATGGCATTCGCTTCGACGTCAATACGCCAGTGGCCTGGGGCGGCCGCGAAGGCAACATCCTGTGGGGTATTGATTACCTGATTGATGAAACATCGCAGCCTCTCACGGATGGTCGTGATCTTGTGCCTGTTCTAGAGCAGACCAGTATCGCGCCTTTCGTACAGGTGCAGATAGCAATGGCTGACTGGTTGGACCTG
Organism: Pseudomonadota bacterium; assembly: GCA_038748065.1. Lineage (GTDB taxonomy): Bacteria > Pseudomonadota > Gammaproteobacteria > Pseudomonadales > Halieaceae > JBCDJG01. The sequence goes on from JBCDJG010000002.1 coordinate 83,477, forward strand.
GTGGGTGGCTTTCGCTACGAAGATGCCGAAATAAAGGCAGACACCTTCACCACGATACCGATTTCAATCGCACAGCCAGGCGGTACTACCGTACAAGGTGGTTCGCTCAAGTATGAAGAGCCACTATTCAACCTTGGGGTCGTCTTTCACCCTTTTGACAGTGGTTCGCTCTCCTCGCTCGATCTCTATGCTGGTTTTTCTCAGGGTTTCGCCGTTAATGATTTTGGTCGGGCATTGCGTGCAACTACGGAAACCAGCATTGAGGCCTTTGATTTTGAAGCACAGACAACGGATAGCTACGAGGTGGGCGTTCGCTATCAGAACGATGTACTTGATGTCGCACTTGCGGCCTACTTCAGCGAATCGAATCTTGGATCATCGTTCAACCTGCAGACGCTGGAACTCGATCGTGCGCCTGAGGAAGTATGGGGTCTGGAAGCGACTCTGGACTTCGCGGCGACGGACAACCTTAACCTTGGTGCAAGCTTTGCGTGGGTAGATGGCGAAAAAGAGTTAGAAGATGGCACCGTGGAAGATCTGGATACAACGCGTATAGCGCCAGCGAAATTTGTCGCCTACTTCGACCAGAAATTTGCGCAGCACTGGCAAGTCAGGGGGCAGATTACCCATTCCGCACGGCAGCAGCGCTTCGACAATGAGCCAGTATTCGGCCGAGCAGATATCGAGTCCTTCACCCTGGTGGACGTCTTCGTCTCTGCCGATCTTGGTCCGGGTCGTGCAACGTTGGCGTTTAACAACCTGCTCGATGAATACTACTTCACCCCAGATGCTTACCGCTCAGCAAGTGACGAAAACTTTACCACCGGACAGGGCATGACTGTGAAATTGACCTACTCAGTCGCCTATTGAGTAAGCTCCGTAGCGATACTAACGGCGTGGATTGGGCGTTTCGCCGAGCAGGTCAAGCATGTCGGCGGCGACTTCATTCGCTTTAGATGATGGTTGGGCGGTAAGGCCCTCACTGACCCTGCGTCGGTCGTCTGTCGATTTATCCTGCCCGAGCTTGGTCGCACACTCCAGGCGAGAGATGCTAATGGTGAAGGCGATCACGTCAGACTGCAGTTGATCTAAAAAACCTTCGTGCAAGGCGTCCAGTGACCAAGCGTGATCAAAGTCTGATTCGAAGTGGTCTACAGTAGAACTCAGCACCCCTCGAGTAGCCGAGTGAGACTCAAGGATGCTTGGCCTACCATAAGCATGCACCGCGCTGTAGTTCCAGGTGGGAACGTCCTCCTCATCTTTGTACCAGCGGGGAGATATGTAGGCGTCGGCTCCGCTGAAAATACAGAGCACCTCGCTGTCGCCTTGTAGAGTTTGGGCCTGGGGATTTTGTCGAGCGAGATGGCCGACCAGGGTCAGGTCGGCGTCGTCATTTTTCACGGCCAACAGGGGCAGGTGTGTGGCCAGCAGGCTTTCGCCGTTGCTGACCAGTGTTGCGAACGGGTTATGCTCCATGATCTGGCGCACGACATTCAAATCCTGGCAGTCGTAAAAGCCTGGACGATACATAAAATCTCCTCTGGGCCTGATGTGGCGGTTTTAACTATGGGTTGTCGCAGCCATGGAGATTGCGCTTCTTATAAACGGTAGCTGTAAACCACCGAGTCAAGCGTGGCTCCGACCTATTTGTGCGATACAGGTTCTAGGGCGACAGTACGATTCGCCCGTAAAGTATTTTATAATAATAAAATACATTTAAAGGTTTGTGAAGCGCCTACCGAATAATTGCCAAGGGCATCGGGCTAGTCGGGCGAGGCCGACTTTCAGGTGTTGTCGAGGTGGTTCTGCAGGATTTTAAAGAGGGCAGGCCGGTGCATTTTAATTTCCGCTGTGGTCAGGCCTTCCAGCGAATGCGGGTACTTAAGCCAGTCCTCGGTCTCGTATAGGTAATAGTCGGGTTCACGATCGGTCTGGTTGCGCGAAGGCTTGTAGTAGGGCACGGCGACGCGGATATCGCCTGGCGTATTCAGTCGAGCCTTGTCCTGAAGGTGATTGATGACTGCGTTGATGGTGTGGCCGGTATCAAAGACATCGTCCACGATCAGCAGTCTGTCTTCGTGTCGAACGTGCTTGATCAGGTAATTCATCCCGTGGATGCGAATCTCGGATGAGCGCCCGTCGATGTCTGCTGCATAACTTGAGGTCCGGATGGCGATATGGTCCGTCTCAATACCGGCGTGCGCTAGTAACTCCTGCACGGCAATGCCCATCGGGGTGCCGCCGCGCCAGATAGCGATCATCATCGTGGGGCGAAAGCCGCTGGCGATGATATCGGCGCCGAGCCTGAAGGAATCCTCAAGGAGCTGCTGCGCGGAAAGGTAGGTCTTGCTTGTCATTGGCGTAGTATAGTAATCGAAGCGTAGCGCAGGGTTAAAGGTTTGAGCCAATGATCAGCAAGCAATTTGTCGAAGAAGAGGATCTCATCAACGATTCCTTCCGCCTCGCTGTCATGATCTACGAGAGCGGCTTTCGCCCCGATTTTATTGCGGGCGTCTGGCGCGGCGGGTCCACGGTAGGCATCTATGTGCAGGAGTGCCTGCAGTATCTTGGCGTTGAAACCGATCATATCGCCATTCGTACCTCCTACCGTGGCATGGACGACTACCTCGAACGTATCGATAGCCCGGAAGGCATACGCGTACATGGCCTGCAGTATCTGTTCGAGAATCTAAACCGGGAGGACGCGCTGCTGCTGGTCGACGACGTTTACTCAAGCGGCCGCAATATTGAGGCTGTGATCAATCGCCTGCAGTTTAAGGCCAAGCGCAACATGCCAGAGGATGTGCGTATTGCGGTGCCCTGGTACAAGCCAGGCCGTAACCGCACCAGCCGAGCGCCGGATTTCTATCTGCATGAAACTGAGGACTGGCTAGTTCTGCCTTACGAGTTGACCGGCCTGACTGCTGAAGAAATCGCGCAGAACAAGCCTTGGATGCGTCCGATTCTGGAGCGCTGCAAGTTACGTTGATTGATATCCATAACGCTGCTGCCCCCCAAGCGCCATTCGTAAATCTGGTGCCTCTGAGCCCAAGCGCTATACCGGCGCACGAAGTGCCTCCAAGGCGTAGCTGGCAGCAACCAAGCAGAAGCAGTAGCCATAATATCTAGTTTTTTGCCCTCAGGTATTCAATCAATCCGGCAAGATCCCGACCAATTTGCCTGGTTTCGATATGCTAGCGTGTTGCCCATCAGCGGCTAGGGTAAGCGCAGCAATATATCTTGACGTTAAATCAAGAATAGTCTTCCCTATGTAGTGCCTTGGGTCTTAGTTTTTGGCCTGAAACTTCGCAGCCTGGTTGGAGTGACCATGAAACCGAAGGAGCTTCTTCCTTTTTGTAGCCGGCCGGTTGGCTGGCTGCGCCCGCTTAGCGCCACACTGGCGGCTTACGCGATTATATTGCTGGCTGCGACCAGTATTTCAGGGGCAGCGGCCGATACGGGTACCGCCCTAATGGCCGCCATCGAGGAACAGCTGACCTGGCGGAATGTTGGCCCGGAAATTGGGGGTCGGTCCATTGCGGTGGCGGGGAGTAGTGCCCGGCCGCAGGAGGCGTATTTCGGGGCCACCGGAGGTGGCCTGTGGAAGACCGTCGACGGCGGGGAAACCTGGACTCCGGTCACCGATGGGCAAATCGCCACGTCATCGATCGGCGCGGTCGAAGTAGCGCCAAGTGATCCAGATATCGTCTACATCGGCATGGGGGAAAGCCAGCTCCGCGCCAATGTGCTTCAGGGGGATGGCGTTTACCGTTCCGCAGATGCGGGAAAAACCTGGCAGCATGCAGGCTTGAAGGAATCGCAGACCATTTCCGCACTGCGAATACACCCACAGGACCCCGATACAGTCTACGCGGCAGTGCTGGGTAGCCCCTTCGTCCCAAGCGCCGAGCGTGGCATCTTCCGTACGCGCGACGGAGGTGCCACTTGGGAGAAGATACTGTTCCGGTCTGATAAAGCGGGTGGCATTGATCTGGCGATGGATCCCAGTGATCCGAACAGGCTGATAGCGACGCTTTGGCAGGTTTATCGACGGCCGTGGCAGCTTTCCAGCGGCGGCCCAGAGTCAGGCATTTACGAATCGCTGGATGGTGGCGACAGCTGGACCGAGATTACGGATCGCCCCGGCCTTCCTGAAGGGCCACTGGGAAAGATGACAGTGTCCATTTCTGCGCCAAACCCGGATCGCATCTACGCCAATATTGAAGCGAAAGCGGGGGGACTCTACCGCTCCGATGACGGCGGCCAGACCTGGGCATACATCAATGGTGCGAAAAAGCTCTGGCAGCGTTCCTTCTACTTCATGCGCGTTCACGCCGACCCGGTGGATGAGGACAAGGTGTATATCTTGAGCTTCAAGCTGGAGCGCTCTACCGACGGCGGCGAATCCTTCAAAGACATACCGACCCGACACGTTGACATCCACGATCTCTGGATCGACCCGAAGAACCCCGCGCGCATGGTTGTCGGCGACGACGGCGGTGGCAGTATGACAACGAACGATGGCGCCTTCTGGACGGTGCAGGACTACTCGACCGCGCAAATGTACCGGGTGACGACCACCAATGATGTGCCCTACCAGATCTGCGGTTCCCAGCAGGATAATCTGACGTACTGCGTACCCAGTAGAAAGCCGCAGTCGCTCGGTGCGCTAGGTGAAAGTCCTGAAGTTACCGTCGTGGGGCTCAGTGAAATGGGTTATGTCGCATCGCACCCCCAAAAGCCCGAGGTGTTCTTCGTGGGCGGGACCAATTCACTCACTCGATTCGATCGAGACAGCGGTCGTACTGTTGAGGTGCATCCCTATCCCTATATCGCCATGGGCCAGCCAGCCAAGACGATGAAAGAGCGCTGGAACTGGACCTTCCCGATAGTGTTTTCTCGGCACGAACCCTATGCGCTCTACGCCGGATCACAGCATGTCTGGCGTAGCTTTGACGAAGGCTTGAATTGGGAGCGGATCAGCCCTGATCTGACGCGCGCAGACCCCGACACCCTGGGCGATAGCGGCGGACCGATCACCTTTGACCAGGACGGTCCGGAAATCTACGGCACGCTTTACACCCTGGCACCGTCCTACCTCGATAAAGAGACGATTTGGACCGGTTCTGACGACGGCCTGATTCACGTCACACGCGACGGCGGTGCAAGCTGGAGTAAGGTCACGCCTGATGGCCTGCCGGCGAACAGCCGCATCAGCCTGATCGAACCCTCCCGGTTTGAGCAAGGCAAGGCCTATGCAGCGGTCAAGCGCTACGAAATGGGCGATCGCGCGCCCTATATTTACGCAACGCCAGACTACGGCAAGACCTGGACCCGCCTCGACGCGGGTCTGGCGGAGGGTGATTTCGTACACGCCGTGCGCGAAGACCCCGAGCAAGCCGGATTGCTTTACCTGGCCACCGAGCTGGGCGTACGTGTATCTCCAGACGGGGGCGCTACCTGGCGATCACTGTCACTGAACCTGCCCGTGACGCCGGTGACGAGCCTTGAGGTTCGCGGCGATGACCTGGTGATCGCAACCCATGGCCGCTCGTTCTACGTGTTGAGCGGCTTGTCACTCCTGCGTCAAAGCCTCAACAACGGCGCCATGGAGAAGCCCGCGCTCTTTGCGCCGGCAGATGTGGTCCGCGGCCTGGACAGCGCAATGATTTATGCGTGGGTGCCCAAGGGCGCCAAGGCCGCTCGCCTGCAAATTCGTGACAGCAACGATAAGGTGGTGAAGACGGTATTCAAGAAGAAGAAACTCAAGCCCGGGCTGCAGCGCTTCAAGTGGGAGCTCTTTCACGACGGGGCGGCACTATTCCCGGGTATGATTCTTGAGAGCCCCTTGCCCTATCTGGGGCCCGCAGCCGCGCCTGGCGAGTATCGGGTCGAGCTGTCCTTCGGCAAGAACAAGTTAAGCGCTCCGCTGGTAGTGATGATGAATACGGATCGCACGGGGGATCTTACCGAGGAGGACTTGCAACGACAGACTGCATTGGCGGTTCGAGCTCGCGATGCGACGGATACGGCCAACCGAACGGTTATCGCGATCCGTGGGCTGAAGAAAAAGGTGAACGGCGAGGACGAGCGTTCGACGGCCTTTCGTGATGCGGTGACAGCGGTGGAAGCGCAGCTTTATCAGATCGAGAACGAAAGTCCGAAGGATAAAATCGCCCTGCCCATCCAGCTCAATGATCGGCTCGCTGGCATGCTGGCCATGTTGACCTACTTCGAAGGGCCACCCACCGCCGCTCAGGCGCAGGTGCTTGGTGAGCTGGAGGCTGAGTTAAGCGCCATTCTAGAGGAGTACGACAGCGTTAAATCGGCCTATGCCGACGTGCTGGCGGGATCCTAGACCAGTTCCGCGTCCGTCATTATTTCGACCAGCGCCGGCCCGTCGTGCTCGATGGCCCGGCGCAGCGCATTTTCCAGTTCATCCGCCTCGCTGACCCGGATGCCCATGGCGCCGCAAAGCTCAGCGTACTCGGCAAAGTTGGGGTTTAGCAGGTCGGTCTCCCATACGTCCCACTCCCCGGCGCGCTGTTCTTTGGATATCTTGCCTAACTCGCCGTTATTCAACAGCACATGAGTCACGTCCATGTTGTACTTTACAAGCGTCGTCACCTCGGCCAGATACTGGCCCAGGCCGCCGTCGCCGGAGACTGAGACGACCTTTCGCCCGGCGTACTCCTCAAAGTCCTGCGTTGCGCACCATGCGCCGATGGCCGCCGGCAGGCTGAATCCTATCGAGCCAAGGTAACCTGACATAAGCACGCGCTGCTGGCGACACTCAAAATAGCGACCGAAGGAATAAGTGTTGTTGCCCACGTCGACCGGGATCACGGCGTCAGCGGGTGCTACCGTCGACAGTGTGTCAAAAACAAAGGCCGCGTTGATGCCGTTCCCGAGGTTGTCCTCGCGCCGGCTGGCCTTTTCTTCTCGCCAGGCCGCCCAGCGCGCCGCCAGCTCATCTCGCTGGTCTATCGCGGCGACAGTCTCGGGCAAGGCCGCTAGCCAGCCATCGACGGTACGGCCTATCTCCCCCAAAACCGGGTAGTCCACGGGATGAAACTTGCCGATTTGCATGGCCTCGAAGTCGACCTGCACGATGGGCAGTTTTGGCTCGATGCCGGTGTGGTTGGAAAAGGAGGAACCGAGGGCGATGATCAGGTCGCTCTCTGCCATGAACCAGGAAGCAATCGGTGTACCCGAGCGGCCCAGTACCCCCGCAGCATTGGGATGACTATCGGCGATCTGCCCTTTGGCTTTAAACGTGGTGACAACGGGAGCCTGCAGGCGCTCAGCCAGGGCAGTAATTTGAGGCATGGCGTTGCGGGCACCGTAGCCCACCACGATCAGTGGGCGCTGCGCGGTGCTAATAGCCTCAAGCGCCCTCTGGCTTTCCGCTTCATCTGGCGCCACGGTGGGTGCGGCCAAGCGGCCCGCGGGAGCCTGTGCTTTTGTCTCTCCGGCAGGAAGCGTTTGCGTATCGTCAGGAAAGATAAGGTGCGCGACATCGCGCTCGACGATGGCGTGTTTACACGCGAGTGTCATCAGCTCCGCATGTCTGGAGCTGGGCAGTACAGACTGGCTGAAGCGCGTTACTGCCTCAAAGGCTGAGCTCAGGTCGATATCCTGGAAGGCGCCCGGCCCAAATACCTGGGTTTGTACCTGGCCGGTCAGTGCGAGCACCGGCGCGCGATCGACCTTGGCATCCCACAGTCCGGTCATCAGGTTGGTAGCCCCAGGGCCTGCAATTGTGAGGCAAGCGGCGGGAGATCCCGTGAGCTTGGCGTAGCCTGAGCAGGCAAAAGCCGCAGCGCCTTCGTGGCGGATGCCCACATAGTGCAACTTGCCCTTGATCGTCTGGCGACGGAGGGCATCCGCGAGCCCGAGATTGGAATGACCCACCATGCCGAACACCCGTCTGACGCCCCAGTTGACCATGGTTTCGGCCATCACATCGGTGACGGTGGCTTCATGCTCAGGCGCACTCGATACGGCGATGTAAACACCGTCTTCGCGACTCTCCACAGGATAGAGCGCCTGTCCCGCGTCCTCATGTCCGCCAGGCGGTTTGCCGGTCAAGGGGTCAAAATCCCAGCCGTGCCAAGGGCAGCGGAGCCAGCACTTGCCGTCGATGCCGGTCTCGATTGAGCCCTCGCCCAGGGGACCGCCCTGGTGAGGACAGCGGTTGTCCATGGCACTGTACTGGCCATTAAAGTGCACCAGCGCCAGGGACGTGGTGTCGACGGTGACCGTCTTGACTCTGCCCTCAGGCAACTCGTCTGGTTCGGCGACTTTATGCCAGTGTCTGGGCGTAGTCATGGTGTCGTTCCTCCCCCGTCGCAGCCTGGGTTGAGTGATTGTGCAAGCGCGTAGCTTGTTGCAATAAATTCTATGCGTCGGTCTACGGCTCGCTCTGTGCTCAGTTCACAGTGGCGCCTTGGACGTTTGCACGCGCACTACGGGGCGCCAACATGCCTTCAGCGACGATGAACTCGATGATGTCCTGGAGCCCGTTACCCGCCTTCAGGTTACTGAAGACGAAGGGCCGTTCGCCGCGCATCTTTTTAGCATCCCGATCCATGACCTCCAACGAGGCGCCGACCAGTGGAGCCAGATCTGTCTTGTTGATTACCAGTAAGTCAGAGCGAGTGATGCCGGGGCCGCCCTTGCGTGGAATCTTGTCGCCGGCGGAGACGTCGATCACGTAGATCGTGAGGTCCGAAAGCTCCGGGCTGAAGGTGGCGCTCAGGTTGTCGCCGCCGCTTTCGATGAAGACAACATCGAGAGCGGCGTGGCGGCTGCATAGTTCATCAACGGCGGCGAGATTCATGGAGGCATCTTCCCGAATAGCCGTATGCGGGCAGCCGCCTGTTTCTACGCCAACGATGCGATCTGCATCCAGTGCCTCATGGCGCGTCAGAAACTGTGCGTCCTCCTTGGTGTAAATGTCGTTGGTGACCACGGCGATGTTGTACTGATCACGCAGCGCGCTGCACAGGGCACGCAGCAGGGCGGTCTTGCCGGAGCCTACCGGGCCGCCGACACCGACACGCAGGGTTTGTTGCTTGCTCATCGTTTGCTTCCTCCTCAGGAGCGGAACAGGCGCGAGTACTGGCTCTCGTGCCAGCTGCTGGCCAGGGCCAGGCCCGGCAGGCTTGCGCCGATGTGTTCGTCTTCAAGTGCCAGCGCCGTGTCCACGGCTGCGGGCAAGTATTCCAGCAACTCGCCCAGTATTTGCTGTGCCGCGTTTTGCCCCAGCGGCACCAGTTTGGTGGCCGCCGCTACCTGATTTTCAAGCCAGGACCAGGCAAAGCCTGTCAGGGCTGGCCGTGTATCGATTTCAAAGTGTGAGGCGGCCACTGCAAATGTGGTGATGTAGCCGGTGTCGGACCTATCGCTTAACGGGACAGGAATCTCGAGATGGTCCAGCAGGCGCAGCAGGGCTTCTCCCATGGCCAGCTCTGCCAGACGCAGTTCGGCAGTCTCGCGCAGCGCAAGGCCCAGGTCGTTCCAGTGCACCAGGGCGTGTTCATCGCAAGCACGTGCAGCGGCCAGCGATCGCGACAGCAGGGGTAAATCGGTGTGTGCCAGGCTCTGCTCCAGCTGCACCTGCAGCCAGTCGGCGGTAGCCGCTGAGTCGGGCAGCCAGCCCGCCTCGATAGCGGCCTCCATACCCTGTGAAAAAGCATAGGCGCCCACGGGCAGGGCGGCACTCGACAGCTGAAGCAGCCTGAGCAGCGCCGCGTCAGTGGTGGTGATGGCCATGAGCGCCCCCCGCATAGGCACCGGATTCCGGAACGAAGGGTGCTTCCAGCTCTCGGGTACTCAGGCCCAGCTGTGCCAGCATCTCCGACAGCACATGGTCTGGTGTAATCCGCAGCCAGCATTCGCCGATCTGTACTTTCACATGGCGGTTCCCCAGGTGGTAGCAGGCCCGGGCAAAGGTTTGCCAGTCTGCAGCTTCGGCCTGCAGTACAGGCTCTGTTGCCGCTACAACCTCGATCAGTTGCCCGCACTCGCTGCGCAAGAGCTCGCCAACCGCCAGCGTTTTTCCGCGCTCAAGAAACACGCGCAGCTCCCGGCCGGACTCAGTTTGCGCCTTGATTCGGCCACGCTCGCGCTGCAAGTGGTCCAGTACCACGCGCTCGTCAGCTGTGCCGCCCCCTGCAGGTAGCCGCTCGTAGACCTCCAGCCTATCGACCACCGCTGTCACTAGAACAGGCTGTAGAGCTGCGCCAGTGGCAGCACCTTGGCGGGCTCACAGGTCAGCACCTGGCCATCCGCCTTAACTTCGTAGGTTTGCGGGTCCACCGTAACCGTCGGCATCCAGGCGTTGTGGATCATATTCGTTTTGCCGATGCTGCGCGTGTTGCGACATGCCACCAGTTTGCGGGCCAGGCCGAGCTGGTCTGCCACGCCCGCGTCGACGGCGGCCTTGGAGGCGAAGCTGATACTGGTCGCCGCGGGAGCGCCGCCGAAGCCGCCGAACATGTGGCGGTAGTGGACCGGCTGCGGTGTAGGGATTGAGGCATTCGGATCGCCCATGGGCGCCGCGGCGATGAAGCCGCCCTTGATGATCATGCTGGGCTTAATGCCGAAGAAGGCCGGTTTCCACATCACAAGATCTGCGAGTTTACCGACCTCCACTGAGCCGACCTCGCTGTCGATGCCGTGGGCAATAGCCGGATTGATGGTGTACTTGGCGATGTAGCGCCGTGCACGAAAGTTATCCATGCGCTCGTCGTCTTCGGCCAGTGGCCCGCGCTGTACCTTCATCTTATGAGCAGTCTGCCAGGTGCGCGTGACCACCTCGCCAACACGGCCCATGGCCTGGGAGTCTGAAGCGATCATGCTGAAGGCGCCGAGGTCGTGAAAAATATCCTCTGCAGCGATTGTTTCTTTACGGATACGCGAATCGGCGAAGGCAACGTCCTCGGGTATGGCCGGGTCGAGGTGGTGGCAGACCATCAGCATATCGAGGTGCTCATCCACCGTGTTTACCGTGTAGGGCCGGGTCGGGTTGGTGGAGGAGGGCAGCACGTTCTGCTCGGCGCAGGCCTTGATAATGTCCGGCGCGTGGCCGCCGCCGGCGCCCTCGGTGTGATAGGTGTGGATAGTGCGGCCCTTGAATGCCGCGAGGGTATCATCGACGAAGCCCGATTCATTGAGCGTATCGGTGTGGATAGCAACCTGTATGTCGAAAGCCTCCGCCACGCTCAGGCAATTATCGATTGCGGCCGGTGTGGTGCCCCAGTCTTCATGCAGTTTCAGGCCGCAGGCGCCCGCTGCCAGTTGCTCCTCCAGCGGCAGCGGCAGGCTGGCGTTGCCCTTGCCCAGAAAGCCGAGGTTCATTGGCAGGTTATCGGTGGCCTTCAGCATCATGCCGATGTTCCAGGGCCCTGGCGTGCAGGTCGTAGCATTAGTGCCTGTTGCCGGGCCAGTGCCACCGCCAATCATGGTAGTGACGCCGGACATCAGCGCCTCCTCGATCTGCTGCGGGCAGATGAAATGAATGTGGGCGTCGATGCCGCCCGCGGTGAGAATCTGGCCCTCACCGGCGATCGCCTCGGTGCCCGGGCCGACAATAATGTCGACGCCGTCTTGAACATCCGGGTTGCCCGCCTTGCCGATGGCCATGATGCGGCCATCTTTAATGCCGATATCGGCTTTAACAATGCCCCAGTGGTCGAGAATCAGGGCGTTGGTGATCACCGTGTCGGCAACTTCAGCCGCGGGGCGCTGGCTCTGGCCCATACCATCACGGATTACCTTGCCGCCGCCAAACTTCACCTCGTCGCCGTAGCGGGTGAAGTCTTTCTCGACCTGAATGAGCAGTTCCGTGTCCCCGAGGCGAACCCGATCGCCCGTCGTGGGGCCGAACATGGAGGCATAGGCTTGTCTGTCTATTGTGCTCATATCGCTACCCTCACAGTTTGCCCATCACTTCGCCGCGGAAGCCGTAGACCATGCGATCACCGCCGTAGGCGACCAGTTCCACCTCGCGATCCTGGCCGGGCTCGAAGCGCACCGCGGTGCCCGAGGCAATATTGAGGCGGAAGCCCCTGGCTTGCTCTCGATCAAAATCCAGCGCCGGGTTGACCTCATAAAAATGATAGTGAGAGCCCACCTGCACCGGCCGGTCGCCGGTGTTCTTCACTGTGAGGATAAGGGTAGCCGAGCCATCGTTGAGGGTGATGTCGCCGTCGGCGACCAATATTTCTCCTGGAATCATAGAGGCCTCCGCGTTCAGTTGATGGGGTTGTGTACGGTCACCAGTTTGGTGCCGTCGGGGAAGGTGGCTTCCACCTGCACTTCATGGATCAGCTCAGGCACGCCCTCCATGACTTGATCTGCACTCAGGATGGTTTTGCCGTAGCTCATCAGCTCCGCCACTGTTTTTCCATCGCGCGCGCCTTCCATGATTTCAAGCGTCAGGTAGGCCACGGCTTCCGGGTAGTTCAGCTTGACCCCGCGATTCAGTCGCCGCTCCGCCAGTAAGGCGGCGGTAACGATATGCAGCTTGTCCTTTTCCCTGGGCAGCAATTCCATGCTGAGCTCCTGTGAGAGGCTATGTTAATGTCAGGTCAGCCAAATCCTCGGTGACTTGGCTGGGCGATCAAGCAACAGTGGCCGAAGCTCGCGCCACCAGCCCTGAAAACACCTGCGCGCCTGCTCGGCGCTGGGCCCGAGATAACGACCCAGGTAGAAGTTGCCCACGCGAGTCAGGGCGCTGTGCCGCTGGTAGCCGCTGTGGCTGGCTATCGCGCGTAGGCTGTCGACTAAAGTATCGTCGTTCGTCTCTGCGAAGGGGCCCATCAGGAAGAAGCCGTATACCGGCTGGCCCTGCAGGGCGGCCCGCGCATCGATTAGGTGCCGGTTGTGATCGCCGATAGCGAAACGATCAACGAAAACGGGGCGCCCGTCAATGCTTACGCGGTAGCCCTGTTCGAAGCGGCCCTGGTCGAAACGGGCATCGACGGCAGGCAGACCAAAGCAGCTCACCTCCCAGGCAGCAAGGCGGGCGTCCGCTGCCAGGTCTATCTCGGTATGCAGCGCGACGTCGGCACCGGGAAAGGCTATCGTCTCCAGGGGAAACCACTCGAGCTGTGCACCCGATGCTGCAGTAAGCCGGACCTGCTGAACCTGCTGTGTCTGGTTATCCCTGGCACGATAAGCGCGACCGGCGCCCGGCGTGGTCAGTAATGCCTTCGTGTTCTCGCCAAGCTCGACGCGAATGCACAACTCATCCCCGGAAACCAGGCCGCCGGGGGGGTGCAGAATATAGGTATGCGCACAATCCGGGCCCTCGGGGTAGAAGGGCCGCTGGACGTAAAGCGGCCCGCGATGTTCGCTCACGACAAGTCGGGTGCTGTCGCGACGGTGGGCAAAGCCCAGGTGCAGGTCAGCCCGCCAGTGAGTGGCGGAGCTGGCAGCTTCGGCTTGCGCCTGATTCAAAAGGTGAAGCGCACGCCCAGGCCCGCCGTGTCGATCGCGACGTCACCTTCGATGCGAACGTACTCGAGGTAAAAGTCCAGACTGCCACCTACGTTCAGGGCAGCACCTACGCCGAAATAGGGCTCCGTGCTGTCGGCATCGACGAAGCGTCCGTCCGCTTCAAGGTAGGCCGCGCCAATTCGACCGTAAACATCCAGCACCCACAGCGGTACCGATACGATGCCGCCCAGGGAAATGGCGGTAAGGTCGAAATTGAGTTTTTCGCCATCGTCCAGTCGGTCGGAGGCAAACTCGCCGAGGTCCCAGTAAGCGGCGTCGATGGCGAGCCATTTGTTAAAGCGATAGCCACCACCGGCATTGAAACCAACGGCGTTGTCATCGAACAGGGCCTCAATATCATCGCCAATGTCAATGTCGTCATCGTCGAGTGAGTCGTCGACCTGACCCCACTGCACTGCGCCCCCGACAAACCAGCCGGTACCGTCCGCTGATGCGGTCTGTGCCACGAGAGTGCTGGCCGTGAGAATGGTGAGGGCGAGAATGAGCTTTTGCAGCATGTTTGACTCCTGAGGATTGATTTTTGCGGTCCGAGGACGGTTTGTCGCGTTGTGGCGCCACATTCTAGCGGCTTGTATCGGGGGCTTGCACCATTAATCCGTTATTCTCGCAATGCGCGGACCAGGCAGGATGCCCGCTTCACGACTGAAGCCGAGTGAAGCAATCGAGAGATGTTTTTAGCGCGCCAAGGCGCCCACCCTCGATGCCTAAGCGGATCAATGCCGAGCCTTTGGTGAGGCCCTCATTTTCGTCTATCACGCGAACGAGGATACCTTGCTCTGCTAATTGGTCAGCCAGGGCGTGGCCGTTTTGCGCTGACATCAGGTAGCTGTGGAAAAAAGATGTCCTCGCCACGAGGGTGGCGCCCAACCTTACAAAGAGCGGCTCCAGCTGACGCTGCATCATTGCGGAATTTTGCTCGAGGCCAAGCCGGGCCTGAGTCTGCCATGCAACATCTTTTAAGGCTTGCTGGGCAACCCACTGTGCCGGGCCATTCACTGCCCACGGCCCCTGCAAGCGTCTGATTGCTGCCAGTCGCTCCGGTGCTGCGAAAATAAAACCAAGACGCAAACCTGCCAGGCCGAAAAACTTTCCGAAGGAGCGCAGGACAATCAAGTTATGCGGCCAGTGGTCACCGCCCGCTCTCAGCAGGGATTGCCCCGGGGACGTGTCGATGAAGGCTTCATCGGCGACGACGCAGCCGCCATCGGTCAAACGGGACGCGCAGTCTAGAACGTGATCGATAGATAAGAGCAGTCCGCTGGGGTTATTGGGTTGGATCAACACCAGGTGACACGCTGAGCGCGCGTTAATGGCCTTATCCAGGGCGGTCAGCGCGGCGGCGTGACCCGCCATGGCTGGATAGCGCTCGATATGCAGGCCAGCGTTCAACCATTGGTAGGCATGCTCCTGGTAGCCAACATCGGGCACTAGCGCTGGCAATTCCGGAAGCCATGAAGGCAAGGCCTGGATAGCGGCCTGGCTGCCGGATACGGCTAGCCAGTTATGCCGCCCGTAGTAGCTGCACACGGCGCCTTCAAATTCTCTGCGCTGGTAGGGAAGCTGCGTCATGACTGAAGGCGGAATGGGGCCGACCGGGTAGGGCACAGGGTTTATACCGGTTGATAGGTCGGTCCAGTCCTCTATCGGTATGCCGTAGCGATCACTCGCGCTGACCAGGTCACCACCGTGCAAGGGGTCTTCCTCGAAGCTCAAGGTCAGTGTCCAAGAGCCGTGAAAACCGCCGTAAGGCCCAGGAGACAAACACACCAGAGGGCCAGCGATCGATCCACCAGGCGGCAAGCGGCCTCTATGGTACTGGCGTTCGCGGTGAACTGACTGTCCCTTGAGCTCTCAGGGCCGAGGCGGGGGCGTCGCTCTATCTTCTGGTTGTAGCGGGAGTCGCCGCCCAGTGACACATTTAAGGCACCGGCGCCAGCGGCCATGACCGGGCCCGCATTGGGGCTCTTCCAATTTGGGCCCTGCGTCAGCCAGCAGTGGAGCGCGAGTCTTGTGTTGCCGAGCAGGGCATAGCTCATCGCGGTCAAGCGAGCCGGTAGGTAGTTGAGCAAGTCATCGACGCGCGCCGCGCACCAGCCAAAGGCGTGAAAGCGAGGTGTCTTGTAACCCCACATGGCATCCAGGGTGTTCGCGAGGCGATACAGAACGACCCCCGGTATGCCTGCGAGCACGAACCAGAAGATAGCTGAGAAAACGGCGTCAGCGCCGTTTTCCAGGATTGATTCGGATGCCGCCCTGGCGACGCCTTCCTCGTCCAGGTCGTCCGTATCGCGACTGACCAGCATCGCAACCGCCGCTCTGGCCCGGCCTAACTCGCCTCGCTGTAAGGGAGTTACTACAGCGTTGGCGTGACGATGCAAACTATTCCAGCCAACAGCGATGTACAAAAATACACCGCCAACCGCGATCTCTATGGCAGGGTGAACCCTGGCTGCCTGTGCGATCAGCATGCTTGTAGCGACGAGGGGCGCGACGGCACAGAAACACCCCAGGATACCCCGCGCCTTGGCCCCAAGGGCATCGCCGGGGCTGGAGCTGTTGAGAAACTGTTCGATGCCAGTCGCCCATCTGCCAAAACCCACGAGGGGGTGCAGGCGTCTGGGTTCTCCCAGGAAATGGTCCAGTGCCAGCGCCAGGAAGACCGCGAATAGCACACTCATTGATTCTTCGTAGTACACCATCGGGATCGCATTAAGCCACAGGCAATACATGAGTCACAAAGTGACTGGGGCTCTGCCGGGTGATTAGAGGGCCGTTATGGTACCATCGCCTGCGAATTCAGGTGCCCCCGTGGATAATCGGGAAACAGGTGAGCAAGCCTGTACTGCCCCCGCAACGGTGATGGTTTCGTAGAAGCCTAAGTCCGGAGACCGGCCTGTTTCCCAATACATTGTGCTCAGGCGGGGTGCCCTGATAGCGATAGTTTGGCTGTACCGTGTTTGCAGTCTCTATTTGCCTGTGCCCGCCTGCCCTGGCGAGGTGATATGCAATCCCCAAGGCGTAAATTAGCCAGTTGCTACAAAAGTCTGCTACTTGCGATGGCTACGATCCTGGTCACTGTGCCCTTGCGTGCCCAGGGCCCTGGCTACCTGTTGGTGCTGGTTTCGCAGCGCAATGCGGAAACCGTTGCCGAAGCCGCGGCATACTTTGCAGAGCGCTATCCGAACCTCACTGTCCTTGCTCGAAGCGATGTGCAGATTCGCGAGTATGATGAAGCGGAGCTCGATAAACTGATCGGGAACAGTCGTGGCGTCCTGGGAATGGGGCTCTACGGGCCGAGCGTGATTGCCTTGAAGCCAGTGCTAAGTCAGTCGCGCAAGCCGCAGCTCTTCATGAGCAGCGATCACAACCTGGTTGGCTTGAGCCAAATGCGCGAAGGTCCCCTGTTCGATAGCGATGAGCAACTGCGGGCCGTTGCGAGGAACACCCCGGAGTCAGATTTTGCGGGCTGGCTCTCCGGCATGCGCGATAGCTACCCAAGTGTGCTTCCCTGGATTGAGGCCCAGGCTTACTGGCAGGGAGGCGGGAGTGACAACAGCGCGCAGCTATTTGCCTGGTTCTATGGTGAACTTGGCGCTAACACAAGCTTTGAGCCACCCAAGCCTCAGGCGCGTTTGCGCTGGCTGTATCGTGGCAGCATCAGCGACAGCATGCCGCGTTTAGAGGATCGGCCTGTAGTCGCCGTGGTGGACCATGCTGGCGGCGGAAGGCCTGGTGACCGCGCGCTGCTGCGAGAGCTCTGCCAGGCAGTGGCGCGAGAGGCGAACCAGCAATGCCTGACTGCGCTGGCTTACTGGGGCGAGGCGGGCGTTCAGGCCGTGGATGCACTTAAGGCGCTGGAAGGCCGCCTGTCGTCGGTCATCATGCTGCAGGACTTTGTCGTGGGTGGCGGGGAAGGGCGACAGGCCGTCGTCGATCGGCTCAAGCAATTGAACGTGCCCGTCATCAAGGCCATTAAACTGCGCGATCGAACTGAAGCGGAATGGCTGCTGTCGGCCGATGGTCTGGCCTATGACAAGGTCTATTACCAGGTGGCCATGCCCGAGTTGCAAGGTGCTTCTCAGCCCCTGGTTGTTGCGGTTGCGGGGCGTGTTGCTGACGACGCGCTTACCGGTATTCGCGTACAGGCTATCGAGCCACAGCGTGAGGGGCTTGGCTCTATCACCGAGCGGATTGCGCGCTGGCAACTGCTGCGCGAGAAAGACAACGCCGAGAAACGGGTTGCGGTCATTTACTATAACCACCCGCCCGGACGACACAACATCGGGGCGGATAATCTCGATGTCCCCGCCTCCCTGTGGCAGATTCTCAATGCGCTTGAAGAGGCGGGCTATAACACGGGCACGCTGCCTGAGTCGCAGGACGCTCTGCTTGAGCTGATGCAGGCGCGGGGCGTCAACCTGCCTAGAGATGCGGGTTCACTCGCGCGCATGAGCAGCGAGATCAAGCGCGCGGATTTGGGCCGCTACAAGGCCTGGTTTGCTAAGCTGCCGCCGTCGGTCAAGAGCGAGATGGAGTTTGGGCCTTTCGGCCTACTGAAGGAGCAGATTCTCGAGGCGCTGGCGCAGGACAAGCCAGAGCTCGGGCAGACAATACTCGAGCACACAATGGAGGAGATGCATCACCTCCTCGAGGGCGTTGATCACCCTGGCCGCGAGCGGGCACTCGATCTCATTGAACAACTAGAAACCTGCTATGGCGGCGCGCTCTCTGGCGCGGGCACGGATTGTGTTCGGGGCGAGGCCACGGATATCAACGCCGCTCTCGGCAAGATCGGTATCGAAGGCCTGGCCGGGTGGGGCGTGGCGCCCGGCGCGGTAATGACCGTTAACGGGGATATCCTGTTGCCGGGGATGCAGTTTGGAAACGTATTCATCGGGCCGCAGCCGCCGCGTGGCTGGGAAATTAACGAAGAATTGCTGCACGCCAACCTGGCCTTTCCGCCACCTCACCAATACCTGGCCTTTTACCACTTCCTGAAAGAAGATTTCAAAGCCGATGCGCTGGTTCACCTGGGGCGCCACTCCACCTATGAATTTCTGCCGCGGCGCTCGGTCGGGTTGGCGGCCGATGACTATGCACGCGTTATCGGTGGGGACATCCCCGGGGTCTACCCCTATATCGTTGACGGTGTGGGAGAGGGTATTCAGGCCAAGCGCCGAGGCCTGGCAGTGATGGTCGATCATCTGACGCCGCCGCTGCAGATAACTCCCTTATACGATGGGCTGCTCCAGCTGCGGCAGCTGGTAGAGAGTTTTGAGGCGATGCATGGGAGTAAGAACACGGCCGTCACCGAACGCTTGGTGGGTGAGATACGTGCCAAGGTTGATGCACTGGAACTGACCGACGAATTGGCTGAAGCGATGTCGGCAGAGTTGGCGGTCATGGGCATCAGCTTCGAGCAGGTCGATGATGATCTGATGGTCCACGAAGTCGGCCACTACCTGACGGATTTGCAGGAGCGCTTCATGCCGCTGGGACTCCACGTGTACGGCAAGGATTGGGACAGCGATGCCGTGACAATGATGCTGGATTCCATGTCACCGGAGGACGATGCCCAGCGCGCCGACTGGCAGCTGCAGCTGACGCGATCACCCGAGGCAGAAATGCAGGCGCTATTGCGGGGATTATCGGGTGGCTATATTGAGCCTGGCCAGGGCAACGACCCGATCCGCAGCCCTGCGAGTCTGCCGACAGGCAGGAACTTTTTTGCGCTCGATAGCAGTCTGATCCCGAGTCGGGTCGCCTGGGAACTGGGCAGCGAGATGGCGCGGGACGCTCGCGCTGAGCGAGAGAAAGCTGGGCAACAGACCAGCGGCAAGCGCGAAGCAATGGTGTTGTGGGCATCGGATGTGGTGCGCGATGAAGGGGTGATGATCGCCTTCGGTCTCGACATGCTGGGAATTGAACCCGTGTGGAATAGCCGAGGGTTGGTCACGGGCCTGAAGCGGCAGTCCGTCGCAGATGCGGGTCGTGTTCGGCGTGACGTGGTGTTCACCACGTCCGGGCTGTTTCGCGATCTCTACGGGCAGCAAATGAGGCTGCTGAATCGCGCCACCCTGCTGGCCCTGGATGCCAGTGCAGATACGATTATTCGCGATTACCCGGCGCTCACCCTGGCGCTGACCGAGGCCTTGAGTCCGCTGGAAGATGCTGGCCTGGGCGGCGATGAAGCGCTGGCGGTAAACCAGGTCGCGGCTCACTGGGTAAAACAGGCCAGCGAGTTACTCGGTAGTGGTATGCCCGCAGAGCGCGCTGGCGTGATGGCCAGTTATCGCGTGTTTGGTGATCCTCCCGGGAGTTATGGCGCAGGCATCAACCGACTGGCCGAACGCTCCGGCGCCTGGGAGCACCGTTCTGAGCTGGCAGAGGTCTACATCAGGCGTCTGGGCCATAGTTATGGCATGAGTGGCTTTGGCGTGCCCGCACAGGCGGCTTTCGAGCGTGTGTTGGTCGACGTTGAAAACACCTATTTCGGTCGATCCAGTAATCTTTACGGCCTGATTGATAACAACGACGCTTTTGATTACCTCGGCGGATTAAGCCTGTCTGTGGAGACGCTTGCGGGCGCGGCGCCCAACAACTACGTGTTGGATCATTCAGACCCAACGCGGGTGCGGGCGCAGCCGCTTGGCAGGGCGCTGCGGCAGGAGCTCCGAGGTCGCTTTCTTAACCCGGAGTGGTTGAAGGGGCTCATGGTGCACGGATATGCCGGGGCAAGAACGATGGGCAGCGAGTTCGTTGAGTATCTTTGGGGCTGGCAGATAACCAATCCTACCCTGGTGGGTGACTGGGCGTGGGAAGAAGTGAAAGCGGTCTACATCGATGATCGCTACGACCTACAGTTGGATGATTTTCTGGCGGAGGGCAGTAACGCCTATGTCAAAAGCAACATGATTGCGGTCATGCTGGTGGCAGTGCACAAGGGTTTTTGGCAGGCAGAGCGGGCGACAGTTGAGCAGCTTGCTGCCGAGTTCGCGGCCCTGGTGGCTGAGAACGGCCTGCCGGGGAGCGGTCATACCGATCCGGACCAACCCATGCTGCCCTGGCTGGAGCGATACCTCAGCGCGGAGGATTGGCAGGCGCTGGCGCGTGTGGTGGACACAGCGAGGCCGCAGCTTCAGGCGGAGAAAGAGCAGCATCGCATCACGGAGCTGACCCTGGAAGATACGGAGACGGCCGACGACCAGAACTCGGCGGAGACCGTTCAGAGTAACGACGCTGCCGGCCCATCCACGGCCTGGCTATGGTGGGCCTTGGCGCTGGTGGCGCTAGCGGTATGTGCTGGCTACGCAGGCGGCGTGCGCCAAGCCAGGCTGATCAGGGGATAGGGGGCGATAGCAATGTGGCACGGTTTGATGCTGGGCGCCTTACACCAGTTTGTTGAATGGTTGTTGTATCCCGTCATTTGTTTGCTCGCTGTGGCGCTGTTGTTGACCCTATGGGAGGTGGGCAGTGCCCTCGCCGAGAGGCGAAGCGTACTTGAGGCCTTTAGGCAGGCAGATATAGACAGCTTTGAACACTACGCGAACAGGCGCCTGGAGCGCTCTGACCTGCTGGCGCGTAGCGGGCCGATATTAGGTCTGATGGGTACGCTGATTCCACTCGGGCCCGGCCTTCGTGCGCTGGGCGATGGAAATATCGAGATATTAGCAACGGCTCTGACGGTTGCCTTCGATACCACCGTGGTGGGTTTATTGATCGGTCTCGTGGCCTACGCCCTCAGCCGGATGCGCCGCCGGTGGTATGACGATGTGTGGAAAGACATTGCGGCCAAGAGTGAGATGCAAAGCGCATGAAGCAGCACGGCAGCGGTCAACGCCCTTCGTGGCAGTCTGGCCCTTTTTCTGACGGTGACTCAGACCCCATGCTGGGCTTTGCGAATATCATGGATGTGATGCTGGTATTCGCGCTGGGACTCATGCTGGCGCTGATATCTCAAAGCCAGGAGCTACGGCAACACTTCCGCCTGGAGAAGGAGCGAATTGTTGAGACGGGGCAAGAGTTGACCGAGGCACCCGAGTCTGTGAGAGAGATGATCGAGGCTGGCGGGGAGGGGATGGAATCGATTGGTCAGGTTTATCGCGATCCGGAAACAGGCAAACTCATTCTCGTGGGTGAGCAGTGAAGCGCGGTTTGGCCCATTTTATTTGTCCGGTGTTGGCGGGTGCCCGATGAGCCGTGCCGGAGCAGGTCGCTGCAAGGAGCCATCGACGTTGATGGTCCAGGGCACAACGTCCGATGCGGGTAAAAGTGTACTTGTAGCTGGGCTCTGCCGGATACTGGCGCGTCAGGGTCACGCTGTTGCCCCCTTCAAGCCGCAGAATATGGCGCTGAATAGCGCGGTAACAGAGGACGGCGGTGAAATCGGGCGGGCGCAGGCCTTGCAGGCGCGCGCCTGTTTTCTCGCGCCGCATACGGATATGAACCCGGTACTGCTGAAGCCCTCCAGTGATATGAGGGCGCAGGTCATTATCCAGGGTAAGGCAGTCAGCGACCTGGCCGCACGTGACTACCACGACTATAAGAAAGTGGCCATGGAAGCGGTGCTTGAGTCTCACCGGCGTCTACAGACGCAGTACGATTTCGTGATGGTGGAGGGTGCCGGTAGCCCGGCGGAGATTAATCTGCGTGCCGGTGATATCGCGAATATGGGCTTTGCGGAAGCCGTGGATTGCCCGGTTGTTCTGGTGGCTGATATCGACAAGGGGGGCGTTTTCGCACACCTTGTAGGCACGCTGGAATTGCTCTCGCCCTCGGAGCAGGATCGTGTAAAAGGCTTTGTCATCAACAAATTCAGAGGCGATATCGGCCTGCTTCAGCCGGGACTCGATTGGCTCGAAGCACGCACCGGCAAGCCTGTACTCGGTGTGATTCCCTATTTGCACGGCCTTGAGCTGGAGGCGGAAGATGCGATCAGCGCGGAGCAGCGCGAGGGTGAAGGCGAGTTCCAAGTGAAAGTGCCGGTACTTTCGCGTATCAGCAACCATACGGATTTTGATGCCCTGCGCCTGCAGCCGCAGGTGAACCTGGAATACGTTGGCCCGGGCCAGCGCTTGGGGCATGCCGACCTGATAATTCTTCCGGGGAGCAAGAACGTGCGGCGTGATCTCCAGTTCCTCAGAGATAATGGCTGGGAACAGGAATTGATGAAGCACCTGCGCTACGGGGGCAAGGTGTTGGGTGTTTGTGGCGGCTTCCAGATGCTGGGGCAGCGTATCGATGACCCGGACGGCGTTGAAGATGAGCCCGGCAGTACCCCGGGTATCGGACTCCTTGACGTGGTTACCCGGCTTGAACCTGAAAAACAGCTGCGGCAGGTTACCGGCTCGCTGGCCGTCACGAATGCCCCCGTCGTTGGCTATGAAATCCACTGCGGCGTCACCTCAGCCACTGCGGAGCTCCAGCCGGCAGTGCATCTCAGTGATGGTCGAACGGATGGCGCCATCAGTGCCGATACCCAGGTAATGGGCACCTATTTGCACGGGATTTTTGATCAGCCCGCTGCGCGAGACAGCCTCTTGAGGTGGGCCGGCCTGGACCCTCAGGAATCTCCCGCCATTGGAGATATCCAGGAGAACGATCTGGAGCGTCTCGCAGACTGTCTGGAGGCTTGCCTTGATCTTGGTGCCCTGTTTGGTGAGTTGCCGGACCCACGAGCGTCAAGAGGCCAGTCTTGCGATTAGTGGCGCCGCGCCCGCTGCTGCTGGGCATGACGCTTGCGTTGCCCCTGGTAATGCTGGCCGCTCTGCTCACCGGCCCCGTCATGATCACTTTTTCTGAGCTGTGGCAGGCCTTGCTGGCGCCATCGGAACAGTCCGGCAGAAATGGCCTGATTCTCTTCTCGATTCGCTTACCCCGCCTGCTGCTTGCTGCGTTGGTTGGCGTGTGCCTGGCGGTCTGCGGCACAGCTATGCAGGGCCTCTTTCGCAATCCTCTTGCGGATCCTTCCTTGATCGGCGTGTCCAGCGGTGCCTCGGCGGGCGCAAGCCTGGCGATTGTTCTGGGGGCGGGTCTGGTAGTACAAGGGACGCCACTCGCGGGCTTGTCTCTGGTGGCGGTTGGAGCCTTTCTTGGCGGCTTCCTGGCAGTTCTTCTGGTATACCGTTTTGCGACGGACGATACGGGTACCTCAGTGGTGACAATGCTGCTGGCGGGCATTGCCATCAGTGCGCTGGCGGGCGCGCTGAATAGCCTGATGGCCTATGTTGCAGACGATGAAATGCTGCGCCGTATCAGCCTCTGGCAGATGGGCAGCCTCGATGCGGCGGACTGGCCGCGCGTGTGGATCGCGCTGGCTGTCAGCGCGCTGGTGATGTCGGCCTTTCCTCGCGACAGTGCTGCGCTTAATGCCCTGTTGTTGGGCGAGTCGGAGGCGCGGCACCTGGGCATTGCCGTTGAGGCCGTTAAACGTCGGTTGATATTGATGACCGCATTAGCCGTCGGCGTATCGGTGGCCGTTGCCGGTACGATTGCCTTCGTTGGGCTGATGATGCCACACATTGTTCGCCTGCTGATTGGGCCCGACCATCGTTATCTGATCCCAGGGTCTGCATTGGCTGGCGCACTGCTGATGATCGTCGCAGATGCATTCTCGCGGGTCGTTGTCGCACCGGCTGAATTACCCGTAGGCATTATCACGGCGCTGCTGGGAACACCGTTTTTCTTTTTCCTGCTATTGACCCGTCGCAGCTGGGAGGCCCGGTAGCCGTGCCTCTCAATGTCGAAGCGGTCGATTTGACTCTTTCAGGTATACCCCTGCTTTCCGGCGTGAGTCTCACGCTGGAGGCGGGCAGAGTGTGCGCGATTCTGGGGCCTAATGGCGCTGGCAAGACCAGCCTGTTGAGAGTGATGGTTGGCGACCTGCCTGTCAGCGCTGGTACAGTAGTCTTCAACGGTGAGCCTATCAGCGACATTTCTGCCACCCGCCGGGCTCGCAATCTGGCTGTGCTGCCACAACAGACTTTGCTGAACTTCCCCTTCAGTGTTGAAGAGGTTGTGATGCTTGGCCGAACGCCGCACGCCACGGGTGCCGCGCGAGACGCCGAGATCGTGGCCGAGGCCCTGGCCTGGGTTGATGGCACTTACCTGGCATCGCGAATCTACACGGAACTATCGGGCGGGGAAAAGCAGCGAGTTCATCTGGCGCGGGTGCTTGCGCAGGTGTGGGAGCCAACGGATGACTGGCAGCGCTTTATAGTGCTGGATGAGCCCACCGCGTCTTTCGATCTATCGCACCAGCTATTAACCCTGGATATCATGCGCAGGCTGGCGCGTGATGGCGTGGGTGTTCTGGTTGTGCTGCATGATCTGAATCTGGCGGCACGCTGTGCTGATCAGATTGTGCTGATGCAGTGTGGCCGAATAGCCAATGCCGGGCCGCCCGTTGATGTCTTGCAGCCTGATGTCATCCGTCGGGTGTTTGACGTTGAGGCGATTGTCACAGAGCATCCAGCTGACGGTCTGCCGACGGTGATCCTGTGAGGAAGCTCTGATGACAGCGTATGTGCATTTGGTCCTGGGTGGTGCTCGATCAGGTAAGAGCCGTCTTGCCCAGGGCTGGGCGGAGAGCAGTGGCATGCAGCTCGTCTACATTGCCACCGCAGCCGCTGGTGATGGAGAGATGGCCTCTCGCATAGCGCGTCATCGCCAGGATCGGGACAGCCGCTGGCGCCTCGCGGAGGAGGAGCAATTGCTCTCCGAGTGCATTGCGCGCGAGCAGTCCCCCGACACGTGTTTGCTGGTGGACTGCCTGACCCTGTGGTTGAGCAATTGCCTGCACGCCGGCAACTGGGAAGCGCAGCGCGATGCGCTCCTGGAATTGCTCCCCTCCGTGCAAGGGCGCCTGCTGTTCGTGAGCAACGAAACGGGACTGGGGGTTGTGCCCATGGGTGAGTTGTCTCGACGTTTCGTTGATGAGTCGGGTTTGCTGCACCAGCGGCTGGCCGAGTTGTGTCAACGCGTCACGCTGGTAGCCGCTGGTCTGCCCCTCGACCTGAAAAATGAAGCACCTTAAAAATGAAGCACATGAGAAACGAAGGAGTTGAGTGAGATGTCTTGGTGGCTATCGCCGGTGAAAGCGGTCTGCACAGAAAGCGCTGAGGCGGCACGGGCTCGCCAGGTAGAGCTGACCAAGCCCCCGGGGTCTCTGGGCATACTTGAAGATCTGGCCGTAGCCTTTGCAGGCTGGCAAGGGGTGGTAAAGCCGCAGCTGAATAGCGTCGAAATCGCGGTCTTTGCCGCGGACCACGGGGTAGTTGATGCTGGCGTATCCGCTTTCCCCAAGTCAGTGACGGGCGAGATGATCCGCAACTTCGCCACCGGAGGCGCAGCGATTTCTGTTCTGGCGCGTTCGCTTGGCGCGCGTTTTTCCGTGCTAAACCTGGGCACGGCTAATCCGCTTGGGCCCCTTGCTGGCGTTAGGGAACTGGGGCTGGCTCCGGGAACGGCTAACTTTTGCGAGTCACCCGCGATGAGCGAGGACGCTTTGCTCGCGGCGCTTGGGGCAGGCCAGGAAGCTGTTTCCGCGCACAGTGACCTGTTTATTGGCGGAGAAATGGGCATCGGCAACACCACGTCGGCTGCCGCATTGGCGAGCGTAATTCTAAATCTCCCGCCTGAGACGACGGTGGGCAGGGGAACCGGCATTGATGATGATGGCCTGGAACGTAAGCGTGCCGCCGTAGAGGCAGGGCTTGCGCTTCACAAGGTGCCAAATGATGAGCCACTGACGGCGCTGCGTTGTCTGGGCGGCCTGGAAATCGCGGGACTCTTAGGTGCCTATATAGCGTGTGCGCAGCGCGGCATCCCTGTTCTGGTGGACGGCTATATCGCCTCTGCGGCAGCCTTGCTGGCCTGTTCGATCAACGCGGGCGTGCGCGACTGGCTGCTCTTTGGTCACCGTTCAGCCGAGCCGGGCCATCGCTACATTCTGGACCATCTGAAAGCTCGGCCTCTGCTCGATCTCGAGATGCGACTTGGGGAGGGAAGTGGGGCGGCGGTGGCAGTTCCGTTGCTGCATTCCGCCTTGGCCTTGCATAACGGTATGGCGACCTTTGCCGAGGCAGCGGTCAGTGAAAAACAGGTGCCGTGAATGACAGCCTCGGCGATTGAACATCGCAGGGCGTTTCTCCATGCGCTGCAGTTTCTGACCATCATACCGGTGCGCTTGAACAACGATCTGAGCCCGCATGAGCGTGGCCTGTCACTGCTCTGGTACCCTGCCGTTGGCCTGCTGCTGGGTCTTTTGCTGGCAGGCCTGGCTAAATTTTTGGCCGGGCCCTTCTACCTTGATGCGGCAATGGTCCTGTTTGCCTGGGTATTGCTCACCGGCGCCCTGCACCTCGACGGGCTGGCAGACTGCGCCGACGCCCTGGTGGGCGGGCTCGGGGATCGTGAACGCCGGCTCGAGCTGCTGCGCGATCCGCTATGCGGCAGCATGGCAGTGGTCGCCCTGGTTATTGCGCTCGTACTCAAACTGGCTGCCCTGGCGGCGCTTGCCGAGGCGAAGTTGCTCACCTTGATTTGGCTGATACCCATGCTGGCCAGAGCCTGCGTGCTGCCGCTTTTTACCACGACGGCCTACGTCCGAGAAGGTGGGCTGGGGACATCGCTCGTTGAGGACCTCCCTCGCGCCCAGATTCCCTGGGCCCTGGGCCTTGCTGGCGTGATCGCACTGCTGGCCTTACCTGTAGGCGCCTGGCTCTTGCTGGCGCTTACCCTGCTGAGCCTATTCCTGCTGGTTCGCAGTTTTTCCCGGTCTCGCCTCGGCGGGTTCACGGGGGATGTGGCCGGCGCACTGATTGAACTGTCTGAGCTGGCCCTGTTGCTGGCGCTGGCGTGGTATCTGCTGTGAGAGGGCCGCTTGTTTGGATGCTTTGCATGGGCCTGGCAGCCCTGTGGGTGACCCCCGCCGCAGCCGAGATTCGAGCGACAGATGTACTGGGTCGAGAAATCGTTCTGGAACAACCTGCACGCCGTATCGTCAGCCTGGCACCGCACATCACTGAGGTGGTCTACGCCGCGGGCGCGGGAGAAAAGTTGGTGGGTGCCGTGAGCTACAGTGACTACCCCGAGGCGGCCAAAGCACTTCCACGGGTGGGTTCTTATAAAAAGGTCAGTCTGGAACCGCTGGTCGAGCTTGAGCCCGACCTGGTGCTGGTTTGGCTGAGCGGTAATGGCGAGGACCTGGTAGCGCAGTTGGAGTCACTGGGTCTTCGTACCTTTGTGCAGGAGCCTCGTACCTTGCAGGATGTCGCTGAAACGCTGATTCGGGTGGGCCAACTCGCAGGCACTGAAGCAGCGGCAGAGAGCTCAGCAGCGCAGTTTCTCGAACGCTATGCGGCGTTGAAGTCTCGCTACAGCGAACAGCGCGCGGTCACCGTGTACTACCAGATCTGGAATGAACCGCTGCTGACGCTGAATGGCGATCACCTGATCTCTGACGTGATCCGGCTTTGCGGTGGAGAGAACGCGTTTGCTGATGCTACGCCCCTGGTGTCGCGCATCAGCGTGGAATCCGTCCTCTTGGTTGATCCACAGGTCATCGTCGCCAGCGGCATGGACGAGGCGCGGCCGGACTGGCTCGACGACTGGCTGGACTGGCCTGCACTCACGGCGGTAGATAATGAGCAGCTCTACTTTGTGCCACCCGATCTGCTGCAGCGACACACACCAAGAATCATTGATGGCGCCGAGATATTGTGCAGACATCTTGAGAGGGCGCGCGCCACGTACTACCTGGACTGAGGCTCTCGGCGCAAACCGCTTATACTCTGGGTGGTAGTAGATGGATGATGCGGTATGTCTCTGAGGAATCAGCTTTTCAACAAGGCCAGCGTGGCGGCGCTACAGGTCCTGCGGCTTGCGGATGTTTACATCAGCAAGAGCAACATGGGCCGGCCCCTGGACGTGGCCCGACGCGACCCCCACCCCGGCTACGCCTACCTTCGCGCGCAAGGACCGGTGGTGCGTTCCTATGCGAGCCGCGGCTGGCTAATCGTGCACTTTGAGGCGGTCAAAGAGGCGTCGAGAGATCCGCGCTTCGGCAACGACATGCGCAAGAACCGTTTCCTGTCCCAGGTACTGCGTGCTGCTGCTGACGGCAAAACGGTACCAGTACTCGACAGTCCTTCGATGATCGTGCTCGACCCGCCTGACCATACCCGCATCCGTAAGCTTGCGAGTCAGGGCTTTACCAATCGCTACGTGCAGACGCTGACGCCAAAGATCGAGCGGATCATTGATGAGTGTCTGGCAGGGCTTGATGGC
Organism: Pseudomonadota bacterium; assembly: GCA_038748065.1. Taxonomy (GTDB): domain Bacteria; phylum Pseudomonadota; class Gammaproteobacteria; order Pseudomonadales; family Halieaceae; genus JBCDJG01. The sequence goes on from JBCDJG010000002.1 coordinate 112,292, forward strand.
GAGGGGGAAGTGGATATTGTGCAGCGCCTTGCGAATCCCTTGCCTGCCATCGTTATAGCAGAGATGCTCGGTTTACCCGAGTCGGACAGGCTGCAATTTCGCGCCTGGGCTGAGCGCATGCTGGGCATTTCAATGATCGGTGAACCCGATCGCATTGCCGATGCCACCTTGGCCAACGAAGAGCTGACGAACTATTTTCGCGAGGTCGTCGACCACAAGCGTACACAGCCGGACGACGGTATTATCAGCCAGCTGATTGTGGCGGAGGAGGAGGGTGATCGACTCACAGCCGACGAGATGTACGCCAACTGCACGCTCCTGCTGAATGCGGGCCACGTGACCACCTCCAGCCTGATCGGCACCGGTCTGTGGCTTCTGCTCCAGCACCCCGAGCAGTTAGCCTTGCTCAGAGAAAACCGTGGTTTGATGAGTAACGCGATTGACGAAATGCTGCGTTTCGAGGCGCCCGTGCAGTTCAGCCCGCGCTTCGCGCTGGAGGACATGGAATTCCACGGCAAGCGCATCAAGAAGAACCAGTTCGTGATGCTGCTGATTGCTGCTGCCAACCGCGACCCGGTTGCCAACCCGAACCCTGATCGGTTCGACATTACGCGCGATACCATTAACCATGTCGCCTTTGGCCATGGCATCCACCTGTGCCTGGGCCTGGCGCTGGCGAAGCTGGAGGCGAAGCTTGCCTTCAATGCGATCCTCGATCGCTTCGATCAGCTGGAACTGATTGATACAGACCCGCCCTGGGCACCCAATGCCCTGGTGCGGGGCGTCGATCGCCTGCGTATCAGCTATCGAAGCGCCGCAGCTTCCAGTCGACAAAGTGCTTGATCTGGCGCCAGGCTTCAGCTGCCTCCGGTACGCCTGAGTTCACCAGACCCTGCCAGCCCTGGATCATCTCCGGCCAGCTCTCAAGAGTCACGTTTACGCCGGCCAGGCTGGCCCGCGCGGCCAGTTGCAGAGCACCCGGTGCCATCGTGTCGTGCTGGGCTACCTGCAGATAGAGGTGAGGGAGCCCCTGCAGGTTTGCGTGGCAGACCGACACTCTGGGATCGTCCAGTGGAATTTGACCTGCGGTGAATTCCAAGCCTCGATGACGTACCCACTCAGGCGTAAGGAAGGGGTCCCTGCCCTGCGGCGCAGCCGGAGGATTCAAATCGAACCAGCCGGTCAATGATACAAAACAAGCAGGCATAGGCAGGCCTTCCACTTTGGCCTGCACGAGGGTATCGATGGCCAGCCCGCCGCCGCATGATTCGCCCAGGACAACAATCTTTTCGGGTGCGGTGCCGCTCTGAAGCAGGCCGCGATAGGCATTGAGGCAATCCGTGGGCGCCGCCGGAAAAGGGTGTTCTGGCGCAAGGCGATAGTCCGGCATGACCACTGGTATGTCCAAGGCTTTGGCGATGATCTCGCCGTAAAAGTGGTAAACGTCGAGCGGGCAGGAGACGTACGCGCCGCCGTGGTAGTGCAGGGCCACGCAGGGGTCATCACCCTGATGATCATAGCGGTAGTGGCCGGCTCTGACGCCGCCGACGTCTTGGATCTCGATGCGCAGGTCATCGCTGGTAGGGTGGTCGTGATAGGGCGCCATGGTGGCGCGGACCTGTCGGTAATCCGCGGCCGGGTCGGCGAAGTCCGCGGGGACCAGGTCAATAATCGTATTGAAAGCATCGCTTGCCATGGAAGCCTCCGGGGTGGCGTCGCATGGCAGTGTAGCGCAACTAGTAATCGACGCCCTGGCGCGCCTTGATGCCGGCCTTATAGGCGTGCTTGATTTCTTTCACTTCCGACACCGTATCCATGATGTCCTGTAGGGCGGAGCCGCCGCCACGCCCGGTAACAACCACGCTTTGTGACTCCGGGCGATTGGCAAGTGCGCTCAACACGGTCTCCTCGTCGAGGTACTTGTAAGCGAGCATGTAGGTAAGCTCGTCCAGCACAACAAGATCGTAGCTATCGTCCTTGAGCATGGGTTCGGCCAAAGCCCAGGTTCTTTCCGCCGCGGCGATATCCCCGCTGCGATCCTGCGTGTCCCAGGTAAACCCCGTGCCCATCTGGTGGAAATCAACCTGCGGGCACTGGTCCCGGACGTACATTTCCTCTCCGGATAGCTGCACCCCTTTGATGAATTGCACCACGCCGACTTTGTGGCCATAGCCCAGGGCGCGCAACACCATGCCGAAAGCGGAGCTGGTTTTGCCCTTGCCGTTGCCCGTCAGCAGTATCGAGACGCCGCGCTCTTCGTCGGCCGCTTCAATGGCCGCATCGACCTTGGCCTTCTTCTTTTTCATCGCCGCGTTGTGCTTGGCGTCCTTCTTGCTCGTATCACTCATGTCCCTGTCCAGTTAGAGATCGCCCTGGCCTGCGCCGGGGCGAGTTTGCTCAGAAAGTGTAGCGCACGCCAGCATAGGCCGCGGTGCCGCGGGTATTAAAGCCCGGTACTTCCTCGTAGTCTTCGTCAAACAGGTTTTCGACCCGGCCGTAGATACTCAGCCCCTGCCAGATAGTGAAGCTGCCGTTGATGTCAACCACGGTGTAGTCGTCCAGCGAATCCTGGTCGAAATCTGCATCGTCACCGTCCCTGCCCTCGGCGCCGTAGGAGCCCCGAACGGCCAGCCCGAGCTGCAGCCGATCATTCAGTGTCTGCCACTGCAGCACCAGATTTGCCAGATGCTCAGGCCGCCTGCGCCGAGGCAGACCGGCATCGGTCTCGGTATCGTTATAGGTATAGTTGAGGTTGATCGTGAGGCTATCGAGCAGCAAGGCCTGGCCGACGAGTTCGACGCCTTTTGAACTGTCTGTCCCGCTCCCTTGCAGGTACCCGCTGAAATTTGCCGGGTCAAATACAATCGGATCAGTAATTTCCTGATCGAAATAGGTCGCTTCCAGATAGAGGCCGCTGTCGTTTGCCCAAGCCAGGCCTAGATCCCAGCCTTCGCTTTCTTCTTCCTGCAGCTCGGTGCCCAGGGCTGGCGGAAAGGCCACATTTGGATCCTGGTTGTACGCAACCTCAAACAGGCTTGGTGCCCTGAATCCTGTGCCATAGGTGGCCTTGAGTTTGAGTTCACCAGAACTGAGATCGAACAGATAGGCGCCGCTCGCGCGGTAGCTGGTATAGCTGCCGAAATCCTCGTTATCGTCGTAACGTAGGCCAGCGGTAATGTAGAGACTATCGCCGAAGCCGCCCTGGTACTCCAGGTAGGCACTTTCCTGATCGCGCTCCCGCGTTTGGTCTCCGTTGTCGAATGACTCGTCCTGATACTCAAAGCCATAGACCAGCTTGAGTGCATCGCCGCCGCGGTATTGGCCCAGGTACTCCCAGCGCGTCAGCTCACCTTTGCCGAAAAAGGCGAGAGCGCCCTCGGTAAAGAACTCACGTTCTATATCGTTCTCCATGTAGCTGATTTCGTGCTGGAAGATGTCGTAGTCGAGTTGGGCGACAGCGCGCCAGGCCTGCTGCTCGAATGAGTTGGTGCAGTTGTCAGAGCGCGAGAAACTGGCATCGAAGCAGTTGTCAAACTCGCCATCACTGTCAACGTCCCGGGCGATCAGTTCCAGGCGTGCCGACTCGCCGGCATTGATGCCGATGCGTCCGTGTAATGTTGTGTTTTCATAGCCATCGTCATCGCGCGATAGATCATCGGTGCGTGAGTTAAAACCATCAGTCTCGTAGTCGGTGGCAGAAATAGCGCCATCGATGGTTCCGTTACCACCGGCAATATTGGCAGCGATCTGCTGCGTGCCATAGCGCCCCCCCTCCGCGGAAACGTCTGCCTCTAAGCCGTCGCTTACGCTATTAGTGGTGATATTGATTACACCACCCGCGTCTGCGCCGTAGGTCAGCCCCTGTGGGCCGCGAAGGACTTCTACCCGATCAACACCGTTTGCCAACACGTGCTGAAAATTCGGGCCTGCCTGCGTACCGGACGTGTCAGAAATATCGATGCCGTCAATAAAGACGCGCGTGCGGTTGCCGTCCTCGCCCCTGATGCGTACGGCCGTGGGTGCGCCGACGCCGCCCGTATTGCTGACACCAATGCCCGGTAGCGTGCGCAGTGCGTCTGCCAGGGTGTTGTAGCCCAGGGCCTGAATGTCCGCGCCTTCCAGCACGGAGACGGAAGTGCCAATTTCACGCAGTGGCATAGGCACGCGGGAGGAAACGACGACGATTTCCTCCAACTTGTTGTTGTCTTCTTCGGCGAAGACCGGAGTAACGCCAGCGATCAGCAGGGCCGACAGTGGTAGATACTTCTTCATGGTGAATCCTCAATTGCCTGTAATGGGTGGCGACTGAGGGAGGGGATAACAAAGGAAACACGGCGCAAAAGCACCGGGCGACCTGGATAAGAGCCCTCCGCTCTATCGTTGGTATGTCTCAGGCAGGTATCGGGCTCGCAGGCAGTGCCTGCATACCGTTGCGGGGGCAGCGTTGGCTTTGGATGATCTTGATCGACCTTACCAACTTCCCTTTTACCCTGCGCATCACTTGCGTGCCGCAGGCACCCGGGACGGAGCGAAAGATACGCAAGGGTGCTGGCAAAGTCAAAAGCGCAAAATGCGCTTGACTGGCCCACCCGATCGCCAGGGTCTAGAATTGAAGGCTTTCGAGGAGTCATTGATGAGCGTTGAAAATCCCGCCCTGGCCTTGCGCAAAGAGATCCGCGGTGGCGCCTTTACTGGCAACACCTCTGGCCTGGCGCCGGGCTATGTGCAGTGCAACTTAATGATTCTGCCAGCAGATTGGGCACTGGATTTTATGGGCTTCTGCCAGCAGAACCCGAAACCGTGCCCGCTGGTCGCGGCGTCCGCCCAGCCTGGCGATGCGCACATTGCAGCTCTCGGGGAGGACCTCGATATTCGCACTGATGTCTCGGGCTATCGCGTATTTGAAAACGGTGAAGAGGTTGCCTCAGTCGACGACGTCAGCGAATTCTGGCGAGATGATCTGGTTGTATTCGCCATCGGCTGTTCTTTTTCCTTCGAGGAGGCCCTGCTGGCAGACGGTCTGGAGATTCGCAATATCACGGAAGGGCTAAACGTGCCGATGTACGATACCGGCATCCCCTGTGCGCCGTCGGGTCGGCTGTCTGGCAACATGGTCGTGAGCATGCGGCCCTTTCTCGCGGCGGATGCAATCCGTGCCATCCAGATCTGTACCCGCTTTCCCTCGGTGCACGGTGCGCCCGTCCACATCGGCGATCCCGCGCAGATCGGCATCGCCGATATTGCGAGGCCCGAATATGGCGACGCGGTATCGATTAAGGACGGCGAATTGCCCGTATTCTGGGGCTGCGGTGTGACACCCCAGGCGGTGGTGGCGGCCTCCCGGCCGCCCTTTTGTATCACTCACGCGCCGGGCAAGATGCTGGTCACGGACCTGTTGAACAGCAAGCTCGCCGTGCTTTGACAGGCGAGATTACCGCGGTGGCAGGCCGTGCACCATGGTGATGAACTGGAGCGCGGTGCCTGCGCGGCGGAAGTCTGACAAGGCCTGGTAATCAGGGTCGTTGTACCAGGCCTTGGCACTCTCCTCGGAAGGAAACTGGAATATCACCACACGGCCTTCGCGCGGTCCCTCGCCTTCAAAGTGGATCGGGTTGTCGTCGTAGGTATGGAAGCTGCCGCCGTGGCGTTTCAGGATCGGGAAGAATCCTTTCTCGTATTTGCGGTATTCATCCTTGTCGTGGATGGTGAAATTAGCGATGACGTAGGCGGGTGCGTCTGACATGACTGTCTCCTTAAAAAGTCTTCATCCAGGCCGTCACGGCCTGGCCTATCTCAACGGGTGAATCTTCCTGAATAAAGTGTAGCCCCTTCACAGTGACCTCCTGCTGATTCGGCCAGGTGCGGCAGAAATCGCGCTGTGAGCCAACCAGTATCGAGCCTGGCTCTGCATTGACGAAGAGCTTGGGTATGGGTGATGCAGCCATGAACGCGCTGTACTGTTCCATCAGTTCAACGATCTCTGGCGGCTCTCCGCCGAGGGGAATCTGACGTGGCCAGTTTAGCGTGGGTTGACGACTGGCAGGTTCAAGGAAGGGGGCACGGTAGGCGTCCATTTCCGCATCGGTCAGCTTGCGCAGAATAGACGCAGGTAGTACGCCCTCAATAAACAGGTTCCGGTTCAGAATCAGGTCTTCGCCCTTATCTGAGCGAAAGCCCTGAAACATACCCCGCGCGTTCTCCGGCCATTCCTCCCAGCTCATGGGCTTTACGAGGCCTTCCATATAAGCGATGCCTTTCACCCGCTCGGGGTTTCGCATGGCGTAGATGAAGCCGATGGCGCTGCCCCAATCGTGAATGACCAGGGTGACCCTGTCACTGGCACCAATTGCGTCGAGCAGGCCAGCGACGTGTGCGTAGACGTTCTCAAGGTTATAGCCGGCTTCAGCTTCATCTGGCGAAAGCTTCTCTGAGTCGCCCTGCCCGAGCAGGTCTGGAATGATGACCCGGCCGCTTGCGAGCAGCTCTGGCGCGACGTTGCGCCACAGGAAGGAAGAGGTCGGGTTGCCGTGCAGCAGCACGATGGGGTCACCGCTACCTTCGTCGACGTAGGCGATCCTGTGCTTGAGCACCGTGGCGTAGTGTTTCTCGTAGGGCATTATTTCAGACAACATGGCAGTGCTCCCTTCAGGCCGTCAGGCCGAGCAGATCGAGGCTGCTGTCGACGATGGATTGGAGATATTCCCGGGAGGGGTTCTTGCGGCTTTGCACCCGCAGGCCTAGATTGATGGTCATCACCAGTTGAGCCAGCTCCTTTGGTGAGCGCTGGCTGTCGAGTGCGCCACTGGTCTGTGCGTCAGTGAAGCAACGGGCGAAGAAGGACTCGATAAGGTCCAGCCGACTGGCGGCGAACTCACTGAGCTCGGCGTCTACCTCGGAAAGCTCAAGCACGGAGTTCACCATCATGCAGCCCTGTGCGACCCGCTGCCGCGAAGGCTCGAGCAGGGTGTTTTCGAAGAAAGCCCGGGGCAACTGGCCAGGCGGCAGACTGTCCTCTCGCGCCGCGATGCCCTGCAGGGTTCGCTCACCGAACAGCTCCAGGCATTCGATGAACAGCTCACGCTTGCTGCCGAAGCTTGCGTAGAAGCTGCTGCGGGCAATGCCCATGGCTTGCAGCAGGTCGGGCAGGGCAGTGGCGCTGTAGCCGCGGGCCCAGAAAAGTTTCAGGGCGGCATTGAGGGCTTGGCTGCGATCGAATTGTGCGGAGCGAGGCATGGCGCCATTCTGTACCAATCGGTACAGAATGGCAAGCGGGTGGGTCCGAGACTCTCAGGTCGAGATGATGCTCAGGTCGAAATAAAGGGCCCGTCTACACAAATACGGCGGCCGTCCGGTGCCGCACACGCGCCGCACAGACCGACGCCGCATTTGGTCATGTAGTCAATGGCACTGAAGATCTGCTCATCACCGCAGAACTCACGCTGCACCGCGACTGCCGCGTGCACCATGGGCGACGGGCCGCAGTTGTAGAACACCAGTTTTTTGTGCTCCTCGGGCGACATCTTCGCCAGGCGCTCATGCAGCAGCTCGGTGACGAGGCCATGGAATCCGCCACTGCCATCATCGGTGGCGACGTGCACCTCGGCGATCTGCTGGCACTCCTCCAGGAAGTAAAGCCGCTCGGCGCTGCGCGCCCCGGTGAAGACCTCGGCGTCGCCAAAGTCTCGGGCGAGCTGGTAGACGGCAGCGAGGCCGGTGCCGCCGGCGACGCACATGATCTTTGCATCCTCCGGCGGGTCTACCGGGATGCCGTGGGGCCCGCGCACGTAGCACTCGGTGCCCACTGGCAGTTGCATGGCCGCGTGGGTGAACTCACCGACATCGATAATCACGAGGGAGAAGGGATCGTCGGTCAAGGCGGAGAACGGTTTCTCGCCGACCCCGGGTATCCACAGAAAGACGAACTCGCCGGCCTGTATGTTGATCTTGCGATCGAAGCGCAGGATGGTGATGTCCTCGCACACGGGCTCGTTGGCGACTACGGTCACCGGCTGGAACTGCATGTCGATGTCGTAGCGGACCTGCTGCTCTGCTGCGTTGGCACCTGAACTCAGGTCCGCCGCAAGCGTGCTGAAATAGCTGCCGATTTCGTCGGTCGTCAGGCCAACCAGCGCCGAGCCCACGCCCACCACGCTCGCACCGGCGTCCATGAAGGCGCGCGCATCGTCTGCGGAGGAGGCGCCGCCGCAGCCGATAATGGGCAGATCGGAGGCTTCAGCGACGGCTTTTACACACTTCAGCGCGATGGGCAGTATGCCCTTGCCTGACATGCCGCCGGCGCCGTTGCTCAATACCGGATGCCCATGGGCGGATGTGTAGCCCGGGCCAACGGTGTTGATCGCACAGAAGCCATCGGCGCCGCCGGCCTCGGCGGCGCGCGCGATCAGGGCGATGTCATCGGTATTGGGGGTCAGCTTGGGAATGACCGGGATATCGACCACGGCTTTGACCGCCTGAATGATCTCTTGAACGAGCTCCGGATCCTGGCCCATGGCCATACCGTAGCCCTTGGCATGCGGACAGGACAGGTTCAACTCGAGGCCATCGGATACGGGCGCCAGTATTTTGGCGACCTCGACGAACTCGGCGACGCTGCCACCAAAGATCGAGGTCAGGAGGAAGCGATCGTCCGGCACACGCAGCTCAGACATCACCTCGAAGGATCGCTGCGCACCCGGGTTGGTGAGTCCGACAGCGTTGACGAAACAGCCCGGTGCGTACTGGCTGAGGACCGGCTCGCGATAGCCGAGGCGCGGTGCCAGGCCAATGCTCTTGGTGGTGATGACGCCCACCTGGGGCACGTGGTCGAGAAAATACTGCATAATCGGCACCGCGCAGGTCACGATGCCCGAGGGAATCGTGAAGGGGCCAGACAGGGTTTTGCCGAAGAATTCTGTGCTCAAGGTCGCTCTGGGCTCGTGCAGTGTAGGGAGGCGCAATTATAGCGTTTTCAGCCCCCCCGCGTCCCGCTCAGGTGCCACAGAAGGTCTGGTGCACGATCTGCTCCGGCGCTGGGGGTAGGGCGAGGTCTTTGTCGGCTACCGCGTAAACAAATGGCTGTTGCAGGCGCTCGGTAAGCCGATGAAATGGCCCGAAATCCTCGTCGTCGGTGCCGGCACGGATCGCTTCCTCAACAAGATGGTTGCGCGCTATGAAGGCCGGGTTGGTGCGAAACATTTGCCGTTGGCGCTCGTCGGCCTCCGTCGTTTCCTCGCCCAGCCGATCCCGCCAGCGTTCCACCCAGGCAGCCAGCGCTTTTGGAGGCGTATAAATATCCTCCACCGGGGCTCCCTGGTCTGGCCCGGCCAGATCGGCGAGGTGCCTGAAAGTCAGTGTAAAGTCTGCACGGTCGTTGGCCATAAGGTCGAAGAGGTCCTCGACCAGGGCGGTATCCTCATCCTCCAAGGCCGCCAGCCCCAGCTTTTTGGCAACCCCCTGGCTGTGAATCTTCAGGAAGATATCCGGATAGGCGTCGATGGCTGCCTGTGCCAGCTGCAGCGCCTCTTCGCCGTCCTCGTGCAAAATCGGCAGCAGCGATTGCGCCAGGTTGGCCAGATTCCACTGCGCTATACCGGGCTGATTGCGATAGGCGTAGCGGCCTGCGTGATCGATAGAGCTGAACACCGTCTCAGGATGGAAGCCATCCATAAAAGCGCAGGGGCCGTAGTCGATGGTTTCCCCGCTGAGTAGCATGTTGTCGGTATTCATGACGCCGTGGATGAAGCCCAGCAGCTGCCAGCGCGCCACCAGGCCGGCCTGGGCTTCAATCGCTGATTGCAGTAGAGCAAGAACAGGGTTGTCGGTCTGCGCGGCGCCTGGATAATGCCGCGCAATCACATGTTCTGCCAGCGCCTTGAGCGCCTCCACGTCCTTTCGGGCGGCAAAGAACTGGAAAGTGCCAATGCGGATATGGCTGCTTGCGACCCTTGCCAGCACGGCGCCCGGTAAGGCCCGCTCGCGGTATACAGACTCCCCGGTTGTGACCGCGGCCAGCGCCCGCGTAGTGGGTACGCCAAGACTGTACATGGCTTCACTGACCAGATATTCACGCAGCACGGGCCCCAGAGGTGAGCGCCCATCGCCGCCGCGTGAATAAGGCGTTGGGCCGGAGCCTTTCAGCTGGATATCGTAACGGCGGCCGGATTGATCAAGTACCTCGCCCAGAAGGATGGCGCGGCCGTCACCGAGCTGTGGGTTGTAGCTGCCGAACTGGTGGCCGGCATAAACCGCAGCGAGGGGCTCTGAGCCCTCGGCGATAGCGTTGCCAGCGATGACCTGGGTCCCCGCATCGGAAGCCAGCCACTGGGCATCAATACCCAGTTCCGCCGCCAGCGCTGGATTTACGCGGATGGGGCCGGGTTGTGCCACGGGCGTGGGGTTGAGCCTGCTGTAGAACTGCGACGGCAGGCGCGCGTAGCTGTTGTCGAAGGCGATGGCTGACATGGGTATTCCGGCGAATGGGATAAGCATGATACGCCATAAACGGGGTGCATGGACCACGTTCAGCAAGGTGCTGCGGCCTTAACAATTGTTTACCATCGCGCTTGAGACTTTCTGCGATGCTGAGGGTCAGAAGCTTACGCAATTCGCCAATAGAGGAGGAAACGAACATGCGTAAATCACTTATGGCCATAGCAGGCCTCAGCGTCATTATGACGGCACCTTTGGCTCTGGCTGACCGTGCTGAGCATCGCGCCAAGCATCGGGAACACGTGCAGGACCAGCTCAACCTTAGCGAGGAACAGGTCGAAGAGATGCGTGCGCTGCGCGAGTCCGGCGCGTCTCGTGAGGAGCTACGAGCCGTTCTTACACAGGAGCAGCAGGCGAAAATGGATGAGCTGCACGGCGAACGCCGCCAACGAGGCGCGGAACGCATGCAGGAGTACCTGGAGCTATCCGACGAGCAGGCTGAGCAGCTGCGCGAGATCCGGCAAAACGGCGGTGGTCGCGATGAGATGCAGGCTGTGCTGAGCGATGAGCAGTTGGAAAAAATGGACGAACTCCACGCCCGACGCGGTAAAGGCCGGGGTGAGGGCAAAGGCCGCTACTACCGCGGCGCAGCCCCGGCGGCTGAGTCCTGAACATGAGGCCCGGCAAGGCGACCGCGGGGGCGCTGGTACTGGTTCTACTGGCGGCCTGTACGACCACTGATGAAATTATCATTGATGAAAGAGGTGTCGACATGGCCGCCTACCGGGCTGATCTTGCGGACTGCGAGGCGTATTCGGAGCAGGTTAAAACCGGCGAGAAAACGGCACGCGGAGCAGGTACCGGTGCCGTTATCGGCGGCGCGATCGGCGCGATTGCCGGTGATAGTTCCAGTGCCGCTGCTCGAGGCGCCGGCGTCGGCGCCGTATCGGGCGGCGTACGTGGCGCGAGAGACGGTGAAGAGGACGAGGTGCGCGTGGTTAAGAATTGTCTGCGCGGCCGCGGCTATCGAGTGCTCAACTAGGCGCCGGCGCGCTATGCGTCAGTTGCGGTCGAACAGTTTCTCAAGAGCACGCCCTGCTTCTTTCTGAATCTTGCGCTGCGCCTCGTTGCGGGCGAGATCGGCGATGATGTCGCCGGTTTCCACGCTACACCAGTCTGCGGGTTCGCCGCTAAGCGCACCGCGGCAGTCCAGCGGCCACTCAAGACCCGTGTAGCGCTCGTTGACCTCGCAGGCTGGGTCGAGCTTGCCCAGTGCGGGCGACAGCTTCGCCTTGAAGGTAACCCGAAACTCCTCCTGCAATAAATCGACCGCGCCCTCACCAGTGACGCCGGCGCCCGCCAGTTGAGCGCTGATTGGCTTGAGGATCGCCCGCCCTTCGCTCATGCGCATGTCAATGCCCAGCTTGCGGAAGGTGCTGTCTGCCGGCAGCTCATTTTGCATCTTGGCCTGGTTGACCAGGGCTACTGCGCTGCAAAGCTCTTTCTCTATGCCAATTCCCTTGAGCACGCTCTTGTTGGCGCGCAGCTTGATGGGGCCGTTCAGCGCTTCAAACAGCTGGTTTGCGGTCGTGCCGCGGCTGTTGAGCTGCCAATCCAGGTTCGCCTTGCCCTCAAGCATGGGCTCAGTTTCCAGTGCTGCAAGCAACTGTGCGATCTGCACACCCTTGATGTTGCCCTTGCTGTTGAAGCGTGCCTCATCCTCAGCAGCATTCAATGTGGCCTGCATATCCAGCTTGCCGCTGTAGGCCTCGCCGGTGAAGCTGGTGACACGAACGATTCCCTTATTGGCGCGCAGCTTGAGTTTCACGTTCTGCGCCGCGTAGTTCTCGTAACGAGCTTCATCTACCGTGATTTCCGCGCGGGTATCGATAGCGCGCAGCGGCTCCAGTGGCAGTGGCTCATCGCCGGTTGAGGCCGCGGCGTCAACCTGTTCGGCCTCTGCGGCCGCCTCAGGGCCGGCCAGCGCCAGTAGGGCTGGATCCAGCAGGTTCATATGCAGTTTGGCATCAATCTGCGGACTCGCGGTGCCGGCATAGCGAACCGAGCCCTTTGCCGTGACCTCACCCAGAGCGGCATCGAGTTTGACGTCTGCAAACTCTCGCGTCAGATCGATTCGACCCTCGGCGCTCATCGCCAGGGCTTGGCCTTGATAACTGCCACCGGCCAGGCTCACAGAAAGAGGGCCCGCGATACTTGCAATGAGTGCCTCCTGATCGACGCCCGCACCTTCCAGTGTCCAGCTGGCGTCTGCGATGCCCGTCAGGTCCTGATCCACGCCTGCCAAGCCCAGCAGCAGCGCCAGGTCCAGGCCGCCGACGTCGCCTGCGGTGTCCAGCGTAATGGACTTGCCCCCCGGGCCGGGCTCACGATAGGCGAGTGTGGCCTGACCCTTGGCGGTACCGCTCTGAATATCCAGTGCCAGGTCCGCATCCAGGGGATCCAGCCCGACTTCGCCCTTTGCATTGAGCTGAAGGGGGTCTGGGGTGGCGCCAGAAAGGATCAGCTGGAGCTCCCGCAAGTCGACGGTGCCGCCGGCCGCGTCATAATTGATGTTGCCGAGGGTGTCGACGGTCAGTGGTTCCGGGGTCATGCCTGCCACCTTAATCTGCAGGCCTTCGAGGTTCAGGTCACCGCTCTCCAGAGCAAGGCGAAGATTGCCTGCCAACTCTACCGCGAGGTCCTGCTCGGGTAGTTGCACCGCACCGTCGACGGACACGGGGTCACCGGCGAGGTTGACGGACTCTGCCAGCAGGCGCTCGATCTGGATGCGGGTCTCGACCCCCTCTGCATCGACCAGTGCAATGCTGGAATTCAGCACCTCGACCTCATCGATTCTGATGGCCGGCACCGAAGCTGGGCTTGAAGGCTGCGCCCCTGCGGCCGGTTCGGCCGGGCCGGGCGTTGGCGCGGGGCGCTCGTCGACTTGCGGTCGTTCTCCCTGCGGCGGCGCCTCGGGAGCGGGCGCTGCCGGCACCTGACGCAGGGTTGCATCGAGGCTGTCGATACGAATGGCGCCTACCTCAACCTGGCCGGAGAGTAGCGGCCCAACGGCAACACCGATTGCCAATGCCTGCGCACGGATGGCGGCCTCCTCCTCTCCCGGCAGCGTCAGTGCGGCGTCCTCCAGTGCAATACCCAGTGTAGGAAATAGCGACAGGCTGACCTCACCACCCACCGCCAGGGTGGCGCCGGTCTGCTGTTCAAGCTGCTGCGTGGCAAAGCTGAGGATTTTGTCCTTATCAACCAGCAGCGGTACCAATATGGCTGCCAGTATGACCAGGACTACAGGAATACCGAGAACGATCAATAGGACGCGGCGCATGATGACTCCTTGCCGGGGTGGGGGATGTGCGTTGCGGTAATGTTAGCAGAACCGCACGTTTTCTCAGGCTTCTTCAGTCTCTGCGATGCGCGCCTTCTCCACCGCGGTGCGAAGTCCGTCGGTGCTTGTGAAGCGGGTCTCGATGATTCTTCGTGAGCGCGGTTCCAGCTCACCCGGGACTTTCACCCTTGAAACCCGGGATGTAGCCTGACCCTGCGCGTCAACGAATACCGCAATGACAACAACGCCCGTCAGCGTCACGGGCGTGAGGTTGTCCACGGCGATTGCGACCTTGCCATCCTGTACGCCGACCTGGGTACGGATGTACTTGTCGGGGTACTCGGCTAGCTCCAGTCTGATGAGCGCGACTAGCGCAGCCTGCCCAACCTCAGACTCGGACTGTGCTGCCACCTCATAATAGGCGATGGCCTGTTCGCGATCACCGCGGCGAAGCGCGAGGTCACCGAGGACCTTCTGGGCCAGTGCGTTCGGCAGGATGTCGTTGCATCTTTCAAGCGCTCGGGTAGCGCCATTCCAGTCCTCTAACTGGAAGCGTGCGTAACCCAGATGCAGGAAGAAACCGAAATACCCTGGATAAAGCCCGATAGCGCGATTGTAGTGTCGGCTCGCGTCCTCGTATCGCGCGGCCTGCAGGGCCAAATCGCCTTTCATTCCATGGAATTTCGCCTCCCTCGGCTGTAGCGAGATGGCTTTGTTGATCAATTGCTCGGCGCGGACATAGTCCTCGTCCTCGGCGGCTGCGAGCGCTGCATCCAGTGCATCGTAGGCAGGCTTGTCCCGTCGCAGATCAGCAATTGCCCGCTGGTAGCGCTCGCGGCCTACGTCAAGCTCGCCATTGCCCAGCTCCGCCGCGGTCTCCTGGTTGCGCCTGACGCGCTCTGCAGAGGGTGGGTGCGAGGCAAACAAGCCGTCGAGCCAGCTCGGGTCTGAGCCCTGGGATAAACGGACGAATGTCTGCTGTAAGTCTACGGCGGCCGCGGGGTCATAGCCTGCACGCACCATGTAGAGCATGCCGTATTCATCAGCCTCCAGCTCTGCTTCGCGACCGTAGCGAGAGTTGATAAGAGTGGCGCCGGCCAATGCGCCACCGGCCAGTGCACCGCCGCGTCCACCCGTCAGGATGTCCGTGGCGACCACGCCGCTTTGTAAAAAAAGCCCACGCTCCTGACTCTTGGCGCCATGCCGTGCCGCGGCGTGCACAATCTCGTGCCCTAGCACCGCTGCTAGTTCTGCCTCACTGCCCAGTTCCAGCAGCAGGCCGCGATTGATAGCCATTTTGCCGCCGGGCATGGCCCAGGCATTTGGCACGGAGCTATTGATGATATTGATGTCGTAGGGAAGATCGCGGTCGGATACCTGCGCGAGGCGCTGATTAACCGATTGTACGTATAGGGTGAGTTCAGGATAGACAATGTAGTCGCCGCCCTGTACTTGTCGGGCGGGGCCGTAAGCGCGCGCACCCATCTGGATTTCCTGTGCCTCGGAGATAAGCTGTACTTCTCGCTCGCCTGTTACCGGGTTGGTACCACAGGCGGTACAAAGAGCCGCAGCTGCGGCGAGCAATAGAGTCCTGTAAATGCGGGGCATGAGGGTTCTCGGCCTGATGGAGGCACTATAACACGGGCGAATGGGCGCTCGGTTGGCGTGTCTATTTACACTCGACTGGCATGCGTTTAGCCTTGCGAGTCACTGATGAAGCTCCCTGACCCGCCAAGTCTCTCCGTCATCGTTGTGGTGCACGATATGCCGCAGCAGGCGATGAACACCCTGCACAGCCTCAGCCCTGCCTATCAGCGCGGCGTCAGCGCGGGTGATTACGAGGTTCTGGTGATGGAAAACGCGTCCGCTAATACCCTGTCCGCCGAGGCCGTCCGCGCACTGGGTGAGAATTTTCACTATCAGCTGAGAGAGGAAAGCGGAGTGTCACCGGCGCCTGCAATCAACGCCGGCCTGGCGCGGTGTCGCGGCGCGTGGCTTGGCCTGTTGATTGACGGCGCTCGCATGCTGACGCCACGCGTGATTGATCTGGCGCTGCGTGCGCTTAGCCTTGGCAATGCCGTGGTTGCTGTGCCCGGCTACTACCTGACCCGATCCGGCGCGACCGAGGGCGAAGGGGCCGAGATTCTGGCTGAGGAGTCTGCCCTGCTGGCTCGAAATCACTGGCGTGAAGACGGTTATGCGCTGTTTGACGCCGCCTGCTTCAGCAACGGGAACCGCCATGGATTCATGGAGCCGCTGATGGAGTGCAATGCGCTTTTTTGCGAGAAGGAACTGCTGCACGGCATCGGAGGCGCTGACGAGCGCTTTAATTTGAGCGGGGGCGGTGCTTTGAACCTGCACCTTTATCGCCAGCTGGCAACGTCGCCGGGTACGCAGCTTTATATGCTGGCCGGGGAGGGTAATTTCCACCAGTTTCACGGCGGCACCAGCACGACCGCAGGCGCTGAGCGAGACGAGCGGGTCAAGGCGTTCAAGGCGCAGCTCGACAGCCACTGGCCCGAAGGTTTTAAGGGCGTTCGTCGGGAGCCTGTTCTGTTCGGCCCCGTTGAGACCAGGGCGCTGCCCTTTCTCGAGGCCTCTTTGCACAGTACGGCCCTGCGTGCGCAGCGTCTCAAGGATCAGGGTCGGAAACTCTGGGAGGATGAACATCTGGCGGAGAGAGCCCCATGATCAGAGTCTGGCGACACGTTTTGCGGCCTTTGGTGGAAGCCATAGAGGGGCGCGTCATCCTCGAAATCGGCGCCGAGTTTGGCAAGAGCACACAGGTGCTGATTAACTACGTGAGAGAGGTGGAAGGCCATCTGCACTGCATTGACCCGGTACCGATCTTCGATGCCGAGGGCCTGAAACGCGACAACGCGGACGTGCTGACCTTTTACCAGGACCTGAGTCTCAACGTGCTGGCCGATATTCATCCCGTCGACGTTGCCATGGTCGATGGCGACCATAACTGGTACACGGTGTACAACGAGCTAAAGATGATCGAGGCCGCCCATGGCCACGACGCTTTGCGCCAGCCTCTGCTGTTCTGCCACGACATTGGTTGGCCCTATGGTCGGCGCGATCTGTATTATGACCCGAGCACGCTACCGGCCGAGTTCGTCAACGAGCACGCCCGTGAGGGCATACTGCCGAATCGCGATGAGCTGGTTCCGGGGCGTGGTATGAACCTCGATCTTCTCAATGCACGCCGCCTCGGTGGCCCGCGTAATGGCGTTCTGACCGGAGTGGAAGACTACATGGCCGAGTCGGCGCTGAACTTCCGCTTCCTTGAATTACCCTTCTTCTACGGGCTGGGTATCCTGATAACCGAAGAGCGGCTGGCCGCCAATGAGGCGCTTCGCGCCGAAGTAGAGAAACTGGAAAAGGCCCTGGCGGGTCGCGAGTTATTGGCCCTGTCGGAACACTTGCGGGTTGTCGAAGGTATTGTTCTGCAAAGTCTAAGCCGCAAGCTCAACGCCAGTGAAGAGCGTATCGCTGAGCTGGAACAGGCGCTTGAAGAGCTCAAGAAAGCGTAGCCTCGATACCCTCGTAAATGGCAATGTCGCGCTCCAGTATGCGCCCGATAGTAGCCCCAAGGCTGGTGCCCGCTAGCAGGTCCTTGTTGACCTGCGGCAGCGGGAAGTTACGCCCTCGCGCTAATGGCAATCCCTCGCGAAGTGTTGCTAGCGCGTCCTCTCGGCTCATGGCGCTCTTGGCCTTGTGATGTGATGAAGTGAAAAGCTCACCGGCGGTGCTGGAGTCCCGCAGGCGGTATCGCGCCTCGAGCGAGCGGGCGACCTGCGCGAAGTCTTCCAGGCGGAAGTGCTGCGGCTGCGCGAGATCGTAGAGCGTGCTCGACTGCGGCGAGTGATGCGGGTTGAGTTCTCCCGGCGCCTGTGTCTCCAGCCAATCAAGGTACTGCTCGAATGAATAGGCGGTGTCGACTGATGCCTCATCACCGAACAGATCGCGGATGACGCGCATGCGAAAGCGCATGGCGTTGTTTTCGACGCCGCGGGCGTGCAGCGTCGCAAGTCCCGGACTGCAGCTGTGGAGGAAGCAGCTGAAGGCCCGGCTCCAGGGGTCCCGCATGAAGTTAATGACGGGCAATCGCCGGCGGCGAAAGTCGCGCAGGATGCGCTGCCTGTGTCCGAGGTGTGCTCGCATCCACTCGTTCTGGAAGGCGTGGACATTAAGCGCCGTTTTGCTTGCGCGATAGGCCAGTGCCTCGTCCAGCAAGCCGGCGTGAAACAGATGCCACTTGAGAATGGTGGTACAACCGGATTTTTGCGACCACAGCGTGATAAAGGGCACCTTGGGATGCGCGAAAGGCGTACGCCGTCGCAACACCGGTAAATCCGGGTCAGGTGACGTCCGCCTGTTGCGGCCAAGACCCGGGATAAACCGGCTCAGAGAAAAAGGCATGGGCTTGCTGTTGCAGGAAAATCAGGCGCGGAGTGTAGCAAGATCGCCGAAGCCGCGCTGCGCCTCGCGAACAAATTTTTGCAGCTCCTTAAGACACTTTCGCCTTTGCGATCCGGCGCTTAGAGTGCCAGGAGCGCCCGCACTGTCATGACGATAAGCATGATCGATGACAGCGCAAAAACCGGAAATCGCAGCATAACTTTGTTGCCGATGCTCTGTACCAGGGAGTGGGCGATGCGCAGTCCCACATAGGCCCAGGCGAGGTTGACCGCCAGGCCGTCGTCCGCGCCTGAGCGCATGGGGCTTCCTTATGCTTACAGAGCGTGTTCTTAGATTTTTTGAGCATGGCGTCGCGCTGGCGGGACAGTGCTGCCACGTGGCGCCTATTATTCCCCAGACGGCCCCGGTTCCACCAGATGCAGTCGGCTGCCTGCCTTGATGTTACGCAGAGCCGTTCGTTGGCCTGACGGCCAACGAACCTCAATGTGTTGGGCGAGTGTGGCCTCGCCCAGACCGAAGTGCAGCACCTGCCAATGCTGATTGAGGCTATCGATACCACCGCTGTGCAGGCGTATCTGCTCACCCCCCGCGGTACGGATGCGCACTTCTGCGCCAATAGCGTCGCGGTTCGACGTGCTGCCTTCCAATGAAATCTGCAGCCAGTTGCCTGGCTGGCCGCGGTTGCGCAGCAGTCGCGCCGGGACGCCCGGTAAGAGCCGGCTCTCATCTTGGCGACCGTAGTAGTGACGTGATCCCAGAAACAGGTCGAGCGCACCGTTGTTGTCGTAATCAGCGATTGCAGCCAGGCTCCCCGGTAGAATCTCGCGTACGTGCAAGCCCGGGGCTTCATAGTCCCAGGCGGCGTCGACCTGGCGGGCGCTAAAGCGGCCGTGGCCATCATTATTGAGCAGTAGATCCGGCAGGTCAGTGAGTGGGGTGGCGCGCAGTGCATAGAGATCGACGTCGCCGTCGTTGTCGAAGTCCCCGGGCAGCAGCGACTGGGCGAGTAAGGCCTCATTCAGCCCCTCGATTTGCAGCGGAACCTTGCCCTGATCTGTAGCGAGATAGGGAGCAGGTGCGCCGCGCACGGTGCAGACATTGCCCAGAGCCTCGATATCGGCGTCGCCCGCTAAAGGTGTTAGGAGAAACTGCAGCGCATTTTCCTGCCCGGCTTTTTGCTGCACTTCGAGGTGCCACTCCAGGCTGGCGGGATCATAGTGAATCGCCATGCCCCCTGGGTTGCGAGCCGCCCTGGCAGGCGACGCATGAAAGCGTGTATCCATCGCAGAGAGAATGATGCTCGCGTAGGGCTCCGGCGCTTGGTTGGCACCCAGCACGGTATTCAACTCGGGGATGTCACGGGTGTTGAGTCTGACTGGATTTTCACTACGGAAGCGAATAACGCGGTCAGCGCCCGGCGGCAGGTACGCAAGGACTGATCCGTCGCGACCCTGGACGAAGCAGCTACCGGCCGCTAAGCGGGCCAGCTGGTAGACGAGATGGTCCAGTTCGCCGTCGCCGTCCAGATCGGCCTGCACGATCCGGCGTGGGAATGGCGCCAGCGCCGCGCCCGCAAAGTGATCGCCGATTCTCAAGGGCAGGGCTGCCGATCGCGGTGGCGCCTGTGGCGCCAGCAGCAGCTGCCAGCTGCCCTGCTGCTGCAAACGCTCGCCAGTGGGCAGATTTGCAACGAACTCGCCCTCACGCCAGCGCCATAGCCGGTTGCCACCCTCCGCTGTATCGGGTCGCCTGCCGTTGGTAACGAACACGTCAAGGCGGCCATCCCCATCCTCGTCGTACCACAGCCCAATGCGGCCTCGATCCATCGGTTGTGCGAGGCCCAGTGCGCCGCCCCGGTCGTAGAGCTTTCCGTCCCGCTGTTCGAACAGCATGCTCGGGGAGCCCGTGTCGTTGCGCCCTACGCCGCCACCGGCGACGACACTGAGATCCTGGTCGCCGTCATTGTCGAAGTCGACCCAGTAGGTCCCGTGGGCGTCCGTTTCAAAGGGTGCGGTGTGCAGGTTGGGCCATACGTTGTCAAAACCCTTACCTTGGCGGTTCAGGTAGAGGCGCGAGCGAAAGAAGCGGCTGTCCATCTGGTGGCCGGACAGCCACAGGTCATACCAGCCGTCGCCGTTGAAGTCTGTCCAGCCAAGGCTGCTGATATCGGTCTGGCTGAAAGACAGACCCAACACTGGCGCGACGTTTTCGAACAGCGGCGACGGTTTCTCTGCACTGGCAGATGACGTCAACAACAGGCCCAGGCCAACGCGGGCAAGTACGCGCGAGAGGCGCCAGCCGGGATGCACTTTGTGCGGTCCAAAATGGCCGTTGATGCACTGTTCAGGCACAAGTATCCCTCGGTACTGTTGCGCGGCTTATGGGGATTATTCATTGCCATCAAGAGGCCCGCAAGCCAGTGCAGGAGAACTGCTGGTAATGCGCCTGTGAGATAACGACGATAGAGGCCAGAAAATATGATAAGCCAACACCTACGCCTTGCTGCGCTATTAAGCTGCCTGCTGTCCGGCTATGCCCTGGGCGCGGAGCGTCCCAATGTGATCGTTATGGTTGCCGACGACCTGGGCTGGGCAGACGTAGGCTTCCACGGCGGTGACATAGATACACCCTCACTGGATCGGCTCGCCGCAGAAGGGGCAGAACTACACCGGTTTTACACGACACCTATCTGCTCGCCAACCCGCGCTGCCTTGATGACCGGTCGCAATCCAATGCGCCTTGGGGTTGCCTACGGGGTGATCATGCCCTGGGACAACACTGGCATTCATCCGGACGAGCACTTCATGCCCGAGAGCTTCCTGGCGGCCGGCTACCAGACGGCCATGGTCGGCAAATGGCACCTCGGGCACTCGCAACAGACCTTCCACCCGAATAACCGTGGCTTTGAGCATTTTTACGGCCACCTGCATACCGAGGTTGGCTTTTATCCGCCCTTTGCGAACCAGGGCGGTAAAGACTTCCAGCGAAATGGCGTATCTATCAACGATGAAGGCTATGAGACCTTCCTTCTAGGGGATGAGGCGTCTCGCTACATACGGGAGCGCGACACTGATCGTCCCTTCTTTCTCTATATGCCCTTCATCGCCCCGCATACCCCCCTGGATGCTCCGCAAGAGCTGCAGGACAAGTATGCCAATATCAATACCGATCTTAAGCCCGCGCGTAGCCCCGACACGGATAATACGCGCACCATGTCGCGGCTGATGATGCAGCCCAGCGCCAGACCTATGTATGCGGCTGTGGTCGATGGCATGGATCAGGCTATTGGCCAGGTGTTGGAAACGCTGGATGCAGAGGGTATTGCAGACAACACGATTGTGCTGTTTTTCAGCGACAATGGCGGTGCCGCCTACAGTGTCGGAGGTGCTGACAATGTTCCCCTTCGTGGCGGCAAAGGCGACGCCTTTGAAGGCGGGATTCGCGTGGTTTCAGTCATGCGCTGGCCGGATCAGATTCCCGCGGGTAAACGGATGGATCAGATAATGACCGCGATGGACGTATTCCCCACGCTGGCGGAGGCGACGGGCGTAGAGATGCTGGCAAGTCGTAAGCTGGATGGCCGCAGTCTGTGGCCGTCCATTAGCAGCGATGCGCTGGCGCCGCGTGAGGATCTGGTCTTCTTCGCCTCAGAAACTCCAATCTACGGACACTTTAATCTCACAATCTTTAACCAGCATTGGAAGCTGGTACAGGTGGTTGACCAGGATCAGCTGTCGACAAGCGTCACCAATCACCTGTTTCGCATTAGCGAAGATCCCTATGAGTACAACAATCTGGCCGCCGAATACCCAGAGGTCGTGGCGGAGCTTTCCGAAGAGATTCGTCAGTGGCGCGCCCTCTACCCTATCAACGGCACGCGCGCTCATCTGGTACCTCCCCCCGGCTGGCGAGCGCCAAATGATTGGGCGACCTACCCCATCCCGCTTGAACAGCTGCAGGAGCAACCTGCGCCAGGTATGCCTCCCACCTTTGCGCTTCCGCCCCTGGACTGGCAGCATGGGGAACGTGGGCGGCTGATTTATGACTGTGAGCCCAAGTGGTGGCTGGCCGGCTTCTGTCGGCAGGCCCGGGATGGTGAAGGCACTGAGTGAGACAATGACGAGAACATTCGAGCTACTGGTCATTTCGATATTTGCAATAAATGCGCTGCCAGCGGCCGCTGCAGCTGACTGCAAGCTCAAAGGTCGCGAACTGCTTCAGGATGCAG
Organism: Pseudomonadota bacterium; assembly: GCA_038748065.1. Taxonomy (GTDB): domain Bacteria; phylum Pseudomonadota; class Gammaproteobacteria; order Pseudomonadales; family Halieaceae; genus JBCDJG01. The sequence continues at coordinate 134,719 of JBCDJG010000002.1, forward strand.
ATTTTGCGATGGAGGCCTCTGATCGTCGCTCCAAGCACTGGACAGGGGTGCAGCATGCGGGTGAACACTCCTATACGGCCAGTTTTGCTGACGGAGTTCTCAACATTGACAAGATCGGCACACAGCCCTGGTACGTGTTCCGCCAGCGTTTCCGTAACGGTGAACATGCGGGCAAGAAGCTCATGTTTTCGGCGGAGATAAAGCTCGATCTTGATGTGCCGGAGGGAGCGCAGGAAAGTGATGTTGGGGGTGGCCTCTATTTGCAGGCGCAATCCCGAGGGGGGGAGCGCATTACGGCGCTCTACCCCCATGAGCCTAAGCTTGGCGAGACAGAGTGGATACCGGTCCACCTGGTGGTGCGCCTTCCTCGTACACTGTCAACGCTGGATGTGGGTTTCACCCATCGCGCGGATGGCCGCCTGTTTGCGCGCAAGGTGTCGCTGCGCGAGGTTAAGGAGTCCTCGAGCCGGCCTTGCAGAATAACGCCCGGGCTCGAATCCTGACCTGGTTGTCTTTCTTTACTCGATTGTTTCCTTGCTGGCGAACTCATCGCCGTCTGCGGCCATGATCTGCTCCAACCACCAGGCCGGGGCGTTGTTCATCAGCGTCGACAGATCCCAGTAGTCGCGCCACAGGCTGATTTTGCCCGCCTCGTTGTATTCATGAATTGAGGTGAAGGGCAGTTTCACAACCTCGCCTGTGTGAAAGAACCAGTCCTCGCGGTGCTCTGTGATAACGCATTTACCCTCGGCAACCATGCGAAAAATGGTGTGTTCATGTCGCTCTACAGGATCGTGGCCGATACGCAGGCGTCTCGCGACGGCGGCAGGTCCGATGGCGCCCATATCCGGCGTCGGTACATCCTGGTAGAGGCCGTCTTCTGCAAAGAACTCGCCCACCTTGTCCCAGTCGCGCTCATAGAGTGCTTGCCACAGGGCTTGAGAGTTCTCTTTACAGCGCGCAGTATCCGTCATGTGTTTTTCTCCTTGTAAACGACTACCCGAATAGAATGACAATGGGTCCGGCTACCATCAGCAGGACGTTGGCAAAAGCGTAGGTACCAGCATAACCGATAGCGGGCACCGCACTGTCTGCTTCACGTGTAACCACGCTCAGTGAAGCGCCACTGGTCATCGCGCCGGTAAGCGCGCCCATGAGAATGGCTGGGCTGAGCTTCAGCCAGCGATGTCCGACCACGTAACCTACCAGAAGCGGCACGGTCGTAATAACCATGCCAGCAATGACGAGACCGGCCCCTGCCTGCTGAAGCGTTTCCAGCATGCTGCCGCCCGCGCGCAGCCCGATGCCAGCCATAAATAACAGCAATCCGAATTCCATGAGCCACCATGAGGTAGCCTCTGGCAGACGCCCGAACGTCGGGCGTACGCTGCGCTGGTAACCAATCACAAGCCCGGCTGCCAACAGGCCTCCGGCGGTGCCGAGCCCGAGCGCAATTCCACCGACGTGGAAGGAGAGCATGCCCAGCAAGATGCCGGCGCAGATGCCGAAAGCGAAGGTGATCATATCTGTCTCGGAGCGCCGCCGCTCCAGGTGGCCCATAAAGCTGCCAAATACCGCGAGCCGCTCTGGCGCCCCTACAACAGAAAGAATGTCGCCACGCTGGATAGTCAGCCCAGGACTTGGCGGCAATTCCACGCCTTGTCGGTAAATCGACTCGATAATGACTCGGAAAGTATGCGGGATATGCAACTCGCCGAGGGCGCTGCCGTGTACCTCGCGACTGGTCACCACCACGGTAGCCGTCTCCTGGGTAGCCTGGAGGTCCTCGGCAGGCGGAATCTCGGGGCCAATTGCGGCGATGCCGGCAGCGAACATGTCGCGAGGCCCGATCAGCTCAAGGATGTCGCCTGCCTGAAAGTACTCATCGGCGCCGATGGGTGAAACGCTGCTACCGCGTCTGAGTGTGGCGACCGGCATGCGCTCGCAGTAGCGCTGCCGAATTTCGCCAGCTGTCATGGCCAGGAACTCCGGATTTTCAACCCGATACCAGCGCGTGCTGATATTGGGCGGAGGCGTCTCGCGCGGCGCAGCTGATTCCAGCTTACGCGCCTCGGCGGCGAGGTCGATGCCCAGCCAGCGCGGCAGGTATCGGATCAGCGTGATCAGCCCGGTCAGACCGAAGATGTAGGTGATAGCGTAGGCGCTGGCAATGTTACCGACGACCAGATCCCGGGTATAGCCACTTGGCAGCGCGACCGAACCCTCGCGCACGGCATCCTGGGCTGCGGCAAGCGTTGGTGAACTGGTGAGGCCACCGGCCAGCAGGCCTGCAGACATGCCGGGCTTGAGACCAAGGAGTGCCGCCGCCGCGATAGCTAAAAGGCTGGCGGTAAGGGCGACGATCACTGACAGCGTGAAGTACTTCAGGCCGTCAGCCTTCAGGGCGCTGAAGAAGCGCGGTCCAGCCTGATAGCCCACGGAGAAGATAAACAGTGCAAAGCCCAGGGTCTGGGCGGCGGGCCCAAGCCGTAGGCCGTAGTGGCCGAAAAAAAGCCCGGCAAAGAGTACGCCCGCGACCGGGCCGAGCGAAAAGCCAGCAATGCTTATTTTGCCCAGTGAATAGCCCAGACCCAGCAGCAGGAAGAGCAGCAGTACAGGATTGCCGTCCAGTAGCTGCAGTGCACTGAATAAAAAGGCGCCCAGAAGATCCATCAGTAGCTTTTTATGATTAAACCCTGGTAAGCATAGCGGCGCATGAGATGATTGCCAAAGCATCAGGAATCGACTGATTTGGCGAGTCGAATTGGCCTGTGCCGCCATGTTAAGAAACCCCTAAATCTCCGACAGTTATCGGCGTTAAGAAACCCGGAGAACACGCATGCAAACCGACTTCTGCAAAGAGCTTGGCCTCGAAGTCCCGATTTTTGCCTTCACTCACTGCCGCGATGTTGTTGTCGCCGTCAGCAAGGCCGGCGGCATCGGCGTGCTGGGGGCCGTTGGCTTCTCGGCCGAACAGCTAAGGGAGGAGCTGGACTGGATCGACGATCATATTGGTGACCATGTATACGGTGTCGATACTGCGATCCCGCAGAAGTATGAAGGCATGGACAAAACTTCGCCTGAAGAACTGGTGGCGATGTTGCAGGAGGCGATTCCGGAGCAGCATCGCAAATTCGCGGAGAAGCTGCTGGATGATGCCGGCGTACCCGCCTGGCCCGATGGGGACGACGAGGTCAGCCTGAGTTTTTCCGCCGTACAGGCGCAGGCGCTGGTGGATGAAGCCTTGACGCGTCCGAAGTGCCGCATGATTGTGAACGCCCTGGGTACACCGCCTGCGGATATCGTTGAGCAGGTGCATGCCTCGGGACGCTTGATCGGAGCGCTTGCTGGCCGGTTGAAACACGGCCTTGCGCACAAGGCCGCTGGCCTCGACTTTGTTATCTGCCAGGGCACCGAGGGTGGTGGCCATGCGGGTGAAGTGGCGTCCATGGTGCTATGGCCGCAGATGGTCGATGCGTTGGCGCCGCTTCCCGTGCTGGCCGCAGGGGGTATCGGCAATGGCCGCCAGATTCTGGCTGCCCTGGGTATGGGCGCTCAGGGTGTATGGATGGGCTCGATGTGGCTGAACTCCAACGAGGCTCATGCTGAACCTGCGCAGCGAGAAAGCTATATGGCGGCGACCTCCGAGGACACGGTTCGCTCACGGTCATTCACCGGCAAAACAGCACGCATGTTGAAAAACGAGTGGACCGAGGCCTGGGAGCAGGCGGATACCCCGGAGCCTCTGCCGATGCCTCTGCAAGGCTACCTGACCTTTGACGCGGTGCGCCGCACTCACCGTTATGCAGGCAGCGGTGAGTGTCAAAAAGTAGCGTTTAACCCGATCGGCCAGGTGGTAGGCCAGATCAATGAGATCGAGTCCTGCCGCGACATCATGTTCCGGCTGCTGACTGAGTACACAGAGGCGGTCGACAAGGTTAACGCCCTGAATCCCGAGGTCTGAACCCCGGTCACAGGCTCAGCCTCTTCATACCGCTGCCAGCACGATCTCTTGATTGGGCACGCCGTTGTGTATCGCCTGCACGAGGTGTAACTTGCCCTGCTGGTCCTCCAGCAGGGCGGTGCAGTTTTCCACCCAGTCGCCGTCGTTGTAGTAGGTAACGTCGCCATACTGCCGAATGACAGGGTAGTGCAGATGGCCACAGATAATCCCGTTAACCTGCCTCTGCCTGGCGAGATGCGCCGCGGCTTTTTGATAGTGTTCGATAGCCTGAGCCGCCTTGCCCACTCGGGATTTAGCCCAGCGCGCCAGCGACCAGTAGGGTTTGCCAAAGTGTTCACGTAAGCGGTTCAGCCAGCGATTGGCGTTCATCAGCAGGTCGTAGGCGATATCACCGACGATGCGGTTAATGCGCGAATAGCGAACTGCGAAGTCCAGCTCGTCGCCGTGGGTGACCAGCATACGGCGGCCATCGCGCGTCACGTGGACCATGTTTTCGTGTATCTGGACGTTGCCAAACTCGCTGCCGCAGAATTCGCGGAAGTTGGCGTCGTGGTTGCCGGGAATATAGATCACCTCGACGCCAGAGGTTGATTTCTTGAGCAAGGCGCGCAGGACTCGGTTGTGAGATTCAGGCCAGTAAACGCGTTTGTGCATGGCCCAAATGTCTATGATGTCGCCTACCAGGTAAATGCGCTCACAGTTAACGCGTTGCAGCAGTTGCAGTAGCTGCTCCGCTTTACAGTGCGCGCTGCCCAGGTGTACGTCTGAAATCCACAGCGTCCTGCACTTTACCTTCCCCTTTGGTAACAACGCTTCCACTGAAAAAGTCCTCTTTGCCCAAATAACGTTTTTGTTTTCTGGGTTTCAGTTGAGCGAGATCGACGAGCACGAACCCGTCTACGCAGTCACTGAAATCCGCATCGACGTTGAATCCGCCGATGAACACTCCCGCTGGATTCGCCGCCTCCATGTAATGCTTGTACAGAGGCGGTACCGACAGGCCACGCTCGGTCAGGTCGTGGCGCATCAGTTTGAAGCCGTCTTCACGGCCCAGGTGACCGTAACGTTCGTCGAATTTGGCAATGTACTCGCTCTTGGCGACAAACGGCCGAACTGCCTCGATTCCCAGGTCGGGGCGTCCGTAGTGACGGCTATAGAAATAGACGAGTCGAGCGATATCTTCTTCGCCGTAGAAGCGGCTGATTGATACCGGCCCGAACAGGTAACGATACTGGGGATAACGCTGTATAAAGGCGCCGATGCCCCACCATAGGTAGTCGAGGCTTTTGCGGTCCTGGTAGCGCGGCTGTACGAAACTGCGGCCGAGCTCCAGGCCCTGTTCCAGTGTTGGCTTCACCGCGTCCCCGAAATGGAACAGACTGTGCGTATACATCCCGCTCCAGCCCTGACGTTTAAGTAGCTCTGCGGTGCAGCCGAGACGGTAAGCTCCGGCAATTTCCAGATTTTCGCGGTCCCATAGCAGCAGTTGCAGGTAGTCGCGATCATGGCGGTCGATGTCCCGCGGCATGCCTGTACCTTCACCCACGCTACGAAATGTCAGCTCACGCAGCCGTCCGATCTCGCGCATGACGCAATCGGCCTCGCGCTGCTGGTACAGATAGATTTGCTTGCCGTCTGGCGTCTCGCCCAGCAGTTCGGCGCTTTCCAGCTCACGCTTTAACAGCAGGCGATTCTCCGGGTGCGCCACGGTTTCCTCGGTCTGGAAGATCGGGCGACCGTCGCGCGCCAGGCGATAAACGTGTTTTCGAAAAAGAGCCGCCAAACGCTTGGGCGACGCGCCCACGCCCTCGTAGATGTGATGGGGCACCGGGTTGCCAACACGGGCATCAACAACGCTGTGGCTTTGCTTGAACATTTCCCGGACCAGCCACAGGGTCGACAGTGGTCTTGCCAGAAAGGAAATGCTGTAGAACAACATGGAGTTGCGCCCGGCAACGTAGATCGGCAGGATGGGCGCCTTGGCTGCACGCGCGATCTTGACGAAGCCGCTCTGCCAGGCGCCGTCTTTGATGCCCTTAGGGCCTAAACGCGACACTTCCCCGGCAGGAAAGATGATGAGGGCCCCTTCCATATCCAGATGGCGCCTGATGTTGCGCAGGTTGTCGCGCGGCGTAACGCCGCCCATGTTGTGTACGGGCAGGAGTAGGCTTTGCAGCGGTTTGATTTCTGCGAGCACTTCGTCTGCCACCACGCGGACGTCGGGTCGGACTTCGCGTACCAGGTCCAATAGGGCTAGCCCGTCGAGGGATCCGATCGGGTGGTTGGCAACGATAACTACGCGGCCGCTGTCCGGTATACGGGCGCGTTCTCGTTCCTGCAGACGCAGACCAAAATCAAAATAACGCAGCACCGCTTCAACAAAGTCGAAGTCCTTCAGGTGCGGGTAGTCCCGCTCGAACTGCTTGAAGCGCTTTTCACAAAACAGAAGTCTGAGGAAATGGCTCAGCGTATTGGCTGTGCGCTGATGTTCTCTGAAGAAGCGTGGGTAGCGCTCCTGCAAAATCTCTCGTACGTCTAGCATCAGGCCGCGCCGGCGCTAGCCGGATAGCCCGATTTCATCATCGAGGTTTTGCCAGATACTGCCCACCTGCCGGTCCTCGCGGACGATGTCCTTGCCGAGCACGTCGATGTGGCCGCCGCGCTTGAGGAACTGCTCTACCTGGTCTTCTATTTCAGCGCGAATGCGCGCTTTTTCTGCGGATGCCGGTGTCGCCCCACCGCATGATCTTACGCCCCGTCCCATGATCAAGCTCCCGTTGACCTTTGGTTCACGAGCAGGATGCGGCTTGTTTATGTCAGGGAAAATACAGGGGGGTTAAGCTTTTGTGACTGGCGGAGTGGTCCTGGCGGGCAATAGAGGCGGGCTGTGTGCTCGCTAGGGTGCCGCAGCGGCGCTTGGACCGTCCGGCGCCGTACGCATGTCCAGCAGAAGAACCATCCTCGGCTACACGGCATTCAATCTTCTTTTTTCTCTGCGCTTTCGATCGCTTCCTTGGCCGCTAACCAGCGCATGACCATATTGCCCATCCGCTTACGGTCATACACGTCCTCCTCGTACTTGAATTGGCCGTTGCCACCGTAATGCAGAATGGTGATATTCGGCTCCTCGTAAATCTCGCCGTCACCCAGGTCATCCATGCGGTTCAGCACTTCGCAGATGATCCAGCCCTTTTCCGCGTCGACGGTATACCACTTGATGGGAAAAGCAGTCATGTGACAAACCGGGTAGGGTTTCATGGTCTTCTCGATCCAGGCGTGGATGGTATCCCGGCCCCAAAATTTCCCGTACTGGTGTTCAAAGTAAGTGGCATCACGGGTGAAGCAGTTCGCCCAGTCTTTCCAATCACCGGTTTGGGCACCCTTGAGGGCAGCGGCCTGGAATTTATCAAAGGCCGCTTCCAGTTCTTTGCGTTTCCATCTCGCCATGCTGTTCTCCTTGTCGAGGCGCGGACATTAGCAGTCTAGCGACTTGGGCAATTGGCCGCAGTCCACTGATTTGAACCCGCGTACAGCGAGCTCAAGCGCTTTCCGTTAGCATAGTGCACCCGGAGGAGAACTTATGGAAAAAGTCATCTACCCCATCTGGCGACCGGAGGGCACTTCCTCGGATCGCTTTCGCGAGCAGTTGTTGGGCCCTTTCTCCGAAGCGGCCTTGGCCAGGGATGACGTACACGCATTGACCATTTGCGTTGTAGATGACGCGGTAGCGCCCGCATCGGTATACCGCATGGAGAATATCTTCGAGCGCGGTTACGACGGCGTAATCATGCTGTGGGTGGCTCGCGCCAGTGCGCTGGAGGGTGAGCACCTTGGGCTTGCTGACTACTGCGAGCGATATTGCGGCTACCTGGTCAGCGAGGCCAATCCGCTACCTGAATACCGGGAGTTTGTTAGTGTTGGCCAGCGCACCGCGGGGATGAACCAGGTGGTTTGCTTGCAGCGCCCGGCGTCGTTGGAGATGGAGGAGTGGCGTAGTATCTGGCAAGACCTGCATACGCCTGTCGCAATAGACACCCAGTCAACCTTCGGTTATCGGCAGAATCTCGTGGTTCGAGCACTGCAGCCTGATGCGCCGCCACTGGCCGCCATCATCGAAGAGAACTTCCCCGAGGCGGCAATACACAGTCGTTTGGCGTTTTATGATGCGGGCGAAGATGAAGCACTCTACCAGGCGAGGGAAAAGGCGATGGTCGACAGCTGCGTGCGTTTTATTGATTTTGAGCGTATCGATTGTATCCCCACCAGTGAGTATCCCCTCAAAGTCCTGTGAGATTAGAGCTATGAGCATCAGCTACATTGAACCGGAAAGCGGTGCGATCGAGCGCTTTGTCAGCGAGTACCCTGCAGGCGCGCCCGTTGTCATGCTGAATCTGCTGCGCTTCCGCGAGCAGGCCGATTATGGGGAGCGCAGCGAGGCAGCCTGCAGCGGTTTGGAGGCCTTTGGTCGCTATGGTGAAGCGGTTGCACCTCTACTGGCTGAGCGCGGAGCCGAACTTGTATGGCAGGGCAGCCAGGCCGCGATGCTGATCGGGCCCGATGACAAGGACTGGCACCTGGTCGCGTTGATGCGCTATCCCAGTGCGGCGTCTTTCGTTGACATGATCAGCTCCGAGGATTACCAGGCGATCGTGCATCACAGGCAGGCAGCGCTGCTCGACTCGCGCTTGATAGCCCTACAAGGCCTTTGATCAGAGCAGCGTATCCGTTGGGGTGTCAGAGAGAATGTACACGCCAAGCATGATCATAAGCCACGGCACGAATGCCGCACCGCGCCGCTCAATGACACGGGCCAGCGCTGCTTTGGAGGCCACCCCATAAGCCAGCGCCGCCCAGGCGATGGCAGCGGCGAGGTAGATGATTGCGAGTAGACCCCGTCCGGCTGGAGCTGTTTCCGCCATCATTGGGAGTAGCAGCGCAAGGCTGTCGCCGCTATTACCCAGCATTAGCGCCGCCGAGCCGATCAAAGCTGACCGCGCGGGCAGTACGGGGGTCAGCGCTTCCGCTGCGGTTGTACCGCGCTGTCGTTGTACAAGTGCCCACAGGCCCAGGCTCAGCGGGATCACGCCGAGGTAACCAATCAGCCCTGCATCCACCGCCCGATTGATGGCAATGCCCAGGCTAGACAGCAGGAGTACGCACAGGACGCTCAGCAGGTAACCCGCCAGAATGGCGCCGCGCGCGCGGCGGTGTCCGGCCTGCAACACGACCAGTACAAGGAGATTGTCGAGATTGGTGGCCAGGAAGCTGCTGATGCCGAGCAGCCCCAGCGTGGCGGCATAGCCGGCGCCTGTGTCCAGTAGCAGGTCGCTCCCGCCGAATCAGGGCGCCGTGGACAAGGGTGGGAAGGATTCGAACATGACGACGGCAGCCTCATTGTAGTTAGCCTGCTCCTCGTTGCCGCCCTTCAGCTTTGACTGCGTTACGCCGCGCCACACGGACTGGCGCAGCTCCGGCGCAATCATGTCAACGATGAAGGTTCCCTGTGTGTAGTTTTGTACCGAGACTTCAGTGCGATAGGGGGTGCAGGACCAGCAGTTGTAGCGGCTGTAGCGGTTGTAGCCATAGTAGCCGCCATAACCTGCATGGTAATCGGGCACCTGGTAGGTGCGCACGTCGGTTTTGTCCTGGGTCATAAGGTGCCAGCTGATCAGCATATCGGCCTGGCTTGCGTCATCAACAAACTGCATGCCCTTGAGTTCCAGAGCGTAGCGAACGGCCTCGTCCACGCGATTTCGCTGGATGTCCGAGAGCTGTAGGGGGTTATCGCCGCTGACCTGACCCGAGTTTTTGAAAAATGCGACCTTGTTGACCGACATAAAGTCGTAGTCGGCTTTGTAATCAACGTCCGGTTTTGGTGGGCCACTGCTGCAGGCAGCCAGCAGGGACGCGATGACAAGTGAGAAAAAAGGCTTCAGCAGTGTGGTTGCGGGCATCTTATCGGGTTCCTTCGATTCAAGGTGCAGTGTAGCTAATATCCTGCGCGGTAGCAGCCTGCTGCTGCAGCACTCATCGCGGGTTAAGGCCACGCTTCTTGCGTTCCTGGTTCATACGGTCCGCGTCCGAGCTTAAGCGCTCGCCTAGCTCGTCCTCGCGAATGTTGCCGGCCATATGACGCTCGGCCATGCCGGCGTTATACATGATCCGTTTCACCGGGGTAACGGCAAGCACCGTGCGCAGGGGCGAGTCGAGAAAGTTGTAGAAGTAGTCCTGGGCACCCTGGTCCGCGGGATTGATCTTTTTGCTCAGTGCCGCATAAAACCACTGCTTCGTTGCGTCGTCGTCGAAGAATTCTCCATGCCCCTTGAAGGTAATACCGCCGGTGGGCAGTGTGGCATCACTCCCCTCGGGATAGCCCATGGCGCTGACGCTGACCGACACACGCTTATCGCGCCGGATGGCAGCCGCGCGGTGACGATGCGAGGCGAAGGTGATCCAGATCTTGCCTTCATGCCAGACAAAAGCATGTATGACTCCGACCGGCCAGCCGTCTTTCGTTGACCACATCAGCACGCACTCCATGGCGTTGCTCATCAACTGCTCGATTTCTGCATCTGTGAAGGGGTAGATCGATACGATTTCATGGTCGCTGGTCTGTGCCATATTCTTATTCCTCTTTGGGCAGAAGCGATAGGCATTTTGTATCAGCGGCAGCGCTGATGCCAGCGCCTGGTTATTCGGGATCTACGCGGCCGCGCAGGTTTTTTACGCGACCTCGCTGTTGCTTGCGATCGAGGCGCTTTTTTTGCGATGAGCGGGTCGGTTTCGTTGCGACCCGGCGCTTGCGTGGTGTGCTGGCTGCCTTAACCAACTCCGTTAGCCGATTGATCGCGGCTTCCCGGTTGCGCTCCTGGCTGCGGTGTTCCTGACTCTTGATGATGAGTACGCCGTCAGCGCTGATCCGGCGATCGCGCTGTTTGAGCAGACGTGCCTTGCAGTCGGGTGGTAGTGAGGAGCTCGGGATGTCGAGCCGCAGTTGGACCGCCGAAGACACCTTGTTGACGTTCTGGCCGCCCGGGCCCTGGGCACGCATCGCTGAAAACACCAGCTCTCTAGCCGGTATAGTAATGCTCTCTGTCAGGGTTATTTCAGTGGACATGTCGGGCGTTCAAATAGCGGGCTGCGGGTCGCAGCATAGCAAAGCTGCCTCGGCCCGAGTATGCGCAATAGCGCACAAAAAAGGCGGCTGGGTTGTAGCCCAGCCGCCTTGTAGTTGCAGCTAGCGTTTAGATATCATGGCGCAGGTCGAAGCGGTCCAGCTGCATAACCTTGGTCCAGGCTGCTACAAAGTCATTGACGAATCGCTCCTGTGCATCGTCGTAAGCGTAGACTTCCGCTACAGTCCGAAGCTCAGCATTGGAGCCGAAGATGAGGTCAACGGGCGTTGCGGTGTACTTCACTTCACCGGTCGCGCGATCCACGCCCTCATACAGCCCCGCCGTCTCCGACTTCTGCCAGGTTGTAGACATGCTCAGCAGTTCCACGAAGAAGTCGTTATTCAGCGTTTCAAGCTGATCAGTGAACACGCCATGCGTGACGCCTGCGCTATTGCCACCCAGTGAGCGCATACCGCCGACAAGCACTGCCATTTCAGGCACCGTCAGGCGCAGCTGGTCCGCGCGATCCACCAGCATATCCGTGGGTGAGCGGTAGCTGCGTGACTCGTCGAAGTAGTTGCGGAAGGCGTCGGCGGTTGGCTCCAGCAAGCTGAAGGACGCAACATCCGTCTGCTCCTGAGTAGCGTCACCGCGGCCCGGTACGAAGGGTACGTCGACCTCAACACCGGCGTCGCTCGCCGCTTTCTCGACCGCTGCTGCACCGCCCAGGACAATCAAGTCGGCCAGGGAAATCTTCGGCTGTCGACTGCTCGAGTCGTTGAACTGCGCCTGAATTTCGGTGAGCGTGCCCAGCACTTTTGCGAGCTCCTGGGGGTTGTTGACCGGCCAGTCTTTCTGCGGCATCAGGGCGACGCGGCCGCCGTTGGCGCCGCCGCGCATGTCACCGGCGCGGAAGCTGCCTGCAGAGGCCCAGGCGGTTCGCACCAGCTCACCCACGCTGAGGTCGCTGTCCAGAATTTCCGCCTTCAGCTTGCGGATGTCGCGGTCGCTGACCATCTTGTATTCCACGGCGGGAATCGGGTCCTGCCAGATCAGGTCGACCGCCGGTGCAGTGTCACCGATATAGCGAGCCTTGGGGCCCATGTCGCGGTGGGTCAGCTTGTACCAGGCCTTGGCGAAGGCCAGGCGATAGGCTTCCGGATCGTCGCGGAAACGCTCGATGATAGCTCGGTAAGCGGGGTCGGCTTTCAAGGCCAGGTCCGCCGTGGTCATCACGATGGGATTCATCTTGCCTTCCACGTGCGCATCGGGAACAGCTTTCTGCATCGCTTCGCTCACTGGAATCCACTGCACCGCGCCCGCCGGGCTGCGAGTCTGCTGCCACTCGTTATCCAGCAGGTTGGACAGGTAAAGCGTCGTCCACTGAGTCGGCGCCTGGGTCCATGCGCCCTCCAGGCCGCTGGTGGTGGTGTCCTCTGAGTGGCCTTTGCCACACTTGTTGATCCAGCCAAGGCCCTGGTTTTCCGTAGCCGATGCCGCGGGTTCAGCGCCAACACACTCGGCTGGCTTACGTGCGCCGTGCATCTTGCCGAAGGTGTGGCCACCGGCGATCAGGGCCACGGTTTCCTCGTCGTTCATCGCCATGCGTCCGAAAGACAGGCGGATGTTCTTGGCGGAGCCGACCGGGTCGGGTACGCCGCGGGGGCCTTCCGGGTTGACGTAAATCAGGCCCATGTGGGTTGCACCGAGGGGTCGTTGCAGGACGCCGTCCTTGTCTTCGCGATCGCTGGCCAGCATTTCAACTTCCGGGCCCCAGTAGACGAGATCGGGTTCCCACTCGTCGGTGCGGCCGAAGGCGAAGCCATAGGTCTGAAAACCCATGCTTTCCATACCGACCGTGCCAGCCAGCACCATCAGATCGCCCCATGACAGCGCGGCACCGTACTTCTGCTTGACCGGCCATAGCAGGCGCTTGGCCTTGTCGAGGTTGCCATTGTCGGGCCAGCTGTTCAGCGGGTCGAAACGCATCTGACCGCCGTCACCGCCACCGCGTCCGTCCAGGGTGCGGTATGTGCCAGCGCTGTGCCATGACAGGCGGATGAAGAGGGGGCCGTAGTTGCCCCAGTCGGCTGGCCACCAGTCTTGTGAATCGGTCAATACGGCTTCAACGTCCGCCTTTATCTGATCGAGGTCCAACTCACTGACTGCCATGGCGTAATTAAAGTCAGCACCCAGCGGATTGGAGCGTGAGTCGTGGTCGCGCAGTGGCGCGAGGTCCAGCTGATCGGGCCACCAGAACTGATTGCTCTTGGCCTCAAAGGGCGAAACGGTGCCCATGCCCATTGCGCCTGCGGGCTTACTGATCTCTGTTGCGACTTCGCCGAGAGCGCCCTGAGAGGCCCCGCCCAGTGCTAATACACTGGCGACGGCGGTTGATAATACTGCTTTGCGTGTTTTCATAGGTTTCTCCCTATCGTCGGCGCGATGACCGCACCTGTTATTCATCCAGCCTTGAGCATAGGGCTTTGACGCAACCCTGCGCGAATCCCTATTAAGATCAGAATAGTAATTGCATATGGCTATTGAAAATGGTTTGTTTCAATGGCCTTGATAGGAGCAGCCTAAGGGTCTGAACCGCCGACTGGTAAATGTGGGGGCCGCTCGCTCCCCCCTCCCTCAATCATTATTCGAATTGCTAGGGTGTTAGAAGTGTAGCGTGTCATAGCCTGAATGGGAGATCAGAAGATGGATAGCTGGCAGGGGCAGGTCGCCGTGGTTACGGGCGCGGCGAGCGGCATTGGCAGGGGCCTCGCCAGGCATTGCCTGGGACTGGGTATGACGGTGATTGCTACGGATGTCGACGGGGCGGGCCTTGATGATCTCAGCCGAAGCTGTGATGGCGCTGCGCGCCTTGCGACGCATATCGTTGACGTTTCCGATGAAGCCGCCGTAGAAGCCTTGGCTCAGCGTGTTTTTGACCAACACGGACGTGTCAATCTGCTGTTCAACAACGCCGGTGTGCTGGTTGATGGCAAGAGCTGGGAGCGCAGCAGCCGCGACTGGCGCTGGCTGTTGGATGTTAATGTGATGGGCGTTGTCCACGGTATTCGCGCATTTGTGCCCCGTATGCTCAAGCAGGGTGAAGCGGCCCGTGTTGTTAATACGTCTTCTATCGGCGGCCTGCTCGGCGGCGGCGCCTACATGGCGCTGTACCAGGGGACCAAGCACATGGTTACGGCCATCTCGGAGTCGCTGTTCCAGGAGCTGGCGCTTGAGCCCGAGCCCGTTTCGGTTTCGGTGCTATGCCCGGCGGAAGTTGCGACCGGCATTTGGGAGTCGGACCGACTGCGGCCGGAGGCGGAGCGCAACGTACTTGGCAGCGAGGCCGAACAGCAGACCCACGATATGATCGCCCAGGGTGTTGCGGCAGGCCTCAACTGCGATGAGTTTTCCCAGCGCGTTTTCGAGGGCATCGACGCGGGTAAGTTCTGGCTGCTGCCCCAGCCTGACTTCAAACCCATGTTTGCCGCACGTACAGAAAGCATCATGGACGAGACGCAACCGCGCTCCATGATGGAATTGCTAGGTTTGAGGTAGTGGGCGGAATTCGAGGCTGACGAGGACAAAAAAATGGCTGAACTACTGGCGGGCAAGATAGCGCTGATAACTGGGGGGGCTGCCGGTATCGGCAAGGGTATTGCCGAGCAATTTGCCGAGCACGGCGCACAGGTCATCGTGATGGATCGAGATGCGGGGAGACTCGCGGCGATTAAAGCTGACTTTGCCAAGCGCGAGATACCACTGCAGGCCATTGCCGGCGATGTGCTGAACACTGACGATGTGATCGCCGCGATGCAGCAGGTCGAGCAGGTTCACGGGCGCCTGGACGTGCTGGTGAACAACGTCGGGGATTTTCTCGGTATCAGCAAGGCACTGGAAGACATGTCCGACGACGACATCGATAGCTTACTCGGTATTAACCTGCGGCAGGTGATGGTGGTAACCCGAGAGGCCATCCCACTGATGAAGCGCGCCGGGGCAGGTGGCAGCATTATTGCCGTGTCTTCGATTGAAGGGCATCGCGCGATGCCCAATATGACTCCCTATGCAGCTGCCAAGGCAGGTCTTGCCGGTTTTGCCCGGACGCTGTCTCTGGAGCTCGGCCGCTACGGCATCCGCGTCAACGTTATCGCGCCAGAGACCACCGAAAGTGAGCAGGTCAAGCCGGAGGCGTGGATGGCGCCCGAGGACTACGCCCAGCGTGCCCAGTGGTTTCCGCTGCAACGCTTCGGTACACCAAGTGACACTGCGGGCTGCGCCGTTTTTCTGGCCAGTGAGCTTTCAGCCTGGGTCACGGGTACCACCGTGCACTGCGATGGCGGTGCGCTTGCCGCCGCGGGTTGGTATGCCACCGCCGATGGCGCCTGGACCAACACGCCGGTATTCGAGCGCAGCGGCTTCCCAACGCCGCCTGCTGCGGACGTGCTGAGACCGGGCAACGATGCCAGTGACTAGGTGAGCACCGGCTAGTAGCGCACTGGCTCTGAGAGCCCTCACAAGTGGGTGCTGAAACGGCCCGGCGTCCGCTTTTTCGTTTTCGAAACAGTCTTGATGCGTTACTATAGCGCGCCTGTTGAGAAGGGTAGCTGAGACAACTCCATGGATACCACCACCGCGATTTCCCTGCGCACGCCCTACCTGTTGTTTATGGGTGACGAGTCGCGCGAGACCTACGCCAAGACGGCCAAGGGTATTGCTGACTGGCGGCCTGAGCTGTGCGCGGGTCAGCTGCGCCTGACGCCAGCTGCCTTGGACCTGGGGCTCAGCGACATGACACTTAAGCAGGCCGCTGAGCAGGGGGTTGGTTCACTTGTGATTGGCACGGCATTGATCGGCGGTAGTATCCCTGACGACTGGCTGGAAACCCTGTGTGAGGGAGCGCGAGCTGGCCTTGATATCGTAGGCGGATTGCACACGCGATTGGCCTCTATTCCCGCCCTTGTCGAGGCGGCTGCAGAGGGTAAAGGGCGTCTTGTGGATGTGCGCGTACCGCCGGATGACCTGCCGGTCGCAAGCGGAGAGAAACGCTCCGGCAAACGCTTGCTGACCGTCGGTACCGATTGTGCCCTTGGCAAGAAATACACTGCGCTGCAGCTGACCCGGGACCTTGAGGAGGCGGGCGTAAAGGCCGACTTCAGGGCCTCTGGGCAAACCGGCATCATGATTGTTGGTCGGGGTATCCCAATCGATTGTGTGGTGTCTGATTTTGTATCCGGCGCGGCTGAAGTGCTCTCGCCCGCCAATGACGACGATCACTGGGACGTTGTCGAAGGGCAGGGCGGCATCTTTCACCCGGGCTACGCCGCCGTCAGCCACGGTCTCCTGATCGGCTCCCAGCCTGATGCCTTCGTGGTATGCCACGCTGCGGGCCGTGAATATGTCGAGGGCTGGGAAGATTTCCCGTTACCGACCATTGGCGAGGTGATTGACCGGACTATTGCGATTGGGAAGCTGACGAACCCAGCCATTCGCTGCGTAGGTATCAGTGTCAATTCCAGCAGCCTGCCAGACATCGAGCGCCTCGACTACCTGGCGGCACTGTCGACGCGCTACGGGCTGCCCTGCGTCGACCCACTGCGGGACGGTACCGCGCCCATTATTGCCAGGCTGCAGCAAGAGTTTGCCTAAGGAGTCAGTTATGAAAGTAAGTCTTGAAGACGCGTCGTTCCCAATGAAGGTGCCCTTCGCTATCACGGGCAGCGTGTGGACTCACACGGAAGTTTTGCAGCTTACCCTTGAGTCAGAGGGCTTCGTTGGGCGTGGCGAGTCAACAGGCACTTATTACCTGAATGAGTCTCCTGAGAGCATGCGCGCTGAGCTAGAGCCATGGTTGGACCGAATTACCGATGATCTGACGCCGGAAGCCCTGATGCAGGAGATGCAACCTTGCGGTGCCCGCAATGTCCTTGATTGTGCCCTGTGGGACCTGCGCGCTAAACGCCTTGGACAGTCGATCTGGCAGCTACTGGATATCGAGCCTCGAGAGTTGGTAACCGTTTTCACTTTGGGCATTGCCGAACCTGCACTGATGGGCGAGAGGGCCACTGAGGCACGTGCCTTTCCTCATCTAAAAATCAAGCTAGACGCTGACCGGCCGATAGAGCGCCTGGAGATTATCCGGGCGGCACGGCCTGACGCATCGCTGGTGATCGATGTCAATCAGGGCTGGAGCTTCGATGAACTGCAAGAATACTTGCCGCATTGCGAGCGCCTGGGCGTCGCGATGATAGAGCAGCCGCTTGCGCGCGGCGCCGATGAAGCATTGGAGGGCTTTGTCTCGCCAGTGCCCTTGGGAGCTGACGAGTCCTGCCTCCATTTGGGCGAGTTTGAGGCAGCTGCTCGCCGCTATCAGGTGCTGAATATCAAACTCGATAAGAGCGGTGGGCTCACCGAGGGTCTCGGTTTGGTTAAGGCGGCCCAGGAAGCCGGCATGGACCTTATGGTCGGCAATATGACGGGGACGTCCTTGTCGATGGCGCCCAGCTATGTGATTGGCCAGTTCTGTAGTTTTGTCGATATCGACGGGCCGCTGCTGTTGGCAGAGGACGTCGACAATGGCCTGGACTATCGTGACGGCGGTCGAGTAGGACTTCCGCCTTCGGTACTTTGGGGTTAGCGCTCGCCAGTCAGGCCTTTTTTTCCTGCATAAAATCGGTGCCTTTGTTGATGCGGACATAGTCGCCGGCGTGAAAGCCGTTGAAGCAGGTGGCGGTAGCTGATCCATACGCGCCCAGCAGGCCAAACTCGATATAGTCGCCCTCGCGCAGGGCAGCGGGCCATTTTATGTCCCGCTGCATGCGGTCGATCGGATCACAGGTCGGCCCGAATACCTGAAAGGGCTTTTCGCGCCCTCCTAGTCTTTGTGAATCTCGCCAGACGCAAGAGGGGACCAGAAAGCGAGTGAAGGACTGCTCCTGGAAGCTGCCGTAGACACCGTCGTTCAGGAACACGCGGCTACCACAGTCGCGAATGTGAATGACTCGCGCGAGCAGCGAAACGCAGTCGGCCACCATAGCGCGGCCTGGTTCGCACATCAGCCCGATATCACCGGAAAAATAGCGCTTTGCCGTCTGACGGATGAGCTCGAAATAGGTCGCCAGCGGTGGCGCTTTTTCGTCTGGATATTGCACCGGGAAGCCGCCGCCCACGTTAATGAACTCGGGTTCTACGCCGGCCAATTTGGCGATACGCGCCGCCGCTTGCAAATACTCTACATAGACCTCCGGGTCTGAGCACTGAGAGCCAGGGTGGAAGGTCAGTGCGGGCCGCCCACCGGCCGACCGTACCCGTGATAACAGGGCCGCTGCCGTATCGATGTCAGCGCCGAACTTGCTGCCAAAGTCATAGGCGGCGTCGCGATGCGTCAGTTTAAATCTAACCGTGAACGTCACCTCGCTATCACCCTGGGTCACGCGGTGAATCTTGTCGAACTCGGCATGGTCATCCAGAGCGAAGGAGCGAAGGCCGCGCATCTCGTAGGCTTCGCGCAGGGCACTTTGGTCTTTCACCGGATTGTTGTAATGCAAGCTGGCATCCGGGCAGACCTCCAGCACATGGCGAATCTCGGTAATTGAGGCCACGTCAAAATGTCGTATGCCCTGGCCAACCAGGGTTCTGAGGACCTCGGATTCAGGGTTTGCCTTGACCGCGTAGCTGGTTGTACCGGGGAACAGTGCACGAAAGAGTTGAGCGCGTGCCACCAGCCGGGCTGCGCAAAACAGATACAGGGGCTCGCCCGGCGTCGTGTGCGCAAGCAGGGCGGCGGTATCCGCGAATTTTGATGGCAGGTTGGCGACGGCATGTGGCTGGAAAGGCAGGTTCATTGCAAGATCAAGGTAAAGGTCTGTGAGTGAATAAGCCTATTTTCAAGGGAAGAAGCGCAGCATGACAGT
Organism: Pseudomonadota bacterium; assembly: GCA_038748065.1. Taxonomy (GTDB): domain Bacteria; phylum Pseudomonadota; class Gammaproteobacteria; order Pseudomonadales; family Halieaceae; genus JBCDJG01. Next base: position 153,711 of record JBCDJG010000002.1, read on the forward strand.
TGCAAATGCTGGTCATAATGAGTAGTTTTATGGTCAAATCGATTAATGTAATAGCCAACTTGACCATTATTACGGCGGGTGTGTGGAACTGAGTCGCAATGACCGGCGTTTGATCGCGGCCCTGCAGCGGGATGCCAGAAAGACGGTGAGCGACCTTGCCAGAGAACTGGATTTGTCCCGCACCACGGCCAAGAAGCGGCTGGCGCAACTGGAAGCGAACGGCATCATTGCGGGCTATCACCTGAAACTTGGCGAGGCCTACCGAGGCGCTAGCCTGCAAGCCTATGTCAATCTCGAAGTGGATCCGCGCGCCAGCAGGTCGCTGGTGGGCGTGCTGGAGAACATGCCCGAGATTGAGGCCCTTTATACCGTGAGTGGCAAAGTAGACATGGTCGCCGTGATGCGGGTGCAACGCCCGGATGAACTAGATGCAGCGCTCGATCGCATTGGCGAGTTGGAGGGCGTGCGAGACACAGATTCAAATATCGTCCTTTCCACCCGTTTCGATAGGCGCTGACTTGTGCTAGTGTGCGTCCCGGCCGAGAGCTACTGATTCGTTTAGAACGGCTAGAACGCCGCAGGTTTTGAGCCGCTTGCAGGTGAGCTTATTCGCTACCCTTGGTTTCGCCCAGTGGTCGATTTGATATAGTCTGGCGCCCCGTGATGAAGCTTATTCTAACCGTGCTCTCGCTCCTCGCCCTGTTGGGTGGCACCAAGGCCATCGCAAGGGAAGCTGCCGACAACTACCGCGACTACTGTGCTCTCTGCCACGGCCTGGAAGGCGAGGGCGGTGTCTGGCGCGGCGGTCCGCTCATCGGCAAGTCGCCCAGCGGCCTCAGCAACGAAGCGCTGTATGTGACCATCGCCCAGGGTCGGCCTGACCTTGGCATGCCCGCTTTCGCGGGCGCACTCAGCGAGGAGGAGCTCGCAGATCTCGTCATCCATATCGGTAAGCTGCAGGGCGTAGTGCGTACCGCGCCGAATCTTGAAAACCTTGGCCTGGCTCCCGCTTCTGTGGGAGCTGCGAAAGTGAATGAAGCGGGCCGAGCGCTGTTTGAGCATAAGTGTATGGAATGTCATTCGATTCTCGGGGAGGGTGGGCGCATGGCACCTGACCTGACTGCGGTAGAGCAGCGTCTGAAACGCGACCAGATTTACCAGGCGATTAAGGAGCCCTACGCGAATATTGTGCGGGGCTTTGAAATGCGTGAACTGGTCACTGCCGATGGACAGACTCTCCGCGGCTGGGCGCGCGCTGAATTCACGCCCAAGGGTAGTTTTCAGCTCTACAATGCCGATGAGCAGCTATGGACTACCTATTTCAAGCGGGACCTTCAGTCTCAACGCCTGCTGCCGCGTTCCCTCATGCCGGAAGGCATTTTGAATGACCTTGAAAAAGAGGAAGTCGAGGATCTACTTGAATATCTGCTGTCTACCAAGTCACCGTAGGGCTAGAGCTTATCGGCTTGATAGACGGGGCACTGATAGACTAATAGTTGCATTTGCCGATGCAACCCGAGCCAGACATTGGCGAGCCTTGCTGATCTACCTTGCGGCAGCGCTGATGCTTGCCTGCGAACCGGTCGAACCGGTTGTCACCTTCGAGGAGGGGACATTCGAGGGCTTCGACGTCATCTCATATGTCCCCGATGAGCCTATTGGTCTGGTGTTCTTTTTCCACGGTTCGGGCGGTAGTGCGGGCTTTGCCACGCGCATTGAAACGCTGGATGTCATCAATCTCCTCATTCAGCGCGGCTATGGATTTATTGCTACCGAATCGACGCAGCGCACCAGCCCGCGGCGCTGGCGGGTCAATGATCCGTCGCTGAGTGACAATGACGACTTGGCACGACTGGTACGCTTGCACGATCATGTTGTGCGAAGCAGCCCAGTCACGGCGCAAACCCCTCTCTTTGGTGTTGGCATGTCCAACGGCGCGCGCATGGTCTCACTGTTCGGCCAGAGCTTTTCCGATGCGGGCTATCCTATCGCCGCTATTGTGTCCGTCATGGGCACAGTAGCCACGCCTGTGCGCCAGGCGGGGGGGCTGACCGTCCCTACCCTGTTCATAATCGCCGAAAACGATACGGTGGTGCCGAATGCGCAGATTCTCAGGGACCGCGATCAGACTATGGCCAATGGGGTGACCACTGCATTGTTAACCAAAGACGAGGAACTGCTAGTCGATTGGCGTTTTACCCGTATCCCTTCCATTAACGCAGATGATGCGCTTGCGATCATAGAGGCTGCGGTTATGACTGGCGCGTGGAACAGCGAGGGGATTCGTCAGGTACCCGTAAGCAGCGCCCAACTGTTGCTGCGCGAGAGCCGCCTGCCAGCCTCCGTTAGCGGCGATGTTAACGAAGTGTTAGCGCAATTCGGTAATATATTGGCGGTGCATCAGTTCAGTGCCCTTTACCGGGAGCAAATCGCCGATTTTTTTGACGGTCAAAATGCCCTTTTTCCAATGGCTCTGACTCCCTGATCCCGTTGCTCAATAACCCAGCGAATTGATCATATCCAGCACGTTGTCGAGACGTTGCTGAGGGGAGGTCATTTCCAGCAGAGATTGCGATATGTCCGGTGGCATGGCGAGGCAGCCGGCGACGGCGAAGCTGAACTTTAGCGCCGGCATCTCCTGCCAGTGTTCGCTGTTGAGCATGTCCTGGGCCTGATCGTTACCGTGGGTGAGCGCCAGCAAACGCCGCAGTATCTTCGCCTGGGTCTGGGCTAGCGCGGCCTCGTCGGCCTCGTCCAGCGGGTCATCGAGCAGCTCTTCACAGGTCCAGATACTGAAGGGCAAGGTTTGCTTCTCCTGGCCCAGGCGCATGCGCATGGCGGTGTCGACGCGAATCATCAAGCGGCCGTCAGAAAGCTCTTCCAGTAACTCCACGGGCCCCGCGGAAAAGATATCGACAGGCTTGTAGGTAGACTGATTGCTGCCCAGCGCTTCCTCCAGGGTCTGTTCTTTGTCGTTGCTGCGCAGGACTTTCTCCGTGTGGCAAATACCGATCATCATCGCGTTATCGATGCAGTGGCTGACCATCTGCCGATAGCGAGGCTCGAAGACGTGCAGCGGGCAGGGCACGCCGGGAAAATTCACCGAGTTCGGAATAGGGAAGAGGGCGACATCATGCATAGCGGGAGTGAACCCCTGGCAATCTTGGTAGACAAGGTACGCGATGTACTCGTCAACAGATTAGGACTGCTCAGCCGGCTGCGCTCTGTCCAGCACCGCTTGTTCGGCGTAAAAGCGGCCCAGCGTGTATTTGAATAATGCGATACTGACTATACCGACGGCGACAGGCAACAGCGCGAGCCCACTATAGCCTGCCTCCGCGACCAGGTAACCGCCGACAGCGGGCCCGGGCGCTGCGCCGAACCACCAAACTGCATCGGTAGCGACCGCCCAACGGCCTTTGCGGTCCATCTCCGACATGATGCCCAGGATGTAGGGCACCACAAAGTAAAAACACATGTTCCAGGCGAGGTAGAGCAAGGCAAAGGCAAGGGGGCTGGTGCCAAGCGCCAGGGCGGCTGCCACCGCAGCATTGGTGGCTATGCCGATGAGCGCTGGCCACAGGTTGCCGTAACGGTCGGCCAGCCAGGCCGACAGGAGACCGCCTGCAAGCCCCAGAAAGCCTGCGATGCCAAGCACCTGGCCAATGCGGATCTGCTCAAGGCCCGTACGCAGGCCGAACTGTTCGAGGAATACCTGAATGGCGCCTTGGCCTACCTCGTAGATAAACAGGGCCAGCAAGGCCAACAGCGCAAATTCTTTATTGGGTGCACCGCGCACGCCCAGTCTCTCGGCGACGCGCTCCAACGGCGTTAGCGAACCAAGCAAAATGCGATCCGCCGCTTCCGCTTGTGGATCGCGCGGTGGGGGCGGCAGCCAGGCGAACAGCGGCATAAGCAGGATCACGCTTGCGGCCATGACAAAGTAGCCGCCCTCGGCGCCATAGGGTACGGTGAAGTAGGGGTAAATGATCGCCCCGCCTGCAGCCAACAGCCCCCAGCTGACCGAAACAATGGCGAACATGCGCTGCGGGTTGAAGGACGAGGCGGCGGCAGCCGTTCCCGCGGCTCCTATCATGCCTGCGCCGAAGCCAACCACCAGCCGCGCTACGCGCAGCACCTCAAAACTCTCCGTCAGGCCTGCGATCATGTTGCCGCTAAACACCAGGGCGCCGCCCCATAAGGCAATTTTAGCGCGCGGTAGCCGTGTCACTGGGCCCGCCATTACCAGCGCTGTCAGCGCGTAGGTCATGACTTCCTGAGACATAATGAGGCCAACGGCCGCCTCGTCCATGCCGTAGTCTTCCATCACCGGGCCGAATAGCTGTGCCTGAGCGTAATACCCCATCTGTGCCAGGTACCAGCAGGCCGTGATCCCGCTCAGCAGGCGTAGTGACAGCTTGCCTTCGGCGGGCGTGGGTTCGTCCATGATAGTGCCGCTGCGGTGGTGGGTCAGCGGCAGATGTTATCGCATCCGCGTGCGTGTCGAATACAGGCCCAGTTAATCATCAAACAGGAAGGGCGCGAGTTCCTCCTCTATCTTCCCGCGGGCGAGGAGGGGGTCGAAATCCTTTTCGGTGGCCGTGTCGGCCAGGATGAACATCACCATGAACAGCTCGCTGCCCTCCGCGCGCTTTTCCAGGCGGAAGCTGTCTTCCCGCTCGAAGATGTCGGACCAGGTGTCCCGCACGACGGCCCAAAACGGAGCAGTTCGCTCCCAATACGCATCGCCAGCGGTCCAGTCGTAACCCTCGATGCGCTCATAGCGTGCCAGTCCAGCTTCGCGGGCCAGGGCCCCAATACGCCTGCCCTCATCGTCGAGGACGACTTTGAGGTTCGACTCTTCCTGCACCCAGCCGGTCGGGGTAACGGTATGCTTGTTGGTGCCCACAAGGACATGGTAATCGTCGCGCACGCTGAACTCGCGGCGCGGCAGGGGGCGCCAGGTCTCCTCGCTGCTCCAACTGGAGTAGTTGGCGAAGTGTTCCCAGGTGCCCACCGCCTGATAGCGAGGTGTGTCATCGACCTGGTAGACAGACTGCATCCAGCGGCCCTCGACCTCGGCGCTAGCACGCTGTTCACGAGCCCATACACGGTGACCGCGGAAGGTGTGTAGGTCGCTGGCCTCAAAGTTCCAGTCCTGGCGCCAGTGCTTGACGACAATGGGCTCCAACTCAAAGCCGTCTTCGTCCAGCATGGTCATAACCAGAATGTGCTGCAGGCTGACGAAATCAGGCTCATCAGCAACGACGTAAACATATTCAGTGCCCCAGGACTGGTAGGGCCTGGCGGGGCTGTAGTCTGCGGTGAAGCCGACCGTTTCGATGAAGTCGAAGCTCGTTCTGTAGGGGCCGGCCATAGCGAGAATGGCCCGGCGATCGCGTTCCTGTTTGCTGAGCCCCTCCTTGCGCAATGCCTGCCAGGCGGAGGAGGGCTCGTCGTCTATGGTGATGTTCGCGCCCGTGGTTGTTCCCCCTCTTGGCGCCATGGTCGCGCCTTCCTGGAATTGCCAGGAGAAGGTGTACTGCCGACCCGCTGGCTTGTCGCCCTCTGCGGGTGCCGCCGGGCCATAGGCGAAGCTGCTGAAGGACAGGGCGAGTGCAGCGGCAGTCACAATAGTCTTGGCTAGCGTAAATCTCATGGTTATGACCAACACGTGAAGTAATCCGAAAATTGATAAGGCAACTATAATTAATACGCGCTTGGGCACCCATTGGCGCAGCGCGTGAAGAAGAGTAATATAAATGAGAACTATTTGCATTTGAAGTGGCTCGCGATTGCTGGCGCTAAAAGCGAGAGGTGAAAGCTGGGAGCTGAGAGGTGAGAGCTGAGAGCCGAGAGCGAGACGCCAAGCGGGCCGAATCGTGATGACTAAGTTAGCAAGTTTAAACACTGAAACATTAGGAGTGACAGGATGACAAGGTTAATCGTAGCAATGGTTATGGCATTCGCGGCGCAGGCAGCGAGCGCACAATGCTCCCTCGATATTGAAGTGGGCGATACGCTCAAGTTCAGCGAGTCTGAACTTTCGGTATCGTCGGACTGCGAAAGCGTAACCCTGAACTTGACCCATACGGGTGGCATGCCGAAAAACACCATGGGCCATAACTGGGTGCTCGCCGCGACAGGTGATGTGAATGCGCTGGCGAACGCCGGCCTGGCGGCTGGCCTCGACGCCAACTATGTGCCGGCCGGTGACGCTCGAGTGCTGGCGGCCACAGACATCATCGGCGGCGGCGAGAGCGCCAGCGTGACATTTTCTCTAGAGAACATGACGCCTGGCGGTGACTATACTTTCTTCTGCAGTTTTCCGGGCCACTGGGCCGTGATGAAGGGCGCTTTCAAGATCGTGTGACCAGAGTCAGAACCTCCGCTGCGCCGGGCCCGCGAGATTGGGCCAGGTTGGCGGATGCCTGGATCAGGCGCGTTTTGCGACCCCGCCTATCTCTTGGATAAGCGTCATGTAATGCCATGGCGCCGTCAGTATCCGACCAAGCTCTTCAGCGGGCATGGGCTTGCTGAACAAGTAGCCGCGCATCAAGCGCACGCCCTGAGCCGATAGATACTCGAACTCCTCGACCCGCTCGACACCCTCGGCGACCGGCGTGAGGCCCAGACTGTTCGCCACGGCCACCACAGCCGACACCATCCTCGCGCCCTCTGTGCGCTTGTCACAGTGAGCGATAAAAGAGCGCTCGATTTTCAGATCGTCCAAGGGACAAGCCTGTATTCCCGCCAGTGTCGACGGTGCCACACCGAAGTTCTCGAGGGCGATGTGCACGCCCGAATCCTTTAATTCACGCAGGACCTGCAGCATGCTGTCGCTGTTGTTTGCGATCACCTCATGGGTCAGGCCCAGCTCCAGGCTCGATGCCGGTAGCGAGTAGCGCTTGAGTGTTTCGCTCAAACGCGTGACAAAGGCGGGGTTGAGCTGCTGCGGCGATATGTTCAGTGCGACGCGAGGCATCGTTATCGCCCGCTTCTTGAACGCACAAATCTGGCGGCATGCTTCTTCCAGCGCCCAGTAGCCCAGCTCAACGATAAGCCCGTTTTCTTCCGCCAGTGGAATAAAGCGCTCTGGCGAAACGGCGCCAAGATCTGGATGCTGCCAGCGCAAAAAGGCTTCCAGCCCGGTGATGGAGCCCAATACGGTATCGACTTGCGGCTGATAGTGAAGCGTCAGCGTGTTTTCCGCCAGTGCTTTGCGCAGAGCGGTGCTGAGCTGGAAATCCTCGTCACCCAGTAGTTCGATGTTGTCGCTGTAGGGTATCACGCTGCTGGCTCCAGCTGCCGCAGCCTGCTGCTTGGCCGCGCTGGCGAAGCGCAATAGTGTGCCCGCATCGCGAGTATCATCGGGCATTACTGCGATACCGATAACAGGCTTAACGGTCAGCTCGCGGCCTTCTATAGTGTAGGGTTTGGCCAGTAGTGCGCTGATGCGCTCGGCAATGTCCTTCGCCGACTGCCTGTCGTCGAGCCGGTTCAAGACGGCGGCAAACTCGTCTGCCCCCAAACGAGACACATTGATGCGCTGCGCATCGCTTCGATAATGACCGAGCAAATCGCTGCTGCGCAGGCAGCCCAGCAGGCGCGCGGCGACCGCCTTCAGTAACTGGTCACCCGTATTGCGACCTAGGGATTCAGTTATGCGCTCGAAATTAACCAGGCTGACACACAGGAGCGCGGCTGTTTCCTCGCTGCGCTCTGCCAAGCGGATCAGTTGACGAACGTGTTCAATGAACAGTTCTCGGTTGGGCAACTCCGTCAGGCGATCAAAGTTGGACAGCTTTCTCACGTTCGCGCGAGAGGCTGCGTACTCGTCCGAGATACGTTCGAGTTCCTGATCTCGCGCGGTGAGTTCTTCCTCAGTCTGCTCGACCCGCAGCTTAAACATGTTTTTTTCGTAAGACATTTCGCTGGTTTTTCTGCTGGCTGATTTTTTGAAGCTGGACAGCGCTTTGGCGATATCGGCAAATTCACCATGGTCAGGGGTGCTGATCTTGGTCTCGTCTTCGCCGTTGGCGAGGGCGTGGGCAATCTGCTTTAGCCTCGTTATGGGATCGATAATGCGCAAGATGGCGAGGCGCAGCAGAAGCCCGCTGATAGCCAGCACTCCCAGCATGAGAAGGAATGTATGCAGTGCGCGATCACCGGCCCTGGCAAGCAGCGTGCCACGATCCAAGCCTATGCTCAGGTAGCCAATCACCAGACGGCTGCGGTTCTCGCCGCGTGCCAGCAGTCCGGCGGCGAAATCCTCGGGCGCCAGATTCGATTGAGTTGGGTCGATGGCGGTAAGCACCGGGATACTTAGGAGAATAGATGTCTCCCGGGCGAACAGTGACGCATAGAATCCCGTACCAACTGCCTGTTCATGTTCATTTAGTGACAGAACGCGCATGTCGCTGGTACCGAGGCCTGCGCGCTGGAGCCTGAGGCGTGGGATGTTCAAGGGTTCCCGGTCGGGACTTTTTGCACTAGCGACAGGTTGCCCCGCGCTGTCGTAGGCGGCTACTGCAACGACAGCCTCATCCTGCAGAAACTCCTGGAGTGTCAGCGCAAGGCTGACCTCGTCTTGCTGATAAATTTCATACTGCAGCTGCTGCTGCGCCGCGACCTGGGCAAATGCCAGCTTCGAGATGCTATCGAGAGACTGCTCATAGGCATTGCGCGCCGAGTACACCATGAATATCACACACAGCTGCGTTGCGGTGATAAAAAACAATCCATTTAATTGTCTCGTCAGTGTCATCAGCTTAGTCTCCCGGCATGCTCCACAATGTGTTCATGTTGCTATCAAGCGTATCGGCTCCTGCTTTTAAACCCCAAGGGAAAAAGTCAGAAAAGTCCAGAAACTGGGCCTTAAATGGCCTTTTAGCCGGTGTTGGATGGGTGTTTAATACTTTCACTACAAAATAAAGCCCGAGACAAGACTGACTTTGAGTATGCAAAATTCACCTTCACCCTTTGCGCCCGTCACCATCGGCCCGCTAACGCTGCGCAATCGCTTTATCAAATCTGGGGCCAATGAGGCCATGTGCCTGGAAGGGCATCCAACCGTCGCCTTGGTGAACCATCACCGCGAGCTCGCAGCAGGCGGTATCGGGATGGCCACGGCCATATAGGCGACCGTGGTCA
>JBCDJG010000003.1:0-154783 GCA_038748065.1 Pseudomonadota bacterium
CGTTAATAAGGATGCACGTGACCAGTACGAGATTCGTACGCACAAGCGTCTGTTGGATATCGTGGAGCCCACAGAAAAAACTGTGGACGCCCTGATGAAACTGGACCTGGCAGCAGGTGTAGAAGTACAGATTAGTCTTGGCTAACGACAATTCGTAGCAAGACCTGCCCGGCGTTGTAAAAGATACCGGGTGTGTAACGCCCCTTTGATGCTGTATGCGCAAAGGGGAGGCCATAGAGGGTTTTCAGCCCCGTACACTGAGAGGTTAGCAACATGGCTATTGGCTTAGTCGGCCGTAAGTCCGGTATGACGCGTGTTTTTACCGACGACGGCGCATCCATCCCAGTAACCGTAGTGGAGGTTTCTCCAAACCGCGTTACTCAGATCAAAGAGCTCGAAACTGATGGTTATCGGGCGATTCAGGTCACGGCGGGCAACCGCAAGGCCTCAAGAGTGAGTAAATCAGCAGCGGGACACTTCGCGAAAGCGGGCGTCGAGGCTGGCACCGGTTTATGGGAATTCCGTCTGGAAGACGCCGATGAGGCGCCCGAGGTTGGCGCTGAACTGACCGTGGAGCGTTTTGAGGCGGGGCAGATGGTCGATGTAGCGGGTAAATCCAAGGGCAAGGGTTTCCAGGGTGGCGTGAAGCGCTGGAACTTCTCTATGCAGGATGCCACGCACGGTAACTCGATTTCCCACCGTGCCCCGGGCTCTATCGGGCAGTGCCAAACGCCCGGTCGGGTATTCAAGGGCAAGAAGATGGCCGGCCACATGGGTGCAGAGAATGTCACTACCCAGGGCCTCGAGGTTGTACGCGTCGATGCTGAGCGCAACTTGCTGCTCATCAAGGGTGCCGTGCCCGGCGCTCCCGGCGGCGACGTGATCGTTCGCCCGACCATCAAGGCATAAGGTAAGAGGGCCCTAACGTGGAACTGAATGTAGTGAAGCCGGGTGACTCTGAAGCAGGAACCGTATCTGTTTCTGACGTTACCTTTGCTCGAGAGTACAACGAAGACCTGGTGCATCAGGTTGTGACTGCCTACATGGCAGGCGCTCGCCAAGGTACGCGCGCCCAGAAGAATAGGGCTGCAGTATCCGGCGGGGGCAAGAAGCCCTGGCGCCAGAAGGGCACCGGCCGCGCGCGGGCGGGAACGATCCGTTCCCCCATTTGGCGGGCTGGCGGCGTGACCTTTGCGGCCCAGCCGCAGGATCACTCGCAGAAGGTGAACCGCAAGATGTATCGCGCCGCGCTGCGCTCCATTCTGTCTGAACTGGCTCGCCAGGACCGACTGATGGTCGTCGACAGCGTCGACGTGGAGGCGCCGAAGACCAAACTGCTGGCGCAGCAGCTTAATGAATACGGCGTCGATAACGTGCTGATTGTATCGACCGAGGTCGGAGAGAACCTGTACCTCGCTGCGCGCAACCTGCACAAGGTGGATGTGCGCGATGTTGACGGCGTCGACCCGGTGAGCCTGATCGGCTATGAGAAGGTGATGATCACCGTTGACGCTGTAAAGAAGTTTGAGGAGATGCTGGGATGAATCAGGAGCGAGTTTTCCAAGTATTGGCGGGCCCGCACGTGTCTGAAAAGGCTGCCATCGCCGCTGACACCAGTAATCAGTACGTGTTCAAGGTGGCGGTTGACGCAACCAAGAGCGAAATCAAAAAATCCGTAGAGCAGTTGTTCAAGGTGAAGGTTGAAAATGTAACCACCCTGAAAGTGAAGGGCAAGGTCAAACGCAACCGCTTTGGTTACAGCACAAAGCCGACCTGGAAGAAGGCGTACGTGCGACTGGAGCAGGGTCAAGATATTGACTTTGCCAGCGCCGAGTAAGGAGTAGGTTTTCCATGCCAGTTTCAAAGAGCAAGCCCACATCCCCCGGTCGTCGTCACGTTGTACGCGTCGTCAACCAGGATCTGCACAAGGGCGCACCGCACAAGCCGCTGTTGGAGAAGCAGTCCAGGAACGGCGGGCGTAACAACAACGGCCGCATCACCACTCGCCATATCGGTGGCGGCCACAAGCAGCATTACCGCATTGTCGACTTCAAGCGCACCAAGGACGGCATTCCAGCCAAGGTAGAGCGCCTCGAATACGATCCTAACCGCACCGCGCACATTGCGCTGTTGCTATTCGCCGACGGCGAACGTCGCTACATCATTGCGCCCAAAGGGGTCGAGGCTGGCGACATGCTGCAGAGCGGTTCCGCTGCCCCAATCAAAGTAGGAAACTGTTTGCCGCTGCGCAACATCCCGGTCGGTAGCGTGGTTCACGCGATTGAGCTGAAGCCCGGCAAGGGCGCGCAACTGGCTCGTTCGGCTGGTGCATCGGTGCAGCTGGTAGCTCGCGAAGGCCAATATGCAACCTTGCGCTTGCGCTCTGGTGAAATGCGGAAGGTGTTGGCGGATTGTCGCGCTACCCTGGGCGAGGTCTCCAATGCTGAGCATAGCCTGCGCAAGCTGGGTAAGGCTGGTGCAGCGCGCTGGCGCGGCGTACGCCCGACAGTTCGCGGGGTTGCCATGAACCCGGTCGATCACCCGCATGGCGGTGGTGAGGGACGTACCTCCGGTGGCCGTCATCCGGTCAGCCCCTGGGGTACCCCGACCAAGGGCTACAAGACCCGCAAGAACAAGCGAACCGACAAGCTTATCGTTCGTCGTCGCGGTAAGAAGTAGCGGTTGTCGCTAAAGAGACATAGAGGATATTCACTGTGCCACGTTCATTGAAGAAAGGCCCCTTTATCGACCTTCACCTGATGAAGAAGGTAGAGGCGGCCGTCGAGAGCAACGACCGTCGCCCGATCAAGACCTGGTCGCGTCGTTCTATGGTGTCGCCGGACATGGTGGGCCTGACCATCGCCGTGCATAACGGTCGCCAACATGTGCCCGTCCTGATCAACGAAGACATGGTCGGCCACAAACTGGGCGAGTTCGCGGTAACGCGTACTTTCCGCGGGCATGTTGTTGATAAGAAAGCGAAGCGTTAAGCGCGTCGGGCTCTGAGGAAGAAGAGATGGAAGTTGCAGCAAAGTTGAAAGGGGCGCGAATCTCAGCCCAGAAGGCCCGCCTGGTAGCAGACCAGGTCCGCGGCCTGCCCGTTGAGCAGGCGCTCAATGTGCTCGAGTTCAGCAACAAAAAAGCGGCACACATTGTGAAGAAGGTACTCGATTCTGCGATCGCCAATGCTGAGAACAATGAAGGCGCTGACGTGGATGAGCTGAAGGTTTCAAGCATCTTCGTTGACGAGGGGATGACGATGAAACGCATTCGTCCTCGCGCAAAGGGCCGCGCTGATCGCATCCTGAAGCGATCTTGCCATATCACTGTCAAAGTCGCTGACGACGAAGACGAAGACTAAGGGTTAGGAGAAAGCCACATGGGTCAGAAAGTACATCCGGTCGGTATCCGTCTTGGAATCGTCAAAGATCACAATTCGATCTGGTATGCGGACAGCAAGAACTACTCCAAGCAGCTCATCACCGACCTGGAGGTTCGCAGCTTTATCGAGAAAGAGCTGGACCATGCGTCAGTAAGTCGCGTCGTCATTGAGCGCCCTGCGCAGACTGCACGCATTACGATTCATACGGCTCGCCCCGGTATTGTTATCGGCAAAAAGGGCGAAGACGTGGACAAGCTCCGCAAAGTTCTCGCTGTTCGTATGGGTGTGCCTGTGCACATCAATATCGAGGAAATCCGCAAGCCGGATCTCGATGCTCGTCTGGTTGCCCAGAATGTGGCACAGCAGTTGGAGCGGCGCGTTATGTTCCGCCGCGCCATGAAGCGCGTTGTGCAAAACGCCATGCGCCAGGGCGCAGAGGGCATCAAGGTGCAGGTTAGCGGTCGTCTGGGGGGCGCTGAGATCGCCCGAACCGAGTGGTACCGCGAGGGTCGAGTGCCTCTGCACACGCTGCGTGCCGACATTGATTACGCCACCTACGAGGCGTCGACGACCTACGGCATCCTCGGTGTGAAAGTTTGGATTTTCAAAGGCGAGGTCATCGGTGCTGACGAGCAGCCCGAGGGCGCCAAGAAAACAGCCAGTAGTTAAGAGAAACAAGAGAATTAAGGGTTAAGCAGATGCTTCAGCCAAAACGTACAAAATTCCGTAAGACACAAAAGGGCCGCAACCGCGGCCTGGCTCAGCGCGGCAGCAAGGTCAGCTTCGGTGAGTATGGCCTAAAGGCCACCGGACGCGGCCGCATTACCGCTCGCCAGATAGAGGCGGCTCGTCGCGCCATGACCCGTCATATCAAGCGTGGCGGCAAGATTTGGATTCGTGTCTTTCCGGATAAGCCCATCACGGGTAAGCCCCTGGAAGTTCGTCAGGGTAAAGGTAAGGGTAACGTTGAGTATTGGGTAGCCCAGGTACAGCCCGGCAAGGTTTTGTATGAAGTCCAGGGTGTATCTGAAGAGCTCGCTCGCGAAGCCTTTGAGCTGGCAGCGGCCAAAATCCCCGTTGCCACAACATTTGTGAAACGGTCGGTGATGTGATGAAAGCGAGTGAATTGCGGGACAAGTCTGACGAGGACTTGAACAAGCAGCTGCTCACCCTTCGTGAGGAGCAGTTCAAGCTGAGAATGCAGAAGGCCACTGGGCAATTGGGTCAGACGCACCTGTTGAAGCAGAACCAACGCGACATCGCGCGCGTCAAGACCGTACTGAACGAGAAGGCAGGTAACTGACCATGGCTGCAGAGAAGAGCAACCGGACTGCAACCGGCAGGGTTGTCAGCAACAAGATGGATAAGACCATCACCGTACTCGTAGAGCGTCGGGTCAAACATCCGGTTTACGGCAAGTACATAACGCGGTCGTCCAAGATTCACGCGCACGACGAAAGCAATGAATGCGGCATCGGTGACACCGTGACCGTGATCGAAACCCGCCCGATTTCCAAGAGCAAGACCTGGAAACTGGTTGAAGTTGTGGAGAGTGCGGTCCAGGTTTAATCCGCCGCTGTTGGGAGTAGAAGATGATTCAGACACAGTCATATTTGGAAGTCGCGGATAACAGCGGTGCCCGCCGTGTCATGTGTATCAAGGTGCTCGGCGGATCAAAGCGTCGCTACGCGCGCGTGGGCGATCTGATTAAGGTCACGGTGAAAGAGGCAATTCCCCGAGGCAAGGTCAAGAAGGGCCAGGTGATGACTGCCGTCGTAGTGCGCACTAAGAAAGGCGTCCGTCGCGCAGACGGTTCGCTGATCAAGTTTGACGACAATGCAGCGGTACTCCTGAACAATCAGGAAGCGCCTATCGGCACGCGGATTTTTGGCCCGGTAACCCGTGAGCTGCGCGGCGAGAAGTTTATGAAGATAATTTCTCTGGCACCCGAAGTAATTTAGGGCCGAGGAGAGGACGAGAAATGTTGAAGATCAAACGCGATGACGAAGTGATTGTCCTGGCCGGAAAAGATAAGGGCAAACGCGGCAAAGTTCGCAAGGTGCTGGCTGATAGCCGGCTCGTCGTGTCCGGCATCAATATGGTCAAGAAGCACACCAAGCCGAATCCGCAAGCGGGTGTAGCCGGTGGCATTGTCGAGAGAGAGGCGCCGATACAGGTGTCCAACGTGGCGATTTTCAATCCGGAGACCGGGAAAGCCGATCGCGTTGGCTTCAAAGTCGAAGGTGACAGCAAGGTTCGTATCTTTAAATCCAGCGGCGAAGCGATCAGCTAAGCGGTCAGGGTTATCAGGTAATAGACATGGCAACGTTGAAAGAAAAGTACAAGAGCGAGCTCGCTCAGCAGCTGAAAGAAGAGCTGGGCCTCGAGAACGTGATGGAAGTTCCTCGCATCACAAAGATCACCCTGAACATGGGGGTCGGCGAAGCGGTGGGCGACAAGAAGGTGCTGGAGAGCGCGCTGGCAGACATGGAAAAGATCGCCGGGCAGAAGCCCGTCGTGACCAAGGCTCGCAAATCGATCGCGGGCTTCAAGATTCGCGACAACTGGCCGATCGGTTGCAAGGTGACCCTGCGCTCGGACCGCATGTATGAATTCCTGGATCGCCTGATCAGCATCGCGATTCCGCGCATCCGCGACTTCCGCGGCATCAGTGCCCGGTCCTTTGACGGACGCGGCAATTTTGCCATGGGCGTAACTGAGCAGATCATCTTCCCGGAGATTGACTACGATCAGGTGGACGCCCTGCGCGGCATGGACATCACCATTACTACCACCGCCCGAACGGACGATGAGGGTCGCGCGTTACTGCGCGCCTTCAGCTTCCCGCTGAAAGGTTAGGAGAAACGACCCATGGCTAAAAAATCCATGATCGCACGTGAAAAGAAGCGCACGCGCACTGTTGCCCGCTACGCCACCAAGCGCGCTGCGCTGAAGGCCGTATTAAAGGATGCCAGCGCTAGCGACGAACAGAAATGGGATGCACAGATTGCGCTGCAGAAGCTGCCACGCGATGCAAGCCCGGTGCGCCAGCAGCGCCGCTGTCAGGTGACGGGTCGTCCCCATGCGGTGTATCGCAAGTTTGGCCTGTGCCGTAACAAACTGCGTGAGGCCGCCATGCGCGGTGATGTGCCTGGCCTGGTTAAGTCCAGCTGGTAACGGAGAACTATTGAAATGAGCATGCAAGATCCCTTGTCAGATATGCTGACCCGTATCCGTAACGCACAGATGGCGGGCAAGGCTGGTGTAGAAATGCCCGGCTCCAAGCTAAAGGCCGCTGTTGCCAGCGTGCTGAAGGATGAAGGCTATATCGCGGGCTTCAATGCCACTAACGATGGTGGCAAGCCGCGCCTGGCGATTGACCTCAAGTACTACAACGGCAAGCCGGTGATCGCCGAACTGGATCGTTCCAGCCGCCCGGGGTTGCGGAACTACGCCGGCAAGGACGACCTGCCCTCGGTTCGCGGCGGCCTGGGCGTTGCCATCGTCTCCACCTCCAAGGGTGTGATGACGGACCGTGCCGCCCGCGCGGCCGGCGGCGGCGGCGAAGTGCTGTGCACCGTTTTCTAAACCGATTTAACGAGCATTGAACAATGTCTAGAGTCGCAAATAATCCGGTTTCGCTGCCAAGCGGCGTCGAGATCAAGCAGGAAGGCCGCTCTGTCACCGTTAAAGGTGGCAAGGGTACGCTTGAGCTGTCTTTGGTCGATGGCATCGAGGTGAACCAGGATGACAACGCCGTGACGATCAAGTACGAGAGCGATAGCGTGAAGGCCATGGCCGGCACCACGCGCGCGCTACTTAACAACATGGTCAAGGGCGTCAGCGAAGGCTGGGAGAAAAAGCTGGTTCTTAATGGCGTCGGGTATCGCGCCAAGGCCTCCGGCAAGTCTGTCAACCTGACCCTGGGTCTGTCGCATCCGGTCGATTATCAGTTGCCCGAAGGCGTCGAGGCGGAAACGCCGTCGCAGACCGAGATAGTGGTCAAGGGCATCGATAAACAGGCTGTCGGCCAGGCCGCTGCGGAAATTCGCAGCTTCCGCCCGCCTGAGCCTTACAAGGGTAAAGGGGTTCGTTACGCCGACGAGTACGTGCGTCGTAAAGAAGCCAAGAAGAAGTAGGTAAGCGATCATGAGTGCAAAAAACGATTCAAGGCTGCGTCGCGCAAAGCGTGCTCGCGTTCGCATGCGTGGTCTGGGCGTAAACCGCCTGAGTGTGCACCGCACGCCGCGCCACATTTATGCCCAGGTCATTGCGCCGGAAGGCGACAAGGTCCTGGCAGCCGCCTCTACGCTGGACAAGGACCTGCGCTCTGGTAGCACTGGAAACGTTGGCGCCGCCGCGGCAGTGGGAAAGCTGGTCGCAGAGCGTGCCAAGGCCGCCGGCATCGAAAAAGTAGCTTTTGATCGCAGCGGCTATAAGTATCACGGCCGGGTCAAGGCGCTGGCCGACGCTGCGCGCGAGAACGGACTGGATTTCTAAAGGTTAAGTTATGGCTTTCAACGAACAAAAGAAGCAACAGGACGGCGACCTCCAGGAGAAACTGGTACAGGTCAACCGCGTTGCCAAGGTGGTCAAGGGTGGCCGTATTTTCGGCTTCACTGCGCTGACGGTAGTTGGCGACGGTAAGGGCCGCGTCGGCTTTGGCCGCGGCAAGGCCCGTGAGGTGCCAGTCGCTATTCAGAAGGCTATGGAAGCGGCCCGTCGCAACATGATCCGTGTCGATCTCAACAACGGCACGATCCAGTACCCGGTCACAGCTACCCATGGCGCTTCCAAGGTCTACATGCAGCCGGCCTCCGAAGGTACCGGCGTGATCGCCGGTGGTGCCATGCGGGCCGTCCTGGAGATCGCTGGCGTGCACAACGTTTTAGCCAAGGCTTACGGCTCTACCAACCCGGTTAACGTGGTCCGTGCAACCTTTAACGGGCTTCGCGACATGTCATCACCGGACGACGTGGCTGCCAAGCGCGGTAAAACCGTCGAAGAGATTTTGAACTAAGTAACGGGCCTCCTGTCATGTCTAAAGCAACCATTAAGGTGACCCAGGTGAAAAGTACCAACGGCCGCCTGAAGAACCATAAGGCGTGCGTCGCCGGCCGTGGCCTGCGCCGCATCGGCCACACCGTGGAGGTGGAAGATACGCCCTCCGTGCGTGGCATGATCAACAAAGTGAATTACCTGGTACGGGTTGAGGAGTAAACATGTCTGATGTTATGCGACTGAACACCCTGAGCCCGGCTCCTGGCGCGCGTAAAGAAGCCAAGCGTGTAGGTCGAGGAATCGGTAGCGGCAACGGCAAAACGGCCGGCCGCGGGCACAAGGGTCAGAAATCCCGTTCCGGCGGCAAGGTTGCCGCCGGTTTTGAAGGCGGTCAGATGCCCTTGCAGAAGCGTCTGCCCAAGTACGGTTTCAGCTCACGAATTGGCCGTACGACGGCGCAGGTCCGTTTGGGCGAACTGAACGCGATTAGTGGCGACGTGGCGGATCTTGACGCGCTGAAGGCTGCCGACCTAATCAATCAGGATGTGACGCGGGCGCGGGTTTTCCTGTCGGGCGAGCTGAGCAAGACGCTGACGGTTAAGGGCCTGAAGGTGAGCAAGGGCGCACGCGAAGCGATCGAGCAGGCCGGCGGGAAAGTCGAGGACTAAATGGCGCAAGGACAGCTGCCTAACGTCAATAAGGCAGGCCTTGGCGAGCTTTTCCGTCGCCTGAGGTTTGTTCTGCTGGCGATCATTGTGTACCGCATCGGGACGCACATCCCGGTGCCGGGGATCGACCCACAACAGTTGCAGGCGCTATTCAACCAGAATCAGGGCACGATCCTGGGTCTGGCGAACATGTTCTCGGGCGGTGCCCTGGAGCGGATGAGCATCCTGGCGCTCGGCATCATGCCTTACATCTCTGCATCAATCATCATGCAGCTGATGTCGGCAGTGACGCCCTCGCTGGAAGCCTTGAAGAAAGAAGGCGAGGCTGGGCGCCGTAAAATCAGCCAGTACACGCGCTACCTGACGGTGGTGCTGGCACTTATCCAGGGTACAGGTATGACCGTGGGTATGGCCAACCAGGGTATGGCGTACAGCGTGACGCCGGTGTTCTACGTGATCGCCATTACCTCTCTGGTAACCGGGGCAGTCTTCATGATGTGGCTCGGTGAGCAGATTACAGAGAAGGGCGTTGGCAACGGGATATCCCTGTTGATCTTCGCGGGTATCGTAGCGGGCTTGCCCTCTGCGATCGGCCAGTCGCTGGAGCAGGCTCGCCAGGGCGAACTGAATATTCTGTTCCTGCTGGCGATCCTGGCCTTCGCTATTGCCATGATTTTTGCGATCGTGTTTATCGAACGCGGTCAGCGACGCATTACGGTGAACTACGCCAAGCGTCAGCAGGGCCGCAAGATGTACCAGGCGCAGAGCTCGCATCTGCCCCTGAAGGTGAATATGGCTGGTGTGATACCGGCTATTTTTGCCAGCAGTATCCTGCTGTTTCCCGCGTCCATAGCACAATGGATGAGCGGAGACGGCGGTAACGACTGGTTGCAGGACCTGGCTGTCGCGATCGGCCCGGGCCAGCCGCTGAACATATTGCTGTTCACGGTGTTTATTGTGTTCTTCTGCTTTTTCTACACGGCGTTGATGTTCACCCCGCAGGAAGTGGCAGATAACCTGAAGCGATCCGGCGCCTTTGTGCCGGGTATTCGCCCAGGTCAGCAAACCGCCAATTATATCGATGGCGTGCTGACCCGGCTGACGGTGTTTGGTTCGGCGTATATCGCCATTGTGTGCCTCATACCGCAGTTTCTGGTAGTAACGGCGAATGTGCCGTTTTACCTGGGTGGTACCTCACTGCTGATTGTTGTGGTGGTCGTCATGGATTTTATGGCCCAGGTGCAGAGTCACCTGATGTCACACCAGTACGATTCGGTGATGAAAAAGGCCAACCTGAAGAATTATGGAGGGTCCGGCCGGCCTCGCTAGGCCGCCGGCAGTTGGAGAGAAGTCATGAAAGTACGTGCTTCGGTAAAGAAAATGTGTCGCAACTGTAAGGTTGTCCGCCGCAACGGAGTGGTTCGTGTAATTTGCAGCACCGATCCGCGCCACAAGCAGCGCCAGGGCTAGGCCTCGGCACAGTTGATTTTTAGGAACGATACCGCTAGAATGCTGCGCCTTTCGCACTCCACAGCCACAAAACTGAGTGAAATCAGTGGCTTGGAGTGCGTGTATAGCAGGGTTAAGCGCGGTTCATTTAGAGTATTTGGAGAAAGTTGAATGGCTCGTATTGCCGGCGTCAACATACCCGATAACAAGCACGCTGTTATCTCACTGACCTACATTTATGGCGTGGGCCGCACTCAGGCGCGTCGCCTTTGCGCTGAAACAGGCGTCGATGAGGGCACGCGCATTGGTGACCTGACCGAAGATCAGATGGACGCACTGCGCAACAAGGTCAGCGAGATGACCGTTGAGGGTGATCTGCGCCGCGAAGTATCGATGAATATCAAGCGTTTGATGGACCTGGGCTGCAATCGCGGCCTGCGTCACCGCAGAAGTCTGCCGCTGCGTGGCCAGCGTACAAAGACCAATGCCCGTACCCGGAAAGGACCGCGTAAGCCGATTCGTAAGTAAACGCCAGGCGCGTTCAATACGAATCCTCATTTAGTGTAGCTGCACTCAAGTGCAGTGTTGATATTAAAGCAGGAACACAACTATGGCTAAGCCAGGTGCTGGTGCCAAAGGCACTCGCAAAAAGATTACCAAGACGGTAGTCGATGGAATCGCGCATATTCACGCGTCATTCAACAACACCATCATCACCATTACCGATCGCCAGGGGAACACCTTGAGCTGGGCAACCGCCGGTGGTTCTGGCTTTCGCGGTTCGCGTAAAAGCACGCCATTTGCTGCCCAGGTCGCCGCTGAGCGAGCTGGTGAGGCCGCTAAAGAATATGGCCTGAAGAACCTGGACGTCCAGGTCAAAGGGCCTGGCCCCGGTCGCGAGTCTGCAGTGCGTGCGTTGAACGCCTGTGGTTACAAGATCAGCAACATTACTGACGTCACGCCGATACCCCACAACGGCTGCCGTCCGCCCAAAAAACGTCGCGTATAGCGCACCAGAGAGAGAACTGACATGGCTCGATATATTGGTCCCAAGTGCAAACTCTCCCGCCGAGAAGGAACGGACCTGTTCCTGAAAAGTGGAGTGCGTGCCCTCGAATCGAAATGCAAAGCTGAAGCGGCTCCAGGCCAGCACGGCGCCCGCCGCGGCCGCCTGTCTGACTACGGCGTTCAGCTTCGCGAGAAGCAGAAAGTTCGCCGTATTTATGGCGTGCTGGAGAAGCAGTTCCGCAACTACTACAAGCAGGCCGCCCGTCTGAAAGGTGCAACAGGTGAAAACCTCCTGCAGCTCCTGGAATCAAGGTTGGACAACGTGGTTTACCGCATCGGCTTTGGTGCTACCCGCTCTGAAGCGCGCCAGCTGGTATCCCACAAGGCGATCCTGGTAAACGGCCAGGCCGTCAACATTCCTTCTTACCAGGTGCAAGCCGGTGACATTGTGTCACTGCGCGAAAAGGCCAAGAAGCAGCTACGCGTGCAATCTGCCATGGCGCTGGCCGCCCAGCGCGGTGAGCCAGAGTGGATTGAGGTGAATGCCGATAAGCTGGAAGGCACGTTCAAGTCTGTGCCTGAGCGTCAGGACCTGTCCTCAGACATTAATGAAAACCTGATCGTCGAGCTTTACTCCAAGTAATCCTACTCGTAATCCGAAAGGACTAACCTACAAGTACAGGTGCCACAATGCAGAGTGCAGTGAACGAATTTTTGACCCCCCGTGTCATCAACGTAGAAGAGAAGAACAAGACGCGCGCCCAGGTGACACTGGAGCCTCTGGAGCGCGGCTTCGGCCACACCCTCGGCAACGCGCTACGCCGCATCCTTCTGTCTTCCATGCCGGGCTGCGCCGTCACTGAAGTTGAGATAGACGGGGTGTTACACGAATACAGCGCGATTGAGGGCGTGCAGGAGGATGTCATCGAGATCCTGCTGAACCTGAAAGGCGTCGCCCTGGTCATGAACGGCAAGGACGAAGCGGAGCTGGTGCTCAGCAAGAAAGGCGCTGGCCCTGTAAGCGCCGGCGATATTCAGGTCGACCACGATATCGAGATTCGCAACCCGGACCACGTGATTTGCCACCTGAACGGGAACAGTGAAATCAATATGAAGCTGACGGTCGCCCGCGGCCGCGGTTACTCGCCTGCAGACTCCCGCGAGAATCCGGAAGAGGAAACGCGCTCTATCGGCCGTCTTCAACTGGACGCGACCTTTTCTCCGGTCAGCCGTGTCTCCTACGTGGTTGAGGCCGCGCGGGTTGAGCAGCGTACCGACCTGGACAAGCTGGTGCTTGACCTGGAGACCAATGGCACGATCGACCCGGAAGAGGCGATACGCCGCGCCGCGACCATCCTGCAGCAGCAGTTGGCCGTCTTTGTCGACCTGGAAAGCGAGTCCGACACCGAGTCCATCGAGGAAGAGGACGAAGTCGATCCGATCCTGCTGCGCCCGGTCGATGACCTCGAGCTCACGGTTCGCTCGGCGAACTGCCTGAAGGCCGAAAACATCTACTACATTGGCGACCTTGTACAGCGCACGGAAGTAGAGCTGCTGAAAACCCCGAACCTGGGCAAAAAGTCGCTGACTGAGATCAAGGACGTGCTGGCGTCTCGTGGCTTGTCTTTGGGCATGCGCCTGGACAACTGGCCCCCCGCCAGCCTGAAGAACGACGATCGCGTACTGAGCGCCTGATCGCCGCTGGAAAAGTTAACGTACCGCGCCTGTTGGGCGCGGTAATTCGATAGGAACAGGAAAATGCGTCATCGTCACAGTGGACGTCAGCTCAACCGGAACAGCTCCCACCGCAAGGCTATGTTTCGCAATATGACCAGCTCGCTGGTTGAGCATGAATTGATCAAGACCACCCTGCCAAAGGCCAAGGAACTGCGCAGCTATGCGGAGCCCCTGATCACCCTGGCCAAGGAAGACAGCGTGGCAAACCGTCGTCTGGCCTTCGATCGCACGCGCAACAAAGCGACCGTCGGTAAGCTCTTTGATGAACTGGGCCCCCGTTACCAGGAGCGCCCCGGTGGTTATATCCGCATCCTCAAGTGTGGCTACCGCGCCGGTGACAAGGCGCCCATGGCTTATGTAGAGCTTGTGGATCGCCCGCAGGTCGAAGAGTCCTATGATGAGGACGACGAGGATTAAGCCGTACTGATCAATTAGCCCCTGCAAAAGCCGAGCTCAGCTCGGCTTTTTTGTGCCTGTGTGCTGCAGTTCACAAATTACCCAGCCGTCCTCGTGTTTTCCCACAAAAACCGCCCATACTGGTCTAAAATTCATACTGTGAAGGTTGGTTTAGCTCCCGTTCAATAGTTGGCCGACCATAGTTATCTGACCGTGTGCCGCCACGTAAATCCGGTAAGCGATTTACCATGAAAACTGGAGGATTTACTCTCGTCGAATTGATGGTGGTATTGGCGATCATGTCAATCATGCTGCTGATCGCCGCACCCTCCATGCGAGATGTGATCAAGAACAATCGGCTGTTGGCCGAAAGCTACGCAATTCGGGCGACCTTGAACAGCGCGCGGTCCGAGGCTATGAGCCGCCGCATGAGCACCATTGTCTGCGAAAGCGAGAACCTGACGACCTGCGCGTCCAGCACCAACGCCTGGAGTAAGGGCTACCTTGCCTTTGTGGATGCGGACGGCGACGGCCTTCCCGATGCGGACGAGATTTTCGCTAAACATCTTACGGAGATACCCGATATTAGCCTCAGTTTCCGCGACTTCGGGGGAAATGCAAGGAGTTCGTTGCGTTTCAGCCCTCGCGGAGATGCTATCGGCAACAGCGGCACTGCCACGCTATGTGACGACCGTGGCGCCACCGTCGCTAAAGCGTTAATTGTAACCAGCGCCGGGCAGATTCGGTCGGCGATTGATTCCGACGATAGCGGCAAAGTCGACACGGTCAATGCCAGCGGAGGCTTACTCGATGTTAGCTGCTAGCTCACGCGGCCTGACCCTGATCGAGGTCCTGGTTACCATGGTGATTCTCTCGATAGGCCTCCTGGGTATTGTTTCTCTGCATGCCACGTCCAAAACTGCCCAATACGAGGCGATCCAGCGAGCCAGGGCTGTTAGTTTGGCCGATGGCCTGTTAGAGAAAGTGCGGGCGAACCCCGCGGCGATGACGAGCTACGTCACCGGGCTGAGTCCGGTGGGCAGTGGTAGCCTGAGCACCCCAAGTGTTAGCTGTGACAGCGCGACCTGTACCCCGGCACAGCTGGCCGCCTGGGACATGTGGGCCTGGGAGCGCGCCCTCGACGGCAGCCAGGTCCGCGTCACTCAGGACGCGGTCACCACCAATACGGCCGGTTTCACGAGTCCCAGGGGCTGCGTGGTCTTCACACCTTTCGCCGGCAATACCCGCACCGGGCAGCTATCCATCCTCTTGCAGTGGCGGGGGCTCCATGATGAAAGCGATGGTGTTGCCGCCGGGGATAGCGCCTGCGGCGGTGCGTCCGCCGGCAGCGATCCCTATCGCCGCCAGGTGGCTGTTAGCACCTTTGTTATAGACGAGACAGAGTTATGAGTGCACGACCTTACGGCGGCGGTGAGAGCTCTCGTGAAGAGGGCTTCACGCTGGTCGAGTTCATGGTTTCGCTGGTGCTGGGCGCCGTGCTGATTAGCGGTGCGGTGTCGGTTTATCTGGCCTCCAGCCGCGCCTATCAGGAAACGGAAAGCTCAATTGGCCTTGCTGACAATGGCCGCTTCGCCCTGCAGTTTATTAACGATGCCCTGCGCCGTGCCGGTTTTTTTGCCGGCGTGTCGATTCAGGATGTGGTAACAGACAGTAATCTTGGTGCAGTTGGTTCCGACTGCACCGGACGTGGCGCTGCTTACGACATCGATAATTACCTGTTTGCCGCGGCTGCAGATGGCAGCGGCAACCTCTTTGGCTGTATCACCGACGCGGTACCAGGCAGTGATGTGCTGGTGGTCAAAGCACTCAGGGCGGCACCCCTTTACGATGCAGACCCGAACAATGCAGCGGCAGCCCGTGATGGCGCGATCAGTTATCCGTCGGCTATGGATGCGCAGACCACCTACGTAGTGGCGAGCACTGAGAATGCCATGCTGCTGGATGGCGCGGACGCGGCACCGGATGTCAGCGACGGTAAACTCTACGCCAAAGCAGCTGCTTGGCCCTATAGTTTTCAGGCCTTCTACGTGCGCAGTGGTGCGATTCCGTCCCTGGTACGCAAAACACTCGCCTGGGACAGCGGTGCCGGCGGCATGGTGGTAACGACGGAAGAGCTGGTGCAGGGCGTCGAACAGATTCGCTTCCGTTTCGGATGGGACGGCAACGACGATGGCGAAATTGATCAGTTCGGAAGCCACAGTGCCGTGGGATCTAACTGGGATGCGGTGGGCGTGATTGAGACCTACATGCTGCTGCGCAGCATCAACGCGGACTACAGCTATGACAACGTCAAGACCTACACGCTGGGTGACGTGAGCGTTACGGCATCTGACAACTACTGGCGGCTGCTGGTTAACAGCAGCATCACCATGCGCAATCCAAGTCTGTATATCAGGGGGTGAAATCATGCGCGAGACCTCGTTAAGGCATTCGCAACGGGGCGTTGCTCTTATCGTTGCCCTACTGTTCCTGCTAATCGTGACGATCATCAGCGTCAACGCGACTCGCAATAGCGCCATCAGTCTTCGTACGTCGGGAAACATGCAGGATGAACACAACTCCCTGCAGTCAGCTGAGGCGGCGATCTACGCAGCCTTGGCGCTTTCAACAACGAGTGACGACCCCTTTGGCCTGCAGCAGACGGTGAACCCCTTCAGCGGGGTAAGCAGTGATCCTCTGGCGAATGTAAAGGATGCTAATGCTGTCTCAGCCACTGTGCGACTGCGTGGTACAGACGACGCCTGTCCGCGGCCGCGTTTTGATCGCGGGGGCTTCAGCGAGGGCACCTTCGCCTGCGATTACTATCAGGTTGATGCCACGCACGACCTCACTCGCCGCGCCCGGACACAGGTTTCTATGGGCGTGGTTAAAACCGTATTTGGGCCAGGATGATGAAACGCGCTGCTACGCTACTTTTACTGTCGATCTCCGTGGGCACCTACGCTGACGATACAGAGATCTTTCGTACCACCGCCACCGTGACCGCAACCGAGCGGCCGAAAGTGCTGATTATTTTCGACGACTCCGGCTCGATGGACACAGAGGTAGCGGGACAGCGGCCTGCCTATGACGCATCGGGCACCTATGCCAGCGTACATGACTCAACGCGAACCTACTGGTCCACGGATGGCACGCCCCCGGCCTCGGATACCACGCAGTATGTTGATGCGAGCCAGAATCGATGTGCCGAGTCAGTTGGCCCGCTAAGTAACCAGGGGTTTTTCTTAAGTAGCGCACGTCGCTGGGTAGACTCCCGCGAGGATGAAATCTGCGAGTTGGTCTGTCCCGACGGATATCGCTTTGTTCTTTTCAATGACAGCCGGTGTGTCCGCCTGTTCAACCCTCTCGACCGAATTGATGCACAGAGCGTATGCGAGCCCGTGGCTGTGCCAGGCACTTGGGCGGCGCTAAGCGACAGCGTGAATACGCCTACACACCTGGAATGCCAGGCGGACGTGATAAACGCAAACAGCTCCAACGGCAGCAGCGTCGGCAGCGGCTACCCTAAGAACAACGTGGATAATGCGGACGCCTTCAGCGCCAGCACGCCAGACGCCTCGGATGTTGATTGGGGCACAGAATCCTATAGCTTCTACAGCGCGCACTACATGGACTGGTGGTACGACAGCAGCCTGGCTGTTAACCGTACGCGCATGGCCATTGCTCGTGAGGTGATTTCCGAACTGATCTCGGCCAATACCAGCGTGGATTTCGGCTTGGCCACGTTTAACAACAACAATGACTCGAGCGAACACGGTGGGCGTATAGTTCAACGCATCATTGAGGATATGTCGGCGCAGGATCGCGCTAACGCCGTCGATATTGTGGAGAACCAGCTAGATGATGCCGGCTGGACGCCACTTTGTGAAACCACCTATGAAGTGTATCGATACCTCACCGGCGATACCGTGCTCTACGGCGACGATAAAAACAGCGACGATGCGCCATCCAGGGACACTCAGGCAGAATCCGGGGGTAGCTATCTTTCTCCGACGTCTGATTGCTCCTATGTCTACGTCATCCTGATGACAGATGGCACGCCCACACGGGATCTTGCGGCGAACAGCGCCATCGAAACGCTTACCGGCGAAACCTGCAGCAACTGGGACGATGGCGAAGACGGCATCGCGACGTCCAAAAATTGCTTGCCTCAGCTGGCCTATTATATGGCAACCAACGATCTGGATAACGACGCCAGCAATGGCAACCAGTTTGGCATCACTTACACCGTTGGCTTCCAAACTAGCCAGCCGCTGTTAAGTGAGACAGCCAGTCGCGGAAGTGGCGTCTATTACGAGGCTAATTCGGCGGACGAACTGGCAAACGCGTTCCAGGGCGCGATACTTAGCATCTTGTCGTCTGAGTCTACCTTCACATCCCCCGCGGTGGCAGTAAATACCTTCAACCGTACTCAGAGTCTCGATGACGTTTACTACACGATGTTCAAGCCCAACGAACGCGTCGACTGGCGGGGCAACGTCAAGAAACTCCGGCTGGCCACTGCCAATGATGGTACGCGCTTTATAGCAGACAGCGGTGGTGTCGCCGCGATCGATCCAGCCACGGGCTATATAAAAGACAGCGCCAGCACGTATTGGAGCAGTAATGACGGCGGTGCGGTGGAAGAGGGTGGCGTTGGAGAACTGCTGGCGGCACGTGATCCCGCAACGCGATCGATCTTGACCAACACAGGCACAAATGGCGCCTTACAGGCGTTTACGAGCGCCAACATCATACCGAGCGCCTTTGGACTGACGACCAATGAAGAGCTCCATGCTGTGTTTGGTGTCAGTAACGCCGACGCGCTCACCACGGTGATCAACTATGGCCAAGGCTACGGCATTAATGCCGATGGCAGCAGCACTGGATCGGCCAGGGATTGGGTGATGGGCGATGTTCTGCACAGCCAGCCGCTGGTGGTCAACTATGGCGCCCTGGGCTCTGCCACCAGCAGCGACCCCGATACCCGCATTGTTGTAGGTACCAACGGCGGCTTCGTGCATATGTTCGACAGCGCAGACGGCACTGAAGACTGGGCCTTCTTTCCCAAGGAACTCGCCCCGCTGCTTAACCGGCGCCGTATAGATGCGCTGTCTAATGATCACGCCTACGGCATGGATCTAACCCCGGTCCTTTATAAGCTAGATGCCAATGGCGATGGCACTATCAAGGCAAGCGACGGCGATAAGGCCTATGTGTTTCTTGGTATGCGTCGCGGCGGGCGGTACCTGTACGCATTGGATGTCACCACGCCAGGGACGCCTACTTTCCTGTGGATGAAATCACCCGCCGATGCGGGCATGAGTGAGCTGGCCTATACCTTCTCACAGCCACTGGTCACGCTGATTCCGGGGTACAACGATAACAGCGGCGTGCCCAAACCGGTGGTGATTGTCGGCGCAGGCTACGACCTCGCTAAGGATGGGACGGGCGTGGCAGTGGCGGACAGCATGGGTCGCGGCCTGTTTGTGCTTGATGCGGTCACGGGCGCCTTGGTACGCAGCGTGACGCCTGCGGCGGCGAGCCTGACCAATCTACAGGGTACTGGCCTGATTCACTCAGTAGCCGGCGAAGTGGCCAGTCTAGACAGCAACGGGGATGGCCTGACCGACCGTCTCTATTTCGCGGACACTGGAGGCAACGTTTGGCGCGTTGACTTGGGATTTGAGTTGCCGACTAGCCTGTCTACAGAAACCTGGTACCTCACACAGCTGGCGGATCTCAGCGGCGGCCTGGCGGCCACTGATCGACGCTTTTTCAACAAGCCCGACATTGTGCGCATCAGGGTAGAAGGCGCGGCGGTGGACGCGGTGTTGCTCGGCAGCGGTGATCGCACCAACCCAATCGCAACGGACGTTGCCAATAACTTCTATGTGCTGCGTGACGTGCAAACACAGATTTACACAAGCGCGGCCCCAAGCAGTGCAGAGTGTAACGATAGTACGGCACTTACGCGGGACTTTCGCTGCGCCCTGCCGATCACAGAGTCGTCCCTGTTTGACTTGACCAGCGATGTCTTGAACACGGGGACCGAAGCTGAACAGACCGTGGCGCGCGCCGCGCTCAACAGTGCATTGGGCACCAAGCTGTCGCTTGCGGGGGCCGGCGAGAAAAGCCTGTCGGACTCCATCACACTGGACGGCACTGTTCTGTTTAGCACCTTCACGCCCGCCAGCGATGCCTCGATAACCAGTAGCAACAGCTGCGAGGCGACATCTGGCGACGGCAAGCTGTATTTTATGGACCTCTATAACGGCGCGGTCGAGACTGTGGTGCTGGGCCCGATCATACCGGGTACGCCACCCGTGCACGGTAACAGTGTCAAAGAACTTAGCATCGTGACCACTCCAGGCAAACCACCGTCCAGCGGTGGAGATAGTGCCGGCGCGCCTCCCTGCGCCGATGGCGTTTGCGATCTGCAGAAGCGGATTCCTTCGCCCTACGGCAACTACTGGTACCGCGGGGAGTATTAAGGTGCGTAACGGCAGGGGCTATACGCTGATTGAAGTCATGATTGTGATCGTTATCGTCGGCCTTCTGGCCGCCGTTGCGCTCCCAGCCTATCAGGACTCGCTGCAAAAGGGCCGACGGGCCGACGGTATGGCGATCCTGCATGATGCTGCGAATCGACAGGAGCGCCACCTGCTGGATCGATCCGTCTATACGTCGTTGCCTGCAGACCTGGGTTTCGATTCGCCCTATACCTCGGAAGAGGGCTACTACACGCTGAGCATGGCTGCCTGTGATGGCGGTTCAATCGCGTATTGCTACAAGCTGACGGCGGTGCCCGTATCGGGCAAACCACAGCAGTCGGATTCGCGCTGTGGCAGCCTTATTCTCACCTCGGACGGCAACACAACAGCCAGCGGTACACTGGGCGCAGCGTGCTGGTAACTGCGGAGTAGAGTTATGCTTAGGTATTTACATGCGGTGCTTTGGGTGATGTTAGTTGTATCATTTCCAGCGGCCGCCGGTGGCCCAGCGTCTATGCCGCAACGGCATTTTGCCTGCCAGGTCGATACGGTATCTGGAATCGCTGGCCTTGTACTGATTCAGGCGGACGACCGTGAAGAAGCGGAAAATGCAGCGCTAAAGGCCGAAGCGCATACGCTGGCGGGTACCAAAAGCCAGGCTCGAGCACTCATGGAGTGTATTGAGCAGCGCGGTGAGCGGTTCCGCGACTCTTATTTTGACCGGTTTTACCGAGAATTTCCTCGCTAACCTTGTTAACCATAAGGCCTGTCTTATCAGGTGGTTCTTGTACCGGCTGACCCGATTACCGTCGCTATAGCCCGGTTAGTGCCCCGCCCGATGCTATAGACCTGTCAAGCGCTTTTTCCAAAACCTCGCCTTTTCCTCACTTTTCTGCACTTTTCTCCACTTAGTTCTTGAAGCAGTTTGAAGGACACTGCTAGCTTGTATGGCAGATCGGAGCGGCGGTTTTATAAAACTGGTTGCGTGCCTTGGCACACCATTCCGACACGCGCTACGATCTGCGCCTATTTGTGAGCGGGACGGTGTTTTTTGCAGGAGGACGGAGAATGAGGAGACATTGCAAGACCGGACAATCATCGAGCCGTGGTTTCACGATTATAGAAGTGGTAACCACGGTCAGTGTTCTATCCGTTTTGCTCGCGCTAGGTGCTCCGGCCTTCAGTGACATGATTAGCGGCAATCGCATGCTGAGTGAAGCCTACAGCTTACGAGGCACGCTGGACGGCGCACGCAGTGAAGCGCTCACTCGTGGCAGTTTTGTCACCGTTTGCAGGTCGTCCAATGGCACGTCTTGCTCCGGCAACTGGAGCAGCGGTTTTATCGCTTTCGTCGACGTCAATGGCGACTCGGTAGTAGATGGTGGTGACGAGATCATTGCCGCTCACGAGCCTGAGTTCAACGGACTCGTAGTGCTGTTCAGTAACGCGCAGAACCGAGTCCGCTTCGACAGTCGAGGCAATGCGCTCGGGTTTGACGGAACCTTCACCTTCTGCGACGACCGCGGTGATAGCGCGGCGCTTGGCGTTACGATCGCATCTGTGGGCACCGTTGCGGCGGCCGTAGATACAGATGCCCCGGCCGATAACATTAGGGATGACCTCAGTGGTAGCAATCTCAGTTGCAGCGCCTGAGCGCACCGCGCTTACCGGACACGAAGGCTTCACCTTAATCGAAGCCCTCGTGGCCTTCGCCGTGCTGGCGATAGGTGTTACCGGCATCATTGGTTTGCTGGTGCTTTCCAAGGCGTCGCAGCATCAGTCCCTGCAGCGTTCGACGGCGGTCACGCTGGCGGATTCAATAGTGGAGCGCATTCGCAGCAACCCTGCCGGTCTGGCCAGCTATAACCTCGGCAACTCGACGCTGGGTGGCGGTTCTATCAGCAACGAGCCCAGCCCCAACTGCTCAAGTGGCGTGTGTACGCCAACCCAGCTTGCCAGCCATGACCTCTGGGCCTGGGAACAAGCGCTCGATGGCGCCAGTGTGAAGGCTGGCAGCGACAACACCGCTGGCCTAATCGAGCCGCGCGGATGCATCACCTTCAGCGCACTGGGTGGTTATAGTCGCAGCGGCGAACTGAATGTCACGATTCAATGGCGCGGGCTCAGTGAAACCTCGGATGCCGTGCAAAGCGGGGAAGCAACCTGTGGCGGAAGCAGCGCTGGCACGGATGATTTCCGCAGGCAGGTGGTGGTCAACACGCTGATTGTTGATGAGACGGAGCTTTAGATGGGTCGTCAGAGACGCACAAAGCAGATGGGTTTTTCACTCGTTGAACTCATGGTCAGCGTAGTGCTGGGTGGCATGATGATGGCGGCCGCAAGCGCCCTGTATCTGGCATCAAAGAACTCTTACCAGGAAGTGGAGGAGTTTACTTCGCTGACTGAAAATACGCGTTTCGCGGAGCGGCTGGTAACCGATGCTCTTAGGCACGCGGGTTTTTTCGGTGAGGTGTCCGCTAACAAAGTGACTCTCGATGGCAGCCTTGGCACGGTGTCGGGCGATTGCACCGGGGCTGCTGCTGCCTGGGACGTAAATAACTACGTGACTGCAACGACTGCTAGCAGCAGCGGTGCTGCATTCGGCTGCATCACCGATGCAGTGCCAGGCACTGACGTCCTGGTGGTCAAGCGAGTCAGGCCACAGCCGCTAACGGATGGCCCAGGCGACGGCAGCAGCCCCAATGGCACGATCGACACACCGTCCACCATTGACGCCACGCGGCCCTACATTTTGACTAACAACGTACTGGGCCTGCTGTTTGATGCTGGCGGTGGCACGCCGACGGTCACCGTTGGCGGCGACGTGCCTGGTGGCTCTGCCTGGGAATACCAGTTTGAAGCCTACTACGTACGCAACACCGATATACCCAGTCTGTCGCGCAAGGTGCTGATACGCAGTGGTTCTGCGCAAACCATTACCACCGAGGACCTGGTGCAGGGTGTCGAGCGCCTGACCCTGAGCCTGGGCTACGACAGCGATGGCGACGACGAGGTAGATACCTTTGGCAGTGTGTCGTCTGTGGCCGGTAACTGGGATCGCGTGTACTCCGTCGGTGTTTTCCTGCTGGTGCGAGGCGCTGTGCCCGACCCGCAGTATGTAGACGGCAAGACCTACCGCATCGCCAATAGCACGTTCACGCCCGACTCGAGCGTGCAGAGCTACCGTCGCTTGCTGACCCAGGCGCGTGTGGCCTTACGAAATCCGAAACTGATAATCCGAGGACAGGCGGGATGAAAATAGCCTCTGCAGTTCAGAAGCAGGCGGGCGTAGCGCTTGTCGTCACACTCCTGTTCTTATTGGTTCTCAGCCTCCTGTCGATCGTAGCAGCGCGCAACAGTGCGATTGGCTTGCGTATTTCCGGCAATATGCAGGACGCGTTTTCCTCGTTTCAGTCGGCTGAAGCGGGCGCGCTCGGCGTGCTTCTGCTGACAGATACCGCCGCAGATCCCTTTAATGGCAGCGATACACTGACGCCTTTCGCCAGCTTCAGCTCGTCTGGTACACACCCGCTGCGCAATTTGAACGACTCTTCGTCCTCCGTCGATGTCGACGTGTTCTTCAGGAACGCCGGCCTCGCCTGTCCGAGGAGCAGTGCACCTTCGACCCTTGGCTTGCTGGAGTGCGACTACTACCGCGTGGAGTCGGAGCATGCGGTGGCACAGAAAGCGCGCAGTAAGGTGAACATGGGTGTGGTAAAGACCGTGATAGGTAGCGGGGTACGCTGAGATGAGCCTTGCTCGAATACGGCTACTGATCGGTGTGCTGCTGGTGCTGATCGTCCCCGCGCTGGTCGCTGACGATACGGAGCTGTATCGGGCGACCTATGAAACAGGTGCCACGGGTCGACCCAAGGTGCTAGTTATCTTTGACGACTCTGGCAGCATGGACGAAATCGTTTACGGATCAAAGCCCGCCTACGACCCTACTGCAACATATGTATCATCGGTACCGGCTGATCGCGTTTACTGGAGCGAGGATGGCAGCCCGCCAGAGGTCACCGGCGACGAGGCGGATCAGTGGTTCGAGGCGGATAAAAATCGCTGCGGCGAATCGGAACCTACTCTCGATAGCTTCGGCAACTATACGACACTCGCTGCGCGTTGGCAGATTGCCGACGGTGAATGGAAAACGCGCGTAGATGAAGTATGCACATTCCGCATCATTATCTGTCTTCGTCGCGAAGAACGAGAGACCACGTACTGGGATGGTCAAGAGGCGAAATGGCTCGAGCTGTCTGCTGATGATAACGACCCCGCCCATGTCGACTGCCAGCAAGATGTTGCCAACGAGAATTCTGACAATGGCACGGGCCAGCCCGGTGGCTATCCGCGGGCAGCTGACTCTCCTGACGCCACAGTCGAGGACGCCTATGTAGATAGCGTCGGCAGTTCCAACGTCAGTTGGGGTGGCGATGCCTACACTTTTTATACCTCTCACTACATGGACTGGTATTACGACACGAGTATTGTCACTGAAGACAAAGACTACCTGCAGATAGCCCAGGAAGTGATTGGAGGTATCGTGCAATCGAACACCGCGATCGACTTCGGCCTGGCCGTGTTCAATAACAACGATCAGGCGTCGACCAGCGGCGGGCGAGTCGTGCAGCGCATTATTGAGGGAATGTCCTTAGAAGATCGGAACAGTTTGGTGACTACGCTTGACAGTGTCGACCATGCGGGTTGGACCCCGCTCTGCGAAACGACCTATGAGGCCTTCCGCTACATGAGTGGCGATACGCCCGAGTACGCTTACTCGAGAGCAGACGTCGATACCGTGGTTGCTGACCCCCTCGCTTTTGGCGACGGCGGCAACTACATTTCACCGCTGGCAGCCTGCTCTAATAC
This sequence comes from Pseudomonadota bacterium, assembly GCA_038748065.1. Lineage (GTDB taxonomy): Bacteria > Pseudomonadota > Gammaproteobacteria > Pseudomonadales > Halieaceae > JBCDJG01. The sequence goes on from JBCDJG010000003.1 coordinate 25,005, forward strand.
CTACATTATTCTCATGACCGATGGTCTGCCGACCAGAGACGGTGGCGCCAACACCGAGGTGCAGGAAGTCTCTGGCGAAAACTGCCGGACCTATGGCACCGGCGATGACGCAACCACAAGCTGCCTTGCGGTACTAACTGACCACATGGCGACAACCGATCTGGATAACGACTCCAGCAATGGTTTTCAGTATGTGCCAACGGCAACAATAGGTTTTAACGTGCCGGGTAACGCAACCGATCTGCTAACGGATGCCGCGACGCTGGTGAAGGAGAATGGCGATCCGGCATACTATTACGCGGAATCAGCAGACGATCTGACGGCCTCTTTCCAGCAAATCATTCTCGGTATCCTGTCCTCTGAGTCGACCTTTACCTCTCCAGCGGTAGCGGTGGACAGCTTCAGCCGGACTCAGAGCCGCGACGACGTATTCTTTGCGATGTTTGAGCCGACCAGCGATGCCAATTGGTCCGGCAACATCAAGAAACTGAAGCTCGCCGTTTCCAACGGCAGCGCGCGCCTGGAAGATGTCAACGGCAACGCCGCCATCGACGGTAATGGTCTCATCGCGGACAGCGCCCGCAGCTACTGGAGTTCCAATACTGACGGCTCCAGCGTGGCGGCCGGTGGCGTCGGCGAACTGTTGAAGAATCGCGATTTATCGACACGCAGTATCCTCAGCAACACCGGTGTGAATGGCGCGCTGCAAACCCTGAACACCACGAATATGGTCGCCGCCGCCTATGGCTTTACTGAAGATGCGGAGCTGTTTTCGCTGTGGGGTGTCGAGGACCAGGGTGAACTGGCGTCAACCATTGACTGGCTCTGGGGCTACGATGCCGACGATCTCAATGGCAATGATTCGACCACCGATACGCGCAGCTGGATCATGGCCGATATTCTGCACAGCAAGCCACTGGTGGTGAACTATGGTGCTCTGGGCAGTTTTACTACCGCCGATCCAGATCTGCGCATCATTGCCGGTACCAACAACGGGCTGCTGCACATGTTCGGCAATAACGACGGCCAGGAAGACTGGGCGTTTTTTGCCAAGGAGCTCGCTGATGTGCCAGGCAGGCGGCGCAACAGCAGCTCGGGCAGTGACACAGTCTACGGAATCGATTCCCCCGCCGTTGTGTATAAGTTTGACGCCAATGCCGACGGTACCTTCAATCACGTTGATGGCGATAAGGTCTACCTGTTCTTCGGTCTGCGCCGCGGGGGCGCCTTGCTCTACGCGCTGGATATTTCAAACCCCGACTCGCCTTCCTTCATGTGGTCGCTTTCCCCGCTGGTCTCGGGCTTTGACGAGCTTGGTCAAACCTGGTCGGTGCCGGTTGTCACATCAATCCCGGGCTATAGCGACAGCAATGGTGACCCAAAGCCGGTGTTGGCCTTCGGTGCAGGCTACGATACCGCCAAGGATGACCAGGACTCGCTAGCGGGCACCGGTACCCAGGACGCCATGGGTCGAGGCCTCTTTATCGTCGACGCTGTGTCGGGCAGCCTCGTTTGGAGCGTGACGCCTGACGTAGACTCGGCAAAGAACTTACAGGCTACCGCTCTGACACACTCCGTAGCCGCGCCGGTCACCGCCTTCGACAGCAATGGCGACGAGCGCACTGACCGCATTTACTTTGTCGATACCGGCGGCAACCTATGGCGTGTGGACATGGCGGGTGCCAGCCTTCCAACGTCAGCCCAGGACACTTGGTTCATTCATAAAGTCTTTGCCTCGAATGGCGGCACTACCGCTACCGACAGGCGCTTTTTCAGTGCCCCCGATGTAGCGCGCGCGTCAGTTGAGGGGCGCGCGGTAGACGCCATAATGCTGGGCACGGGTGATCGAACCAATCCGATCGATCGCGACAATCCGGATGACAATACCGATGTCGCTGTGGACAACCAGTTCTACATGATACTGGACGAACAGCCTTTGCCCTACGCGGCCGCCTTGGATAATTCCAAGTGTGAAACGGAACCAGAGCATGATTTCCGTTGCAAGCTGCCACTGTCGCCCACTGACCTTTACGATATCACTGACAATGACATACAGGATGGCACAGCCGAGGAGATAGCCGCAGCCAGCGCTGGTTTGAATAGCGCGAACGGCTGGCGCCTCGACCTCGAGGCGGATGGCGAGAAGTCCCTGGCGCGCTCGCTCACTATTCAAGGCAAGCTGTTCTTTACGACTTTCTCACCGGTGTTGGAGCTATCCACGTGCGGCTTTTCTGCAGGCTCCGCGCGTCTCTACATCCTCGACCTGTTAACCGGTGCGGAGGTGCAGGACTTCAACAGTGACAACGATACCGAGCGCTCGTGGATTATTGGCGGCTTGATAGCCGATACGCCATCACCGCACTTTGGGTCTGATGGCCAGATTCGCCTGCTCCTGCCGCCCGGTGACGGCGCCGACGGCCAGACGACCGGCAACCCCCTGGAGAGCGGCGCGTCGATCCCCGGCCCCTATGGCTCCTACTGGTACCAGGAGGAGTACTGATGAGCAGGCGCAGTGTAATGACGGGCTTTACCTTGATAGAGCTTCTGATCGTGATTGTTGTCGTCGGCATTCTTGCCTTTGTGGCCCTGCCCGGATACCAGGATGCCATGGAGAAAGGCCGCCGGGCGGACGCGCACAAGGCGCTCATGGATGCGGCAAATCGTCAGGAACAGTTCATGCTTGATCGTTCAAGCTATACCGCCGATATGACAGCGCTCGGCTTTAGCGCAGACCCGATGGTGTCGGATGACGGCTACTACAGCGTCGACCGGGTGGCTGCGACTAACTGTGCGCTGACGGCGACCACCTGCTACGTGCTGCGCGCGACCCCGGTGGCCGGCAGCGTGCAGTCGCGCGATGGTAACTGTACCAGTCTGACGCTGGATTCAAGAGGTGCACGCTCCGCAACCGGGGCCAATGCATCGGAATGCTGGTAAGCGGCTGCAAAGTGAGGATAGGCGGATGAAGCGATACCTTGTGCCATTATTGCTGGGCTTGATCTCTGTGGATGCAGCGGCCAGAATCGGAGATTACCGCTATGCCTGTCAGGTAATGACGATCAGCAAGCAGGAGGGTTACGTATCCATTCGCGCGGACTCCATGGAAGAAGCCAGAGTGATGGCACTACGGTCCGAGAGTGCGACCACACGCGGGCTCAAACGGGAACCTGTCGACCGGCTGCTGGAATGTATCGAGCTGCCCGAGGGACGTTTCACCAGCCCTGGCTTCCGTCAATGGGTGGAGCGTGACCTACCGCGCTAGCGCCTTTCTCCTCGCCGGTCTCTGGTTGATGCCATGGTTGGCGTCCCCCGCGACGGCACAGTACTACCAGTGGAACGACAGCGCCGGTAACCGCGTGCTCAGCGATCGCCCGCCGCCCGCCGGCACGGACTTTACGATAGTGAACGTGCAGACCGGCCGGGCGACCTCCCCAGAACCAGAACTAGAATCCGAACCAGAAGCACAGCCCGATGGGGAGACGCCCAGCCCGGCGGAATCGTCAGCGCCCGCTGCGCCGCTTATTGCCAAAGGGCCCGAAAAAGATCCAGAGCGCTGCGCTGCCGCCGAGGCCAATCTGCGTGATCTGAATACCTATGCACGCATCCGTATGTCGGATACCGATGGCAATATCCGCTTCCTCAGTGAAGAGGACAAAGAGGTTGAGCGGGATAAGGCGCGGCGCGCTATCGACGTCTATTGCGAGTAAAGCTACTTCCAGCCGGACTTTTGCAGTTGACTCGGCCAGCAGCAGGGCATAAACCTATGCCATGCCAAAAGAACTCCTGCTTTCGATTGTTGTACCCGTTTACAACGAAGCCGACGTGTTGCCTCAGTTTGTGTCTGTGCTGCATGGCGTCCTCGACGAAACCGAGGTCGTAGCGGAACTGGTTTTTGTTGACGATGGCTCTACAGATGCCAGTTGGGATACGCTGTGTCAGCTTTACGACACCCGTAATGACGCTCTGTTATTGCGCTTTAGCCGCAATTTCGGCAAGGAGGCTGCAATTCGTGCCGGGCTGGAACGCGCCAGTGGGGACGCCGTTGTTGTCATGGATAGTGACCTGCAGCATCCGCCGTCGCTTCTCCCGCTCATTGTCACAACCTGGCAGCAGCAATCGGTAGACGTGGTGGACGCGGTGAAGGCGGAAAACCCCTCATTGCCTTCGCGCCTGTTCAGCGGGCTGTTCAGCCGCCTAACGGGCTACGATCTGCGGGGCGCTTCAGACTACAAGCTGATATCGCGCCGGGCTGTCGATCTGCTGACTGCTGAACCGGGTTACAACCTGTTCTTCCGAGGCAGCACAGAGTGGCTGGGCCTTAACCATGCTGCGGTCACATACGACGTGCCGCCCCGATCAGGGGGTACCAGCAAGTGGGGTACGATGGCACGCTTGCGGCTGGCCATTACGGCGATAACATCGTTCACGGCTGCACCTCTGCACCTGCTGACCTTGCTGGGACTGTTGTCGCTGTTATTTGCCGGGCTGCTCGGCTTGCAGACCTTGCTCACCTGGCTGCAAGGTGAAGCGGTAGAGGGGTTCACCACTGTGATTTTGCTTATTCTTCTGTTCGGCAGTTTGATTATTCTCGGCTTAGGCATTCTCGGGGCCTATCTCTCCAAGATTCATGACGAGGTCAGGCACCGACCCCGCTACCTGTTGCGCGATGAACGCGACCGGCGGGTGGCCGATGACGGGTGAGGCCCGTAGCCGCTTCGGGCGCTATCTCGTCGTTGGCTTCATCGGTACAGCGCTTCACTTCCTGACAACGGTAGCCCTGGTTGAATCTGCTCTGCTGGCCCCAGTGCCCGCATCTGTGGCCGGGTTTATCCTGACGTTGATCGTGTCCTTCATACTGAACAGTCGCTGGACCTTTGCACGCTCGCAGCAGGTCTGGGCGAGCTTTTTGCGCTACGTGCTAGTCTCGGTATCCGGGCTCTTTCTTAACGCTCTTCTGATGCATGGCGCAATTGAGTGGGCGGGCTGGCACTACCTCTGGGGGCTGGTGTTAGTCGTTCTCATCATTCCGCCCTACAACTTCAGCCTGAACCTACTGTGGAGCTTCCGCTGACGCTTCAAGTTGCCTGGCCCATTGGTTGCCCGGAAACAGGCGGGTGAGTTCATCGGCATACCCTTTGCTCTGGGCTATGCGGTCTTGCCCGAAGCCGCTGGCCAGTCGATAGCGGCCCTCTACGGCCCAGAAGCTGGCTGGATGCTCCTCGATCAAGGTCTCAAAGAGCGGCCAGGATACATCCAGTTGCCCTGCCAGTTGGTAGCAGCGGGCGGCCCAGAACAGGGCTTCTGCGCGCTGCGAGCTCACCCGTCTTGCTTGCCAGGAATGTTCAAAATAGGCCGCCGCTGCTGCGTAGCGCGCCTCGGCCATCGCTATGTGGCCATCGCGATAGGCGCCACGCGCGACGTGAAAATGGTTGGCCAGAAGCGCAGCGCACAGCAAAGCCAGCGCCAGCAGCCACCACCGTCCCTGCGTGCTTTCTTGTGCTGGTCCAGCCGCGAGCGGGTTTAGCAGCAGTAACAGCATGCCTGCCAGGCTGAACAGTAGCCCAATGTGCTGTCCTGCAGTTTTGCCAAAGACAAGCTCGACGTCTTCGCTGTCCGGGATGATGATCATGAAGGTCGGGCTGCTTGGATAAAGTGCTTCGCCACCTGTGCTGCGCCAGCCAGGATGCCAGGCGATCTTAACCAGGTGTGGTAGCCCCGGGTGGGCAGTGCGAAATTGCAAACGCTGGCGCTCGAAATCCACGATTTGTACCGGCTCGATAGCCTCTGGCGCGTTCGGGATGGTCAGATCAGCCAGCCCGTATACCGGGCTGGCTACCGCCGTCCCCGCTGAGCTGGGCTGCAGGATGAAATGCCGATGGGCCTCCCTGAGCCAGTCCCGGGTTTTCGCCTGTCCCTCGACGCTCGGTAACACGGAGACCAACTCAGGTTGCTGATGACTGCGGAAGACGGTGAGTGGCCCGAACTCGCCGAGTCGTTCAAACGCCGGGTCTGCAGCGAGGGCCGCCACCTGCTCCTTGGAACGCACGATCACCGTATCGGCGTAGACCGCGGCCAGTCGCTCGTTGAGCGCGGCGGCGGTCCCTTGGATTGCTGGGAAACGCGCTAAGGGAGACGACGGCTTTGTCGAGACTTCGGCCTGTAGCTGGTAGACAAAGGGGCCGGTAATTGCGGCCTCCATGTAAAGGCCCTCAAGCACCGGGCGAGTGCCGAAGAGCGGCAGTGCTTCCAGCGCGCGTGTAGAGCCGAAATCGTTGTTGCGTGGGTCATGCTCGAACAGAATTCGGGGTTCGTCGAGTTCGCCGCTTAGGGCGTTGGCCAGGGCCTGATACTCAGGCCATAGACGTTTGCCCTCATAGCCCTCGAAATCCCAGCGCGCCCAGGTTTGCAGTGTCTGCATGCCGCCCAGCCAGCTATTGGCGAGTAGCAGCGCGGCGACAGCCGATAGCCACAGCGCTCGCCCAGCCCCCAGAAAAGTTGAAGCGAGTTGTCCGGCTGCGGCACCGAGTGCAATGACGAGGCACAGCTGCACGGGCGGGAAGAGGCGTATATCGGCGAGGCCCAGGCGCTGGCCGCCGGCATAGCCAAGCAGGGCAAGCAGCGCCACCAGCACAAAAAAACTGAAGGACCAGTGCCGCAGGCGTGGCACCAATAGGGCGGCCAGCAGCAGGGGCAGGAACAACAGCATTGGCCGCAGGCTGGCTGGCAGGAAACTGTTGAGGGACTGCTGCCATTCGGCGCTATCGTTGGGCACGGTGTAGGGCAGGTTTTCGATCAGGGGGATCAGCCAGATACCCAGCAGAAGGAAAGACACCAGGTGAACGCGCAGAACGGTAATCATCGCCGGGCCACGGGGTGTAAAAAACAGTGGTATCAACAGTGCACTGAAGCCCCCCAGTAGCAGCGCATAGCCATGGCTCATGCCAATCAAGACCTGCAGCAGGCAGGGCGCGATCCAGCGTCGCCCGCCGCCCCTCAGCGCCCAGGCGAGGCTCCCCCAGAATAGCGGTAACAGCAGCAGGCCGAAACTGTAGGCAAATTCCCCCGCCAGCGCCGCGCGCAGGTTGCCACCCCAGATCGCATTGCCATCGTGGACCAGGAAGGCCATGGCGCCGACAGCGGCGAGGACTCGGCTGCCCTCAGCCCACTTGAAGCGGCCACCCATCCAGTACATGGCAGCGGGCAACAGCAGGCTCGGCAACACGACCACCAGCTTAATGGCGGCCTGCAGACCGAGGGGGAGCGACAGCACGCTGATTACGGCAAAGGGTGCAGGAAAGTAAAGCCGGAAGGCCGGAAAGCCGCCGAACACCTCTGGCATCCACCCGCCGAGCTGGCCCGCAAAAAACCAGCCCCTGAAGCGCTCGGCGTAGAGCACATGGGAGGCTAGGTCGCCTCCCGTGGGCCAGGTATGGCTGAGCCAAAGCTCTGGCGCGAGATAGCTGGCCAGCCACAGGCAGCCCGCGGCCACCAGCGCTCGGCCTGCCCAAGGGTTGGTCTGCTTGCTGCCCGTGGATTCCTGGCGCAACAGGCAAAATAGCGCCAGCAATAAAGCAAGCGCCGTCACGAGAACGCCTGCCGATGATGGCCCCTGATTAGTTCGAGATGTTGCAGAGTCGCTCGTTATAAGCTGCCCATAGGCATCTGTTTGGAGCTCGAAAGGGATTATGCGGCTGTAGTGATGGCCGTCATCACCCAGCCATTTGAGCAGAGCGAGCTGGCCGATACTGGCATTCGCAGGCGTAGGGCGGCCGGGAATTTTGCGCCAGTCCCATTCCTTGGCGAATGCCTCGGTGGGCTCGGCCAACTCGAAGAATGCATTGGCGCTGACGGTAAGGTCTAGAAATGTGCCGGACTGTTCGGGCGGCCGCTGCCATTCAAGCCAATGGCCGTCGATGACCAGCAGTGGTGCGGGGTCTCTAAGGCCTCGCCGTTGCTTTTGGTAGGCGACGGCCAGGGCCGTGGTATGGCTTTGGCCGTCAGGTGAGCGATAGCGCAGCTCCAGCAAGAGATGATAGAGCCCGGGCCAGGGATGCTCGAGCGGCAGCTGGCTGACCAGAGTAAGCGTATCCGCTGGTGCCATGCGCTGCGCTCCCCCGAGGCGCCTAAGGCCAGCCTTCGTCGGCACATAGACTTCCAGGTGACTCACTGGCTTCTCGCCGAGCAACTCGATTCGTAGCTTGCCCTCTAGTGACGTTTCCCTGGCATTGAGCTCAGCTGAGCCTTGGAATATCGGCGCCGCAGCGAGCGGCACGGCCCACAGGCCGAAGCAGAAAAACAAAAACGCGTTGAGGCGGCGCAGACTGAGCAGCCCCGTGCTTGGGGTCAGTTTGACCAGGTCTAGGGCGAGCAGTTCGTAATGCCAGCGTCCGTGGCTGCGTCGACGACAAGCGGTCTGCCTGAAGCGTTTAGCCTGATGCCCTTGCCTTCGCTGATGCCGCGGTCATCGCACAGCACGAAGATGCCCGTTTGAGGGGCTGGCGCCATCGTTGTCGTCAGGCCATCTCCCAGGTAAGAGACGTAGCTGGCCACGTTGTTGCTGCCGCGCAGTGTGTTGCTGCCGGAAAGCGTCTGCTGCACCAGGATGATGTCTTCGCCTGCATCAACGCTGCCGTTCTGGCTGGCGAAATCTTCAACGAAGACGATCCAGCCATTCTCCCAGGTCGTGCCCGAGCAGTTGCTAAAGCCACTGTTGGCGGGGCAGACGGTAACGCGTTGCACCCGCGCCAAGGCTTCGCTGCGCGCGCGCATCAGTGACAGGTAGAAATCGTTGCTCTGGGTATAGAGGCGGTTGTTTTTGACGATGGTCTCAAAGGTGGGTACCGCGACACTGAGAATGACCGCCGCAACGGTGAGCACGATCATCAGCTCGATGACGGTGAAACCACCCTGCCTGTGTGTCATTTTCATCGTTTTTCTAGCCTCCGTCGCTGGATCAGCTCACGACCTCATCTACAAAGTGCCCATGGTCACGGGCACTGTGCGGGGAAGTCGATATCACCGCAGTTTGTTCTGAAGATGACGTTGTAAAGGTCGGTGCTGCCCGAGGGGTCGTTTTCAAAGTACAGACGATAGTTGACCCGATCCCCTGAGCCTATCGTGTTGTTGTCCAGATCTGAAAATACTGCGGGCGAGCTTACACCGTCCTCTCGCCACATATCCGGGTTTCCAGCTCGAATCCTCTCCAGCTTGCCCCAGTCATCCTCGGGCCAGCTCACCTCAATACTGTTGATTGTGCAGCTCTCGCTTGAGTTGTTCTCGATACGAATCTGTAGCTGGGCGTTCTGGTATCGACACCGCTCTCCAGCCAGTTTTTCGTTTGGCGGTATGGTGTCCGTAGAGCCTTGTCCGTCGCCTTCGTCATTGTCTGAACCGGACCCGTTACCCGAATCCTGATCGCCGCTGGTGGTCGGCGGACTGGTGGTTGTGGTCGGGGCTGTCGTAGTGGTCGTGGTGCTGGTTGTGGAGACGCCCAGCGGTGAGTAAGTGCCGTAGGTGGACTCCGTCCAGTAAACGATCTTATAGCCGAGATCTACAGGTTGGCTGAATTCACTCTCGTCTTTCAACTTGTCATCGTACCAATAATCGGCGCTGGAATTGGCATAGGCCCAGCGGCCGCGCACAGAACCGTACAAGGCAGAGCTCGACTCGATCGCGACGCCTGTTTTTGGTGCATAGACGATGCCCGCGAAAGAGGCGCTGGAGCCCAGGAAAAACCCCGTGCCACTGTGATCTTCGGGGCTGTTCTGGTTGAAGCTGGTGGATACCCGGCCCGAAAAAATACGCAAGTTCGCCGGGTTCAAACTAAAGTCAGGATTATCCTCGTCGTAGTCGTCTTCGCGGTTGGTGCCCCAGTTGGTGTTGCCGGTGATGTCAATTTTGTCGCGCGTATAGATGGTTAGCGTCGAGCCGTTCGGTACATCGAAGCGCGTGTCGCTATCCATGTCGATGTTGCCTTCGATATAAATGGTCACGTCGCCGCGGATGTTGATGGTATCGCTGTCGAGATTGATGCGCGTGAGATAAAAGCTCCTGGCCTGACCAGTGGTGCCGAAGGTACCGCTGCTGGTCATGGTATTGTCCTGAATTGAGGAGTGCTCGTCGTTATCGTTGTTGTTCTTGATGGGCTCGCCATTGGTCACGATCAGGTTTTCCACATCGAGTGGGTCACAGTCCTGTGGTTCCCAGCCTGTCCAGTCGGCATCCTCGTTACCGTCGATATTGCCACTTCTTCCAACGCTGCCAACCGCATTGGCATCACCACGCAGTTCCATGGAACCGCGTACGTTAATGTCGCCATTGGCATAGCCATTGCCTTCGATCACTGTAGAGCCCGACCCCGTGATGCTCCCAGCTGCCCAGACATTGCCCGAGATCTCCTCGGAACTGTTGAATTCAATATCCCCGCTGCCGTCCAGTCCGTCGGTCACCAGACTCTTTACGTCGGCCCCGCCGGTGCGTCTAGCACCGGTTTCGGAGTTATAGCTGTCGAAATCAATCGAGCTGTTCAGATACACGTTATTGCAGCCAATGAAGGCGGAATCGAACGCGGTCACTGAATTGTAGAGGGAAACCACGGCGACTTCGATTTGGCGTCGCGCGTCCTCGCTCTGGCCCTCAGCGTTGACCACATAGTAAGGGAAGCCGTCATCGGTTGTCGCCACTGTGCCGTAGGCACTCTTTTTGCTGACGATGTAGGTGTATGTGTAGTCGGTACCTGAGCCTTGTCCGGTGGTCGTCCAAGCGTCAGTGCCATCGTCAAGCAGGTAGAGCTGGGAGTCGATCGCCTGGCGCACCGCCTGTTCGGCGGCAAACTGCGCCCGGGTCATCTGTTTCAGGTTGCTGACCATCGTTTCCTGCTGACCAGCCATACGCAGGCCGAGGGTGCCGATCAGGGTCATGACCAGCAGCAACAGCACGACTGCCGCAAGGGCGATGCCGCGAGTTGATTTCCTGTTATGGGTCGGTGGCATTTTCATGCTCATAGTTGGACCTCCTGCGGAGACCGGCTATGGCCGGTAGTTCCTCAAGGCGATGACAGTAAAAAACTCTCGATAAAAACGGCGATCCGCAGCGGTGATGGCATCGGTGCCCGGACTGACGTCCGTCGGGTCCTCGGCGCCATAGTAGGTATAGGTCTGCGGCTGTAGCGTAACGAAGTCTTCGACGCTGCGCAGTAGCAGCGAAATCCGCACGCTGGTGATCTTGCGCCAGCACGATGGGTTTTGATCGCCGCTGGTGGCACATTCATCGTAAATGTTGGCAACCGATACGTACTGGTCTGCAACGCCGTCGGCATCAGTGTCACGACCGTAGGCAATCTGCATATCCTGCACGCCTTCAATGAGCTCGCTTTTGGAGGTGGAGTCCCAGGGGTCTTCCACCCACAGAGCTCTTTCGCCGCTCGCGCCAGTATCCAGGTAAAAGCGGCTGCGCTTCACGGGCACAACGACGGCGTTGGCGTTGTAACTCTTGGTGCATGTCGCGCAGTTGGCCATAGCCAGGTCTTGCGGATCGCCGCCCGAAATGCCGCTGACATTTATGACATCAGCCTGCGTACAGTCTGTGATGGCAAGCGTGCTATCGGTGGTGAAGCCGTGCCCTGCGGCCAATTTGATGGCGTTGGCCGCATCGAGTGTGACCGCCTCTGTGAGAACCGCGGCGTCGTCGTCAATAGCCTGAAATACGGTGATCGAATCTGGGGCGCCACTTGCGCCGTCAGTACCGTAAAGCCCCTGCTGGTGATAGCCATTCATGGCGGCGTCGCTGACGGCAACCGCAGGCGCGGGCTTGGTGCTATCGTAATGATTGGTCACCGAGGCCGCTTCCACACCGGCGCAGCCATAGTAGCGCGCCATGCGAATCTGGCGATTCAGAATCTCTGTTGCGGCGCGGCCATTCTCCATCAGGCGGGCCGCCGCCTCCTGGGACCGCGTTGAAGCCTTTGTGTAGGCGAACATCTGCGTCGCGGCCAGCACAATGAACACGCCTAATACCAATGCGATCAACAGCTCAACCAGCGTAACACCCGACTGGCGACGGAGTTTCATAGGCACTTGTTGGCTGGCACAGGGCAACATGCTAGAGCTCGTTCATACTCAAAGGCTGATATTCAAAATCAAAGGACTTGGCAGCGCTTGTCTGGCCGGTGGCATTCATGCCTTCCTCCAGCCAGGTGACCGTTATCGTATATACGCCGTTATTCAGGCTGATGGAGGCATCCCCGCTGGGCAGCAGGTTGCGCATGGACTGGCTCCATTCATACTTATCCCATGCCGCAATCTGTGCTGTGGAGCAGGTAGTGGAGGTATTGCTAGGCAGAATGCAGTCCGTACCCGGCGCTGTATCCACCAAGGCAGCCATCACGTAGTCGCCGTTATCCACGCCCAGGCGATTGGCATGCATGCGGTCCGCCATTTCCTGGGCCTGCAGCACCGCCTGGGTACGCAGAAAGGCCTCGTGGCTTTTGCGCACAGAAAAGGCGTCCATGGCCATGATGCCGCCGAGGCCCAGAGCCATGACGACGATGGCCACCAGAATCTCAATCATCGTAACGCCGCGCTGCTGTTGACTCATAGGCGTCATGGCTTATCTCCAGCAGTCATCTGTGGTAGTGCCTGTCGCTGCACCGGTGATATCGCGAAAACCAATGTTCGTAAGAGTCAGCGTGCCGCAGTTATCGCCAGACTGCGAGTTTTTGGGCGCGGCGCTGATGGTGAAGCTGGTTGAAGTCACCGCTGCACTCAAGTCGTAGTACTTTCTGCCACCATCTATCGGGGCTTCGTTCGGATAGATGCCACTGCCGCCCAGGGTTGCGCCCACATACGTCGAGGGGGATTGCTCGGTGTAATAACGCTGCAACGCGATAGACAGCCCGGTGAGCGCAGCCTGCGCCTCCGCCCGGCGCGCCTTGCGTTGCTGCTCGTCATAGGCGGGCAGTGCGATGGCCATGAGAATGCCGACCAGAACCACGACGATCAGCAATTCGATGACTGTGAAGCCCTTGACAGGCTGTTTTCGCCCCAGCACTTTTGGTTACCCTTGTTATTAATTACTTTTCACGCCAGAAATCTAGCAAGTTCGGGTGGCAAGTACCACGTACAATCGTACTAGGTTCAAAAAATGTGAAATATTTCAATAACATAGGCCGTATATATTGATATGAAATACGGCGAAGGAGTGCTCAAGCGGCCCGTTTGCGCCGTTTTTTGCCCAGCATCGGCGCCAAAAAATGCCCGGTGTAAGAGCCTTTTACCCGGGCCACATCTTCAGGCGTCCCGGTGGCTATGATCTCGCCGCCGCCTGAGCCACCCTCCGGGCCGAGGTCTACGATCCAGTCCGCGGTTTTGATCACATCGAGGTTGTGCTCGATGATGACGACCGTATTGCCCTGGTCGCGCAGGCGATGCAGCACGTTCAGGAGCTGCTGGATATCCTCGAAATGCAGTCCCGTTGTAGGCTCGTCGAGAATGTAGAGGGTATTACCCGTATCGCGCTTGGAGAGCTCCCGGGAGAGCTTTACGCGCTGCGCCTCACCACCGGACAGTGTGGTGGCGGCCTGGCCGAGGCGTATGTAAGACAGGCCCACGTCCATCAGGGTTTGCAGCTTGCGGGCAATGGCCGGTACCGGCTCAAAGAACTCAAGCGCATCCTCCACCGTCATTTCCAGCACTTCGTGGATGTTTTTGCCCTTGTAGCGTACTTCCAGGGTCTCGCGGTTGTAGCGCTTGCCCTTGCAAACGTCGCAGGGCACGTAAATGTCCGGCAGGAAGTGCATTTCCACCTTGGTCACGCCATCACCCTGACAGGCCTCACAGCGGCCGCCCTTGACGTTGAAGGAGAAGCGCCCAGGCTTATAGCCCCTGGAGCGCGATTCCTGGGTGCCGGCGAACAGCTCTCTAATGGCAGTAAATATGCCGGTATAGGTCGCCGGATTAGAGCGGGGCGTGCGGCCGATGGGGCTCTGGTCGATATCGATGCACTTATCGATGTGCTCCATACCGGATATCGCCTCGTAGGCCGCCGGTGTGAGTGTCGTTGCGCCATTCAATTCGGTGGCCGCGATCGGGTAGAGCGTGTGGTTGATCAGGGTCGATTTGCCGGAGCCTGATACACCGGTGACACAGGTCATCAGCCCTACAGGAATCTCCAGCGTCACGTCTTGCAGGTTGTTGCCCGCAGCACCTTGCAAAACCAGCATGCGGTCCTCGTCGACGGGCGTTCGCGCTTCGGGCACCACGATCTTTTTTGTGCCCGATAGATAGGCGCCGGTCAGAGATGCCTTGTTGGCCGCGATAGCCTTCATCGGGCCCTCGGCCACCACTTCGCCGCCGTGAACGCCAGCGCCGGGGCCGATATCGATAATGTGATCGGCGGTGCGGATCGCATCTTCGTCATGCTCCACAACCAGCACGGTGTTGCCGAGGTCGCGCAGGTGGGTGAGGGTGGTCAGCAGTCGCTCGTTATCGCGCTGGTGTAGGCCAATAGAGGGCTCATCCAGAATGTACATTACCCCCACCAGGCCGGCGCCGATCTGAGATGCCAGGCGGATGCGCTGGGCTTCGCCGCCGGACAGCGTTTCGGCGGAGCGATCCAGGGTCAGGTAGTTCAGGCCCACGTCGACCAGGAAGCGGTAGCGGGCGCGCAGCTCTTTCAGTATTTTGTCGGCAATCTCGCCCTCGCGGCCGCCCAGTTCCAGCGTTTCAAAGTAGTCCTGCGCATCGCCCACCGGCATGTGGGTGATACTGGGCAGTGTGCGTTCGTCGACAAACACGTGGCGCGCATCCTGATTCAGGCGGGTACCGCCACAGTCTGGACAGGGCGCCGTGGTCAAGAGCTTGGCCATATCCTCGCGTACGGAGTTGGATTCGGTATCGCGGTAGCGTCGCTCCAGGTTGGGGATGATGCCCTCGAAGGGGTGCTTGCGCTTGAAGACGTCACCGCGGTCATTGATGTAGGCGAAACTGACGTCGGTTTTGCCGCTACCGTACAAAAGTACATCGCGATGCTTCTTTTTCAGCTTGTTAAAGGGCGTATCGATGTCGAAGCCGTAGTGGTCGGCGAGCGAAGTCAGCATATGGAAGTAGTAGACGTTGCGCCGATCCCAGCCGCGAATGGCGCCCTCGGCGAGGCTGGCCTCGGGATGCTGCACCACACGCTCGGGGTCGAAATACTGCTTGACGCCCAGGCCATCACAGCTCGGGCAGGCGCCGGCGGGGTTGTTGAATGAGAACAGTCGCGGCTCCAACTCGTCGATGCTGTGGCCACACACGGGGCAGGCGAAGCGCGCCGAGAACATGATGTCCTCGCCGTCGTCGTCCATCCAGCTGACGGAAGCCAGGCCATCGGTGAGGCCAAGGGCGGTCTCGAAGGACTCGGCAAGCCGCAGTTTCAGGTCCTCCCTGACTTTAAAACGATCCACCACCACCTCGATGCGGTGCTTCTTGTTCTTCTCCAGTTCGGGTACGTCGTCAAGGTCGGTGACAATGCCATCGATGCGAGCGCGCACGAAGCCGGCGCTGCGTAGTTCTTCAAAGACATGCAGGTGTTCGCCCTTGCGGTCGCGGACCACCGGAGCTAGCAGCATCAGCTTGCTGCCCTCGGGCAGCGCCAGCACCGTATCCACCATCTGGCTGACGGTTTGGGCTTTCAATGGCTCGCCGTGCTCCGGACAGCGCGGTTCGCCAACCCGGGCGAACAGCAGCCTGAGGTAATCGTATATTTCAGTGATGGTGCCAACGGTCGAGCGCGGGTTATGCGAGGTGGATTTCTGTTCGATGGAGATAGCCGGAGACAGGCCTTCGATATGGTCTATGTCTGGTTTTTCCATCATCGACAGGAACTGCCGCGCGTAGGTCGACAGGGATTCCACGTAACGGCGCTGGCCCTCGGCGTACAGAGTATCGAAGGCCAGTGAGGATTTGCCGGAGCCCGAGAGGCCCGTAATCACCACCAGTTTATCGCGGGGGATGTCGAGGTCGACGTTCTTGAGATTGTGCGTGCGTGCGCCGCGAACCTGGATGGTGTCCATGAAGTACCTGGAAAATGAGCAGTGAAACGGGAACAGGCCAGTATAGGCGGACGCCGTCCCGAGCGGCAATCGCCAAGCCGATTCTGTTAAGATATACGGCCGTTTCAGCGTGTTGTATCTGTGATCACCAAAAACCCCATGTCCCCATTGGAGCGCCGGGCGGTTAGCTCCCTGGCACTGTTATACAGCTTCCGTATGCTGGGCTTGTTCATGGTGCTGCCGCTGCTTTCCCTGTACGCCGCGGACATGCCTGGCGCCAGCCCGGCGATGCTTGGCCTGGCCATCGGGGCTTATGGCCTGACGCAGGCGCTGTTGCAGATTCCGGCTGGCTGGTTGTCCGACCGAATCGGCCGCAAGCCGGTGATCTACGCGGGTCTTGCGATCTTTGCGCTGGGCAGCTTCATTGCGGCTTACGCCGAGACCATTGAGGGTGTACTGGCCGGGCGGCTGCTGCAGGGCGCCGGCGCCATATCCAGCTCCGTGCTGGCGCTGGTGGCGGACGTTACCAGCAGTGAGCAGCGCACGAAGGCGATGGCGGTCCTCGGCATCAGTATTGGCGTCTCATTCACGCTGGCTATGATCCTGGGGCCACTGCTGGCCGCTTCCGGTGGGCTTGCCGCTGTCTTCCAGTTGACTGGCGTGCTGGCACTGCTGGGGATTGCCGTGGTGGCGCTGCGCGTGCCCGACCCTCCCGATACCGGCATGCGCCACGACGAGGTGGGCGCTCGAGCCAATCTCCTGCTGCGCAGCCTGCTGGATCGGGGTCTGCTGCCTCTGAATTTCGGCGTGTTTGTGCTGCACTTCGTGCTCATGGCGAGCTTCCTCGTGGTGCCCGGGGCACTGGAGAATCTGGCCGGTATCGCGCGTGAAAATCACTGGCAGGTGTACTTGCCCGTGGTCGTCCTGTCTCTGCTGGGTATGCTGCCCTTGCTTATGCTGGCAGAGCGACTTCATCGCCTGCGCCTGGCGCTCAGCCTGGGCATCGGGGTGCTGGCTGCGGCCATTGTGCTGGTCGGTTCCGGCAGTTCAGCACAGGCGGTCTACCTCGGCATGTGGCTGTTTTTTGTCGCGGTGAACTACCTTGATGCCACGCTGCCGTCCATGGTCAGTAAGACGGTCTTCGAGGGTGGTAAAGGCACCGCGCTCGGCATTTACGCCACCTGCCAGTTTTTCGGTGCGTTCGCCGGAGGCGCCCTGGGTGGCTTCCTGCTCGAGCACTATGGTGCGACCGCCATGGCACTGGCCTGCGGGACGCTGGTGCTCGTGTGGCTTGCTTCCGCTCTGCCAGCGGGCCAGCCAGCCTATGCCAGCGCCCGAATCTGATCGCTCCTGGCGGCCTGTGCTGTCGCAATTGCAGGTTGGGGTTGCTATGATCGCGGGTCTGAATAAGCAGGGGTAAAACTCCACCGGTTGAGGGATTTCTATGGCAAGCAGGGGCATTAATAAGGTCATTCTGGTGGGCAATCTGGGCAACGACCCGGAGACCCGTTTCTTTCCCGACGGCGGCGCCGTAACGAACGCCAGCATCGCCACATCGGAGAGCTGGAAGGACCGCCAGACGGGCCAGATGCAGGAGAAGACCGAGTGGCATCGGGTCGTGTTCCGGGACCGGGGCAACTATCGCCTGGGTCAGATTGCGGGCGAATACCTGCATAAGGGCTCCAAGGTCTATGTCGAGGGCAAGCTGCAAACGCGCAAGTGGCAGGACCAGTCCGGTCAGGATCGCTACACTACTGAGATCGTCGCTGATCAGATGCAGATGCTGGATAGCCGCAACGCCGGTGGCGCTGGCGGGGGCGAGTACCAGGCCGGCCAACATCAGGGTGGCGGCGCACCGCAGCCTGCGCAGGCCGCGGCGCCTCAGTCCCAGGCCCCCGCGCAGCCGGGCCCCTCTGACTTCAACGATTTCGACGACGACATACCCTTCTAGCCTTGGGCGCCACGGATCTCCCGGAGGGAGTCACTGACTGGCTCGAGGCGCAGGGCGCCGGGCGCCTGTGTCAGTTAGAACGCCACGTCGCCAGGCGTGAGGCCTGGCTAACGGCAATCGAACGCGGCGACGGCAGTGTGGAAGAGAGCTTTCTGCGCCTCGAGCGTAAGCCCGTTGTTGGTACGGTCACCCTGGAACGCGAAGCGCGTATCTGCGCCGCGCTAGCCGCCACCGATGTACCTGCCCCGAGACTCCTGGCCTGGGATGCCGAGCGACGCCTGGCCCTGTTCGAGCGAGTCGGCGGCACTGCCGCTATTGATAAGCTGGAAAATGCGCCGCAGCAGCGGGCGGTGATGGAGGATTTCATTGATGCTATCGCGCGCCTGCACCAGCTGCAGCCGGCATCGCTGGGCCTTGAGGATCTGCTGGGCACCTGGCACCTGTCGGCCGCACGCTGCGCTCTCGACGACCTTGACGCTCAGCTCGCGACCTATGCCGACTTCCTGCGCAACTATCGCGATCCGCTACTGACTTACGGCACACGCTGGCTGCGGCGCTTCGCGCCATCTGCCGTTGCACGTGTCTCTCTCGTGCAGGGCGATACCGGGCCAGTGAATTTTATGTTCGAGGGCGATCGAGTAAGCGCCCTGGTTGACTGGGAGTGGGGCCACTGGGGTGACCCTATGGAAGACCTTGGCAACATCTGCGTGCGCGAATTTTGGAACCCAAGCGGTGGGCTGAAGGGCCTGTTTGAGCGTTACGAGAGCAAGGCCGGCATTCCCTATGACCGGGCGGCGGCCATGTACTATCGTGTGCAGCAGAACGTGCGCGGCATGATTCCGATTCACGCCGTGTGTCAGGCTCGCGGCCTGCGCGAGTCCATGGCGTGGTATCTCGCCTATCGCTATATCGGAGATCGAGCAAGCTGTGAGGCCATCGCGGCGGCCATGGGTATTGAGATCGAACGTCCAACTATGCCCGACGAGCAAAAGGTGGATGTGCTGGCTGACGCAGCGCTGCATAGCCTGGCACAGGATATCGAGCCGGCGCTGACGTCGGGCTTTGCCCGCTCGCGAGCGAAAGATCTCGGCATCCTGCTTGAGTGCCTTGAGCGGCGACGTCTCTACGGCAGTGCCCTGGCCTCGATCGAGGTTGCGGAAATGGCGGTCTTGCTGGGGCAGCCGGTAGCAGACTACCAAAGCGGCATCGTCGCGCTTTGCCAGGCTATTGACGCGGAGTCTCTGCGCGATGAAGACCTGGTTCCGTATCTGGCACGGCGCGCCTATCGCGAGGAGTGGTTACACTGGCCGGTAACCACCCTGTATCCTGATCGGCAGTGGTCGGTTATTGATTGAAGCTTCCATTTGCATAAACGCGGACACGGCCCGGGAGGCCATAAGCCTATGATAACAATTCACCACCTCGGGGTATCCCAGTCTGATCGCATTGTCTGGTTGATGGAGGAGCTCGAGCTGCCCTATGAAATCCAGTGGTATGACCGGGGCGACGACTTCCTGGCGCCCCAGGCCTATCGCGATCTGCACCCGGTGGGAACCGCTCCCATTATCACGGATGGCGACCTGGTGCTGCCCGAGTCGACCGCCATCGTGGAGTACGTGTCCCAGCGCTATGCTGATGGCAAGCTGTCGATAGGCGTGGACGAGGCCGATTATCCCCATTATCTGTTCTGGCTGCAGTTCAACGCCAGTCTTCAGGCCGGGCTGTTCATCCGCATGGCCGCTCAGGCCGGCGGCGCGCAGGATGATGGCACCAATCCCTTGTTCACCACCGTCAACCGGCGCATCGATGGCCTGTATCGAGCGCTGGAAGAGCGGCTGGCACAGCATGACTATCTGGCGGGTGATCGCTTCACCTGCGCCGATATCATGACGCTGTTCAACCTCAATTCCCTGGAGATATTGGGAGCGAGGCCTCTGGCTGAGCTGCCCCAGGCTGCGGCCTACGTTGAGCGACTGAGCACGCGTCCCGCCTACCAGCGGGCAATGCAAATTGCTGGCCCTGATGCCGCAAGGCCGGACTAGCGACCGGGTTTGACCGCAGCGAAGCGATGAAAGTCCTGCTGTTAGGCGCCGATACCACGCTTGGCCTCGCCCTGCACGCGCACCTGGTGCACTGGGGCCGGCATGAAGTGATCCCGCTCGGCCTGACGGCCAGTCGCTGGAAGAGTGAGCGCCAGGCCAAAAAGGCGGTGCGCCGGGCAGACTGCGATGTCGTGGTCGACCTTCGGATCAAGGCGGCCGCGGATACCGGCGAGATCATTGGCGTTGCCGATCTGGAGCGCAGCAAGTGGCTAGCCAAGACCTGTAACCGTAGCGGTGAGATCTACGTCTATCTGTCGAGCTCGCGTGTTTTTGCCGGCCACGCGTCGCGCCTTTATACGGAGCTTGACGCCCCGGATAACGAATCCACACTTGGCCGCCTGCTGCAGCAGGCTGAGCAGTTCGTCCTGAACCGCTGCGAGCGACATATCGTCCTGCGCATGGGGCCGACGTTTTCCCACCGCGGCGTAAATATCCTGACCCACCTGCTGGAACAGCTGCTGCAGAACGGCCACCTACATCTGGACAACCAGGTGCGCGGCTGCCCGGTGGAGGCCTCCGATGCCGCAAGGGTAATCGCGGCTGTCATCGACCAGCTGAGCACGGGTGTTCAGCCCTGGGGAATATTCCATTACTGCAGCAACGACCCCACCAACTGGTACGAATTTGGGGAAAGCTTGCTCGCGAGCGCGTCACAGTTTTCGCAGTTCGACGATCACGCGGTGGAACTGGAGTGCCCTCCGGCGCCGCCGGATGTTGCCAGCCGGATGCTCGAGTGCAGTAAAATCAGGGACTACTTCGCAATCAAGCAGGTGCCCTGGCGTGGCTTTATCGGCGACAGTGTGAAACAGTACTTCGAACAACAGTCTGCAGAGAGTTGAGCTGATCATGGCCAAAGCAATCGACACGACACCGCAAGCCCTTGGCGTCGCGGTACTGACCGTCTCCGACACGCGAACCCTCGAGGATGATACCTCCGGGCAGTTTCTCGCTGACAGCTTGCGCGAGTTCGGCCATGGCCTCAGTGGCCGCGATATCGTCAAGGATGATATCTACCAGATTCGCGCGGTGGTTTCTGCCTGGATTGCCGATCCTGAAATTGATGCCGTACTGATCACGGGCGGCACCGGTTTCTCCGGCCGCGACTCCACGCCCGAGGCCATGGCGCCCTTGTTCGACAAGGCCATCGATGGCTTTGGCGAAGTATTCAGGGCCCTTTCTTTCCAGACCATCGGTTCCTCGACGATTCAGTCGCGTGCGCTGGCGGGCTTTGCCAACAACACGGTGATCTTCTGTATGCCGGGTTCCACCGGCGCCTGTCGCGATGCCTGGGAGGGTGTCATCCGTGATCAGTTGGACAGCACCTATCGCCCCTGTAATTTTGTCGGTGTATTGCGCACGCGGGAAGAGGCCTGATCGGGGCGACGAGTGTGAGTCATCTCACTCCCCTTGACGAGGCGCTTGCACAGATTCTGGCCAGCCCTGGTGGCCCACCGCCCAGCGAGCATCGTCCCCTGATTGACTGCCTCGGAGCCGTACTGGCAGCACCTGTCGTGTCTCCACTGGACGTTCCCGCCGCTGATAACAGCGCCATGGATGGCTATGCACTGCGCGCTGCGGACGCCCCTGGACCTCTGCCGGTCAGCCAGCGTATAGCCGCGGGGCAGGTCGGCGAGGCGCTGGCCGCGGGCACTGCGGCGCGTATCTTCACGGGTGCGGATGTGCCACCCGGTGCCGATACGGTGGTCATGCAGGAAAAGTGTGAAGAAGTAGGCGCTGCAGTGCGCGTACCGACAGATACGCCCGCCGGGGACAATATCCGCCCGCGTGGGCAGGACATTGCAGCGGGCGAACAGGTACTGGCCCCAGGCCGTCGTTTGCGTCCCCAGGACCTCGGCCTGCTGGCTTCCGTGGGTCTGAGCGAGGCCGAGGTCTATCGCCCACTGCGTGTTGCAGTGCTCTCTACCGGAGATGAACTGGTAGACCCGGGTCAAGGCGCGCCCAGGGCGGGGCAGCTCTATAATTCCAACCGCTATACCCTTGCCGGCCTGGTACGGGGCCTGGGCATGGAGTTCATTGATGGCGGCATTGTTGCTGATAGTGCTGAAGCGACCGCTGCAGCGCTTGCCCGCGCGGCAGAGAGAGCGGATGTTGTTATAACGTCCGGCGGTGTTTCCGTTGGCGAAGAGGATCACGTTAAAGGCCAGGTAGAACGCCTGGGGGAGCTGAATCTCTGGAAGCTCGCGATCAAGCCAGGCAAGCCGCTGGCCTTTGGCCGCGTCGGCGATACGCCTTTTATCGGTCTGCCGGGTAATCCCAGCTCGGTATTCGTGACTTTCTGCCTGGTTGCACGACCCTTCCTTCTGAAGCGTCAGGGTGCGGCAGAGTCGCCCCTGCCAGAGCTCGTGGCCAGCGCCGGGTTCAGTACCCGTAAGGCAGGCATCCGTCAGGACTATCTGCGGGTCAGCCTCCGCTCCAGCGATAATGGGCTGGTGGCAGAGCGCTTTTCAAACCAGTCCTCGGGCGTGCTGAGCTCGATCTCGCAGTCCAACGCGCTGGCCGTGGTGCCGCCGGGCGTGGTGGTAGCACATGGGGATAGGGTTCAGGTGTTACTGCTTGATCTGTTGACTGACTGACAGCGCCTGATGACCAGACGCTCGACGCCTGTCCCGGGGGTGACTTAGCCGAGCTTCTGGAACACTAAAGATGCGTTGGTGCCACCGAAGCCGAAGCTGTTGGACATCACGCGCTGCAGATCAACGCTGTCGTGCCGCGAAACGGCGATTGGCATGCCTTCGGCTTCAGGGTCTAGCTTGTCGATGTTTGCCGAGGCGGCAATAAAACCGCTTTGCTGCATCAGCAGTGCGTAAATAGCCTCCTGCACACCCGCTGCACCCAGCGAATGCCCCGAAAGCGACTTGGTGGAGCCGACCACCGGTATATCCTTTCCGGCGTAAGCCTCTTTTACCGCCTTGAGCTCCTGAATATCGCCGGCCGGTGTACTGGTGCCGTGGGCGTTGATGTAGTCCACGGGGCCGTCGACGGTTGCCAGAGCCTGCTGCATGCAGCGCACGGCGCCCTCCCCGGAGGGCGCCACCATGTCGTAACCGTCAGAGGTGGCGCCATAGCCTACCAGCTCGGCGTAAATCCTGGCGCCACGGGCCCTTGCATGCTCCAGTTCCTCAAGGACCAGCATGCCGCCGCCGCCGGCGATAACAAAACCGTCACGATCCGCATCATAGGCGCGAGAGGCGCGCTCGGGCGTCTCATTGTACTTGGTTGACAGGGCGCCCATCGCATCGAACAGGCTCGATAGCGTCCAGTGCAATTCCTCGCCACCGCCGGCAAACACAATATCCTGCTTGTCGAGCTGAATCTGCTCCATCGCGTTGCCAATGCAGTGCGCGCTGGTGGAACAGGCGGAGGATATGGAATAGTTGACGCCCTTGATCTTGAACGGCGTCGCGAGGCAGGCCGACACGGTGCTGCCCATGGTCTGCGTAACCCGGTAGGGGCCGACGCGCCTGATGCCGCGCTCGCGCAGGATGTCCGCGGCTTCCGTCTGGCTGGCGGAAGAAGCGCCGCCGGAGCCGGCGATAATGCCGGTGCGAACGTTGGAGATGTCTTTCTCATCGAGGCCCGCGTCATTGATGGCCTGCTGCATCGAGATATAGGCAAAGGCCGCCGCGTCGCCCATAAAGCGCAGCTGCTTGCGATCGATCAGCTCACTGGTATCGATGTTTGGGGCGCCCGCCACGTGTGAGCGCATCCCCATGTCGAGATGCTCCTGCCGGATGCTGATGCCCGATTTACCCTCAAACAGTGATGTGCTTACGCTGTCTGCATCATTGCCAAGGCAGGAGACAATGCCCAGGCCCGTGACAACTACTCTCCTGGCCACTAAAAAGACTCCGTAGATTGGAACAGACCGACGCGCAGGTCGGACGCATGATAGATTTCGCGACCGTCTACTGACAGCGTGCCGTCAGCGATGCCCATAATCAGCTTGCGCTCAATGACGCGCTTCATGTCGATGTTATAGACCACCTTCTTGGCCGTGGGTAGCACCTGGCCACTGAATTTGACCTCGCCCGAGCCCAGCGCTCGGCCGCGCCCCGGGTTGCCGCGCCAGCCCAGGAAGAAGCCAACCAGCTGCCACATGGCGTCCAGGCCCAGGCAGCCGGGCATAACCGGGTCTGTGGGGAAATGGCAGGCGAAAAACCAAAGGTCCGGATGAATGTCCAGCTCGGCGACCAGCTCACCTTTGCCGTACTTGCCGCCCTCGGAGCTGATGTGGCTGATGCGATCGACCATCAGCATGTTGTCGATGGGCAGGCGCGCGTTGCCCTCGCCAAAGAGTTCGCCGTGCCCGCACGCGATCAGCTCATCCTTGGCGTATGAGTTCTTTTGGATCATGGTATTTCCAGCCTGCAGGGAGGAGCCCATTCTAATGGCTGGGGATGACAAGTCCAGTCGGAATACCCTAGTATGGCAGGCCTGTAGACAGCCTCATTCAGTGACCACCCGGAGTCTTTTTATGTTAGTTCCAGTCCTGCTTTCCGGGGGAGTTGGCAGTCGCCTTTGGCCTGTTTCGCGAGAGCTGCATCCCAAGCAGTTCCTGCCATTGGCCAGTGAGCTATCGATGTTGCAGGATACTCTCAAGCGAACAGCGACGCTGGCGGCAGCGGCGCCGCTCGTGGTGTGTAATGAGGAGCATCGCTTCATGGTGGCGGAGCAGCTCAGGCAGCTCGATCTTGATGCTGGCGCACTACTGCTTGAGCCCGAGGGTCGTAACACGGCGCCCGCCGTGGCGCTGGCCGCCATCCATGCACTGGTAGATGACCCTGACGCCGTCTTGCTGGTCCTGCCGGCGGATCACGTGATTCAGGATGGCGCCAGCTTCGTCGCCGCGGTCGAACGTGCTTTGCCCCTGGCCCAGCAGGGCCGGCTGATGACCTTCGGTGTAGTGCCCACCAGTGCTGAAACCGGATACGGCTACATCAAGTGCGGCGGTGAACTGGGCGATGAGCTCTATGAGCTGGAGCGTTTCGTTGAAAAACCCGATGCGGAAACCGCGCGCGCCTATGTGGATAGCGGCAGCTATCTATGGAATAGCGGCATGTTCCTGCTCCGTGCCGCCACCTTACTGGAGGAGCTTGGTCGCCTGGCGCCAGAGATGCTCGCGCAATGCCAGGCTGCCATGTCGGGCGCGAAGGGCGACATGGATTTTCTTCGTCCCGAGCGCGAGGCGTTCCTTGCCTGCCCGGCCGACAGTATCGACTACGCCGTCATGGAGAAAACGGAAGCGGGCGGTGTGGTGTCGCTGGACTGTGGCTGGAGCGATGTCGGCGCCTGGTCGGCCCTGTGGGACGTGTCACAGCGTGATAGCGAGGGCAACGTGGCACAGGGTGACGTCATCCTCAACGATTGCGCAGATAGCTACTTCCGGAGCGAATCGCGACTCGTCGCCGCTACGGGGCTGAAGGACATCGTCGTCGTTGAAACCGCTGACGCCGTATTGGTGGCCGATCGCGAGCGAGTGCAGGAGGTTAAAAAACTGGTGACGCGACTCAAGGCAGATGAACGGCCGGAGGCTACGCTGCACCGCCGGGTCTATCGTCCCTGGGGATCCTATGAGTCACTAGTGACCGCCGATCGCTTTCAGGTGAAACGGATCGTGGTGAACCCGGGCGCGCGCCTGTCGCTGCAGAAGCATCACCACCGGGCGGAACACTGGATCGTTGTCGAGGGTACCGCAGAGGTCACCTGTGAGGACAAGGTCTTCATGCTTGCCGAAGACGAGTCCACCTATATCCCGCTGGGCCATAAGCATCGCCTGGCGAATCCGGGGCGTATACCGCTGGAATTGATTGAGGTGCAGTCCGGCACCTATCTTGGTGAAGACGATATTGTTCGCTTCGAAGATGTCTACGGCCGACAAGAACAAACTTAAAGAGAGACGCTTAAATGATTACGAAATGCATGTTTCCCGTTGCCGGCTACGGCACCCGATTTCTGCCGGCGACCAAGAGCATGCCGAAGGAGATGCTGCCCGTGGTGAACAAGCCGCTGGTGCAGTACGGCGTGGAAGAGGCCATCGAGGCAGGCATGACGACCTGCGCCCTGGTTACCGGCCGGGGCAAGCGGTCGATAGCGGACCATTTTGATATCAGCTACGAACTGGAGCACCAGATCTCCGGTACGGGCAAGGAATCTTTCCTTGAGAGCATTCGCAACGTGCTTGAAAAGGGCGTTTTTACCATGGTGCGCCAGCGCGAGATGAAAGGTCTGGGCCACGCCATCCTCACCGGTCAGTCCCTGGTTGGCAATGAGCCATTCGGTGTGCTGCTGTCGGATGACCTCTGCCTGAATGAGGGGCCTGGCGTCTTGGCACAGATGGCTGAGCTGTATAAACAGTTTCGCTGTTCTATCGTTGCCATCCAGGAGGTGCCCGAGGATGAGGTTCACAAGTACGGTGTGATCGCGGGGGAGGCGTTGAAGGACGGCATCTACCGCGTCGACAACATGGTCGAGAAGCCAGCGAAGGAGGATGCGCCCTCCAATCTGGCCATCATAGGGCGCTACATACTGACGCCTGACATCTTCGACATCATCCGTGAAACGCCGCCGGGCGCCAACGGCGAAGTGCAGCTGACCGACGCACTGCAGACCCAGGCCAACCAGGGCTGTGTGATGGCCTACAAGTTCCAGGGCAGGCGATTCGATTGCGGCAGCGTGCCGGGTTTTGTAGAAGCCACCAACTACGTTTACGAAAATATCTACGACCGCTAGACCTCAAGGGCGAAAAGACATGAGTACTGACGTAGAGGAAATCACCTGCTTCAAGGCCTACGACGTGCGCGGCCGTGTGCCCGACCAACTCAATGAGGACATTGCCTACCGTATTGGGCGCGCCTATGCGGAAGTCATCAGCCCCAGCCAGGTCGTGCTGGGCCACGATATTCGCCTGACCTCTGAGGCCATCAAGGCAGCCCTTGCCCAAGGCTTGATGGAACAGGGCGTGGACGTCTATGACATTGGACTGTGTGGCACCGAGGAGATTTATTTCGCTACGTCCCACGCCGGCATGGACGGCGGTATAGCCGTCACCGCGAGCCATAATCCGAAAGACTACAATGGCATGAAGTTTGTCCGCGAGGAATCGCGCCCGATCTCGGCGGACACCGGCCTCAAGGACATCAAAGCGCTGGCAGAGCGCAATAACTTCATGGCCGCCGAACAGCCCGGCCAAATGCTGCCGCTAGATACAGATGCCGCCTACGTCGAGCACCTCTTGTCGTATGTTGATGTCGGTGGCCTGAAACCGCTCAAGATCGTTGTCGATGCGGGCAATGGCGGCGCCGGCAGAGTGGTGGACCTGCTTGAGACGCACTTGCCGTTCGAGTTCATCAAACTGCATCACGAGCCCGACGGTAATTTCCCCAATGGTGTGCCCAACCCGCTCCTGCCTGAGAATAGAACCGCCGCGATCGAGGCGGTGCGCACTCATGGTGCCGACCTGGGCATCGGCTGGGACGGGGATTTTGACCGCTGCTTCTTCTTTGACGAGAAGGGCGAGTTTATCGAGGGTTACTACGTGGTCGGGCTGCTGGCTGAGGCCTTTCTGCAGCGCGAGGCGGGAGCGCGCATCGTGCATGACCCCAGGCTCACCTGGAATACCATCGAGATCGTTACGGGCTCCGGCGGCGAACCCGTCCTGACCAAGTGCGGCCATGCTTTCATCAAAGAGCGGATGCGCACCGAGAATGCCGTCTATGGTGGCGAGATGAGCGCTCATCATTACTTCCGCGACTTCGCCTACTGCGACAGCGGTATGATCCCCTGGCTGCTGGTCACCGGCCTGATCTCCGCCAGCGGTAAATCACTGAGCACCATGGTGGCTGAGCGCATGGCTGCCTACCCCTGCAGCGGTGAGATCAATCGCCAGGTCGAGGATGCGCAGGCCGTGCTGGCCAGCGCCGAGGCGGCCTATGCCGATGCTGCCGTGGCCATCGATCACACCGATGGCGTCAGCGTCGACTGTGGCACATGGCGCTTCAACCTGCGCATGTCCAACACCGAGCCTGTGGTTCGCCTCAATGTCGAATCCCGCGGCGACAGCGCGCTAATGGAAGCAAAAACCGCTGAGCTTCTCGCCCTGATCGAAACTTAAGCGAAACCTGGCCCGTGCGGCGCGCAGGGCCTGTACATCGATGGGCGGCTACCTCGCCAGCGCCGCCGGGGTCAAAGCAATCAGTTAAGCTCGCGCCAGGCCTTCAACAAAGCGGCAGTTGACGCATCCATGGCCGTGTCCTTGCCAGATTCCATGAGCCCCAGGATCTCCACGCCGATATCCTTGCCCAGTTCCACGCCCCACTGGTCAAAGGCGTTGATGCCCCATAGCACGCTGCTGCAGAAGGTGCGGTGTTCGTACAATGCCAGCAGCGCGCCAAGCGTTGCGGGGGTCAGGGCTTCCATGGTGATGGTTGAGTTGGGGCGGCTGCCGGGCATTGCCAGGTGGGGAGCGAGTCGCTCGGCCTCGCTGGCCTCGAGGCCTCGCGCCAGCAGCGAGGCCTCCGCCTCGCCCAGGCTGCGACCGACCATCAATGTCCGCGCCTGGGCCAGGCAGTTAGCGACCAATCGGCGATGCTGCTGGTGCATGCCTGTGTGCGTCGTTAAGGGAAGTATAAAGTCCACAGGACAGCGGCGGGTGCCCTGATGGAGAAGCTGGTGAAATGAATGCTGGCCCATGGTACCCGCCGATCCCCAGAGCACCGGCCCGGTGCCGCAGGTAGCAGCGCTGCCGTCCAGCAAAACGCCTTTGCCGTTGCTCTCCATGGTCAGCTGCTGCAGGAAGTCCGGTAGTTTGGCCAGCGCCTGATCGTAGGGCAACACGGCGTGGTTGTCGGCACCGAGATAGTTGCTGTTCCAGACCTCGAGGAGGCTTAACAGCATCGGTAAGTTCGCCGCTGGCTCGGCGCTGGCAAAGTGTCGGTCCATGGCCTCTGCGCCGCCGAGGAACTGCGAAAAGCGCTCCCAGCCGACGGCGCAGGCCACCGACAGGCCAATCGCAGACCAGACCGAGTAGCGGCCGCCGACCCAGTCCCACATGGGCAGGCAATTTTCCGCCGGTATGCCGAATTCCGCGGCCGCGCCAAGGTTGGTGGTTATCGCCAGGAAGTGGCGATCGAGGTCGGCGTCCTGGGCACCCGCATGGCGCATCCAATCCCGGGCAGCGAGGCTGTTGGCCAGGGTCTCCTCGGTGCGGAAAGACTTTGAGCAGACAATAAACAGTGTGGCCGCAGGATTCAGGCCGAGCAGACAATTCTGCAGGTCCGCCGGGTCAACGTTGGCGATATAGTGGCAGGTGACCCCTCCCCAATAGGGTCTTAGGGCCTCACAGACCAGCCTCGGGCCAAGGTCGGAGCCGCCAATCCCGATATTGACCACGTCGGTAATCACTTCACCGGAGAAGCCCTTGAATTCCCCGGCGTTGATAGCGCCCGCGATTTCCCGCATCCGCTGTCGCGTCAACTCCACATCGGCCAATTCATCCTCGAGGCCGGGCGGTGCATCGATAGCGCGCAGCAGGCTGTGAAGCGCCGGGCGGCGCTCAGTGTTGTTGACTTCTTCGCCACCGAGCAAGGCCTTGGCTCTGCCCGGCAGATCTGCCTGTTCCGCGAGGCGCAGCAGGTCATCGCGCACCTGCCGATTCAGCAGCTGTTTCGCATAGTCCAAAGTCAGCCCGGCAGCGCTGGCCGTGAAATCCCTGCAGCGATCGGCGTCGGCTGCGAACAGCTCGGTGACGGAGGTCGTAGCGAGGGCGGCCGCCTGAGACTGCAGTTCACCGTGGCGAGGTGAGTCAGTGAGAGGAGAGGCCATGGGGTGATCCTCAGTGGTCGCGGTTGATGGAGCGTGCCGTAATAGTAACCAGAGCGTCGCGTGCAGCACTGGCGGGCAGTGAATCGAGCTGTGACAACGCCAGGTCATGGTACTGCTGCGCCTGCGCGCGCGTGTGCTCAAGTGCGCCGCAGCGGTTGACCGCCGCCAGTACGGCGTCGATATTCGCCGCGCTTTTCTGAGTGATGGCCTCGCGCACCACATCCTGTTCACTCGCAGTGCCATGGGCCAGCGTATAGATCAGCGGCAGGGTGGGCTTGCCCTCGGTGAGGTCGTCACCGACGTTTTTCCCCATGGCCGCTGGGTCGCCCTCATAGTCGAGGACGTCGTCAATCATTTGGAAGGCGATACCCAGGTTGAGGCCAAAAGTCTGCAGCGCATCGCGCTGCCCGGGCTGGGTGCCACTTAGCGTAGCCGACGAGTAGCAGGCGGCAGCAAAAAGAATGGCGGTTTTGCGGGTAATAACGTCCAGGTACTGAGCTTCTGTCGTGTCGGCATCGCCGGCCCTTACCAGCTGCAAAACCTCACCCTCTGCGATGGTGTTGGTGGTATCGGCCATGTGATCGAGAATGTCCATATCCGCCAGCTGTACCATGAGCTGAAACGCCCGCGTGTACAGGAAGTCGCCGACCAGCACGCTTGGCGCATTGCCAAACTCGGCATTCGCCGTCAGTCGGCCCCGGCGCAGGCTGGAGATATCCACCACGTCATCGTGCAGCAGGGTTGCCGTATGGATGAACTCGATCACGGCGGCCAGTTTGACGTGCTCGGGCTTGCAGCCGCCCAATGCGGCGCCGGTCAGAAGGGTCAAGAGTGGGCGCAGGCGCTTGCCGCCCGCATCGACTATGTAGTGGCCGATGTTCTCCACCATATCGACATTCGAGTGCAGCTGTTCGATGATCAGGGCGTTAACCTGCTCGAATTCAGCGGCGACTGTAGCGTGGAGTTCCTGCATCGGAGGGGCATGCTAGGGTGGAGTGCCCGACAGGTCAAGCAATGCGGCCATAAGCCCTTGTTTTTGCCAGAAAATAACCCTTGCCCAGGAGAAGTGATTTGCGTAAAATCGCGGCCCTCATTTGAGGTAACTGTTTGTGCCTGGCTCTGCCCCCTTGAATCCAAAGGTTTTTTCTAACAGCGAGCAGGCTAATTGAACGGAGAAAAGGAATGTACGCAGTAATCGAAGCCGGTGGCAAGCAGCACCGTGTAGAAGAGGGCGAGACCCTCAAGTTGGAAAAGATTGAAGCCGCCACCGGCGACAGTGTCGAGTTCGACAAAGTGCTGTTGGTGGGTGAAGGCGAGTCCGTCAAGATCGGCACCCCGGTCGTTGACGGCGGCAAGGTCACCGCGGAAGTCGTGGCCCACGGCCGTCACCAGAAGGTCAAGATTGTTAAGTTCAACCGCCGCAAGCACCATCGGAAAGAAACGGGCCACCGCCAGTGGTTCACCGAGGTCAAGATCACCGGTATCTCGGCGTAACAGGAGGGTTTGAAGAATGGCTCACAAGAAAGCAGGCGGTAGCACCCGTAACGGACGCGATTCCGAGAGCAAACGCCTTGGCGTCAAGCGCTTTGGCGGCGAAGACGTCCTCGCTGGCAACATCATCGTGCGCCAGCGCGGAACCCGGTTCCACGCGGGCCCCAATGTTGGCATTGGCAAAGACCATACGTTGTTCGCCACTGCAGACGGCAAAGTCGAGTTTGTCACGAAAGGCCCGAAGAGCCGCAAATTCGTGCAAGTCGTGACTGCTTGATCACCAGCAAGATATGAAAAAGCCCCGACTTGGTTCGGGGCTTTTTTTTGCTTGAGCAGAACGTGCGTGGATTCACGGGCACGAGCTGGGGGGCTTCTTTCAGGACTCGCCGTGAATACATCCATGTAGGCTCGAGTGAGCCATCCATGGCTCACACGGTCCTGAAAGAAGCCCCCCAGCTCCCGCCCTCACATCGCGCTCTGGGTTCAGGCAACCAGAAGTCTTCGGCTTAACGATGGTGGACTCAGTCGCAACAGTTGCTGCCACGATAGCAGCCCTGCATAGACATCAATGCTGAGGTGCTATCACTGTCGGAGGTCCGGGCGTCTGGGGCTTCCTCTAAAAGTATGTGAGCCATGGATGGCGAGCATAAGCCCCCATGGACGGGTTTACGGCGTCTTTTAGAGGAAGCCCCAGACGCCCGGACCGGTGGGAATATGCAAGAAACTGAAAACATATAGAATGACAGCGAAATGAAGTTTGTAGACGAAGCGACGATCAAGGTGATCGCTGGGAAGGGGGGCAATGGCTGCCTCAGTTTCCGGCGTGAGAAGTATGTTGCTAAAGGCGGCCCTGATGGGGGTGACGGCGGCGACGGCGGGAGCGTGATTTTGCGCGCTGACAGCAACCTCAACACCATGGTGGACTACCGCTTCGTCCGGACCTACCGGGCCGAGAGCGGCGAGTCTGGCAATGGACGTAACTGCACCGGCAAAAGCGGAAACGACCTGGTGCTGAAGGTGCCGATGGGCACCACCATTCTCGATGAAGACACCGGAGAGATACTCGGTGACCTGGGAGATGACGGCGATTCGCTGGTCGTGGCTCAAGGGGGTTTTCACGGCCTCGGCAATACGCGTTTCAAGTCCAGCACCAACCGGGCGCCCCGCCAGACCACGGACGGCAGCGAGGGCGAGGTCCGCAATCTCAAACTGGAATTGAAGGTGCTGGCGGACGTTGGCCTACTGGGCCTGCCCAACGCTGGCAAATCCACCTTTATTCGGGCCGTATCCTCGGCCAAGCCAAAGGTGGCGGATTATCCTTTTACGACATTGGTGCCTAACCTCGGGGTGGTTAAGGTGGATGCGCATCGCAGCTTTGTGGTGGCGGATATCCCGGGCTTAATCGAGGGCGCTTCGGATGGCGCCGGGCTTGGCATCCGTTTCTTGAAGCATCTGACCCGTAATCGAATCCTTCTGCATATCGTCGATATGGCGCCCTTTGATGGGGTTGAGCCGGCCGATGCGGCCCTGTCGATTGTGCGTGAGCTGCAACGCTTCAGCCCGACCCTCGCACAGCGCCCGCGCTGGCTGTTGTTGAACAAGCGTGACCTGGTGGACGACGAAACCTTTGCTGAGCGCCGGTCGGCGCTGCTCAGCGGCCTGGCCTTCGATGGGCCGGTTTATGAAATCAGTGCTATCAGCGGTGAAGGCTGCGAGCGCGTTTGTCAGGATCTGATAGCCCTGCTGGAGGCGCAGCGTGAGGCTGAGCGTGCCGATCCGTCGCTGGCCGAGGAGGAGGCCGGGATCCAGTCCGACATGCAGCGCGAGGCGCGCGAACGCATCGCGGAATTGCGCGGCCGTCGCTACCTCGAAGCCCTTGAGGGGGACGTTGACAATGAACAAAGTGACGACGACCTCGGTGACGACGACTTCGACGAAGACGACGTTGAGGTGGAGTACCGGCCCTGATGAGCACACGCGCGGACATCAAAGCAGCTCGCCGTTGGGTGGTGAAGGTGGGCAGCGCCCTGCTGACCGACGATGGCCGCGGCCTCGATGAGCGGGTCATCACGGATCTTGTGGCGCAGCTTAATACCCTGCGACAGGGCGGTGCCGAAGTGGTCCTCGTGTCCAGCGGCGCGGTAGCCGCCGGCATTGTGCGCCTGGGCTGGGCGGAGAGGCCCCGCGCCCTGCATGAATTACAGGCCGCCGCCGCAGTTGGACAGTCGGCATTGGTGCAAAGCTACGAAGCGGCCTTTCGCACGCATGGCATCACGACCGCGCAGGTGCTGCTTGGTCACGATGACGTGATTGCGCGAGACCGCTATTTGAATGCGCGGGGCACGCTAAATACCCTGCTTGGCATGGGCGTGGTGCCCATTGTCAACGAGAATGACACCGTGGTCACCGAGGAAATTCGCTTTGGTGATAACGATACCCTCGCGGCACTGGTCGCCAACCTGATTGATGCCGATGCCCTGGTCTTGCTGACGGATCAGCTCGGTCTATTCCGGGAGGACCCTCGGCACAACCCCGATGCGGAACTGATCAGTGAGAGCGACGTTAACGCGCCGGAGCTGGATGCCATGGCCGGCGATGGCGGCGCACTGGGGCGCGGCGGTATGGTGACCAAGCTGCGTGCTGCGCGCTTGGCCGCGCGCTCCGGGACCGAGACAGTTATCGCCAGCGGTCGCGTCCCGGAGGTGCTTGCGCTGATAGCGGCGGGCGAGCCCGAGGGCAGCTGGCTACGTACCGGTAAACGACCTCAGAATGCGCGTAAGCAGTGGCTTGCTTCCATGGTCCAGATTCAGGGCAGCGTGGAACTTGATGCGGGTGCGGTGAAGGTTCTACTCGACTCCGGCCGCAGCCTTTTGCCGGTTGGTGTTCGCGCCGTAAGCGGTACCTTTGCACGCGGTGACATGGTGTCCTGCCGCGATTCGCAGGGCCGCGAAGTAGCCCGGGGGCTGGTCAATTACAATGCGGACGAAACGCGCAAAATCATGGGTTCGGCGTCTGCGGAAATCGAAACGATTCTCGGTTACGGTGGGGACGAGGAATTAATCCACCGGGATAATCTGGTGCTTATATAACAGTACAGAATGACAGGCGCGGTGTGGTTGAGTGTTGATCCAATGTAGTCTACTGTCAGTAGAACAAGGAGAGACGCCGCGAGTGTCTCGTGTATAACTGGAGGAATCGACACATGTCATTGAAAGGCAGCCAAACCGAACAAAATCTGAAAGACGCATTTGCCGGCGAGTCACAGGCTAACCGCCGCTATCTGTACTTTGCCGCAAAAGCGGATGTGGAAGGCTACAACGATGTTGCCGCGGTCTTCCGCTCCACGGCAGAAGGTGAAACCGGCCACGCTCACGGTCACCTGGAGTACCTCGAGGAAACGGGCGATCCTGCGACGGGTCTGCCCATCGGCGGCACCGAAGATAACCTGAAGGCGGCGATCGCCGGCGAGACCCATGAGTACACCGACATGTACCCGGGCATGGCCAAGACCGCCCGCGACGAGGGCTTCGACGAGATTGCCGACTGGATGGAAACCCTGGCCAAGGCTGAGCGAAGCCACGCCAATCGCTTCCAAAAGGCTCTGGATAACCTGGACGCCTGATCGTTTAGCAAACCTCGACCCGGGGCGGGTCTCGCCCGCCCCGTCTCAAATCCGACCCTGAACCGAGGAGCCCATCGTGAGAGAAGGCAGCCTTGAGGCACCCACGCGCCATCCTGTTGACTGGCAATCCGACGACTTCTGGGACAAGGAAAAGCTCGAGGCCGAGCTCGAACGCGTCTACGACATCTGCCATGGTTGCCGCCGCTGCGTCAGCCTCTGCGATTCCTTTCCCACCCTGTTCGACCTTGTGGATGAGTCAGACACCATGGAGGTCGACGGCGTCGACAAGGCGGACTACAACAAGGTCGTAGAGCAGTGCTACCTCTGTGATCTGTGCTACATGACCAAGTGCCCCTACGTACCGCCCCACGAGTGGAACGTCGACTTCCCGCACCTCATGCTGCGCGCCAAGGCCTTAAACTTCCGCGAGAATGGCGCAAGACTGCGAGACAAGGTACTGACCAGCACTGATACGGTGTTTGGTATGACCTCCATACCACTGGTCGACGTGACCGTGAACGCCGTTAATAGCTGGGCCCCGGCCCGCAAGGCGATAGAGTCGACGATGGGTATCCACCACGATGCGCCCGTGCCGAAGTTTCATTCCAAAACCTTGCACAAGCGCGCCAAGCCTTTGCTGCAGACCATCGAGCCCAGCGCCGTGGGTGATACCAGCGGTAAGGTCGCCCTGTATGCGACATGCTATGGCAACTACAACAGCCCTGAGATCGGTGAAGACTTCATCAAGGTCTTCCAGCACAACGGAATTCACATTGAAATGGTGCCCAAGGAAGCGTGCTGTGGCATGCCCAAGCTGGAGCTGGGTGACCTGGATTCTGTCAACAAGCTGAAGGAAGCGAACATTCCGATTTTGGCAAAATTGGTAGACGAGGGTTTCGATTTGATCGCTCCGATCCCTTCCTGCGTATTGATGTACAAGCAGGAGCTGCCGCTTCTCTATCCGGATGACGAAGACGTCGAAAAGGTGCAAGGCGCCTTCTTCGACCCCTTCGAGTACCTGTGGAAGCGGCACAAGGGCGGGGCGCTCAAGGTCGAGTTCCCCCACGCCCTGGGCGACATTGCTTACCAGGTGGCCTGCCACCAGCGCGTACAGAATATCGGCCTGAAAACCCGTGATGTGCTGCAGCTGGTCCAGGATACCGCGGTAAGCGCCCAGGAACGCTGCTCCGGTCATGACGGTACCTATGCCGTCAAGTCGGAAACGCGCGCGAAATCTGTCAAGATTGCCCGTCCGGTGGTGCGCAAGGTGGACCAACAGGAGCCCGATCACTTTATAAGTGACTGCCCGATGGCCGCCCAGCAGATCGCCCATCTATCAGAGAAGGTAGATCAGGCATCGCACCCCATGACCCTGCTACGGATGGCCTATGGCCTTTGAGCAGGAGTGTAAATATGTTGTATCCGGAGAATGGTATGCCACAACTGACCCGCGCCGACCTGTGGTCGCTGGAAGAGTACGCTGAGGAACGGCCCGGCTTTCGCGCCAAAGTGATTCAGCACAAAAAGTCCCGTCAGGTCGCATTGGGTGAAAATGCGCGCCTCTTTTTTGAGGACGCGCTAACGATTAAATACCAGATTCAGGAAATGCTGCGCATCGAGAAAGTGTTTGAAGCGGCGGGCATCCGGGAAGAGCTGGATGCCTACAACCCCCTGATTCCCGACGGCCACAACTGGAAGGCCACCTTCATGATCGAGTACGTCGACCCTGGCGAGCGTGCCGTTCGCCTCGGTGAGATGATCGGTATTGAAGACAAGGTCTGGTTGCAGGTCGGAAATTGCGACCGGATTTATCCCATCGCTGATGAGGACATCGATCGCGAGCGTGCTGATAAAACCTCCTCGGTCCACTTTCTGCGCTTCGAGCTGACGCCTGAAATGATTACCGCGGCCCGACAGGGCGAGGTTATCAGCGCAGGCATCGATCACGACGCGTATCCGATCAAGGGCTTCTGGCTCGAAGATAACGTGCGGGAGTCGCTGGTAAGTGACCTCAACCAAGCCAAAGTGCACTGAGGCGGAAGAACTCTCCGCCGCAGCGCCTGCAGCGGCCACTGCCACACTGTACTACGATGGCGCATGCCCCTTGTGCACGCGGGAGATGGACAAACTTGGGCCGATGGCCGAGGGTTTGACACTCACTGACGTGCATACCCTGCCCGAGAGTGAGGAAGGCCCCTCGCGACGGGAGCTGCTGGAAAATCTGCATTACCAGAGCCCCGACGGAGAACTGCTGGTAGGCCTGGAGGCTAATGTGGCGGCGTGGCAGCATACGCGCCACGCTTGGGCCTGGCGTCTGCTCTTGCTGCCGGTCATACGGCAGTTCGCAGAGATTGGCTATCGCCTTTGGGCGCGGTGGCGCTATCGCAGGCTGTACGGCTAGCTCGGGCTCTGCCCCTGGCTCAGGCTTAATAAGCTTTACCGCAGGTTAAGCAGCCGGTAATACCGCGTTACTTCCGGGGTCGGTTCCGGCCCCAAGGGCCCGATACGCGGCCGGAAGTGGGTATCAAGCAGCATGCGGCGCACGCGATTGGCCTGCCACTCGTCTTCCTCCCGCGCAGTTGTCACGCTGACGCTACGGACGTCGCCAGAGGCGGTTACACGGTAGCGCGCCTCAACTACGACCGGCGGCCGGCGGCTTTCCTCGGTTAAGAGAGGCCACAAATCGCGTTCATCCGGTATCTCGATGGCTTCACCCAGCCAGTCCGCCAGCAACGCCTCCTCTCCGGCCTTGCTTAACAGTGCGACCACCTCGGCATAGGCGGCGCCTGCCCGGCGCGACTGCCCGTTCCACTGATACCAGTCGCCGCGCTCCAGATAGACCCGGGCCTGCGTCACGCTGGTGGTATCGTCCAGCCAGGCCAGAGCGCTCTCCAACAGCTTGACGCCAGTGCTCTGCCCGGTGCGCTGGATGCCGTTCAAGGCAGTCTCGGTTGGCGTCCGTGTATCGGCCTTCATTTCCAGCGGCTTTTCACCAAGAATGAGATAGAGGTTGCGCATCTGACTGAATACCAGTTCCAGGTAGGCATTGGCATCGCTTTCGCCTGCCGCCTGTGACAGCAGTGCCTCATTGGCGCGATAAGCCCGTAACAGATGTGGCAGCTGCTCACCATCGCGTCTTGAGGCGTATATCTCTCGCTCCCAGCGCAGGTACTCGAGGCTGCGCACAAGATTCTCGCCGGACAGATCCTGCGCGGCCGGATTGAGCACGCGGAAGTAATAGCCGGCTGCATCGCCGAGCGCGGGAAGGTTGCCGGCCTCTCGGTACAGGGCCATCAGGGCGCGCAGCAGGGGGAGTTGCCCGCGGCTGTACAGGCCCTCATTCACGCGCACCAGATGAATGGCCTGCCGATAGGCCTCGGCTGCGCCAGACGCGTCATCGCGTGCCAGTCGCAGCTGTGCCAGGTTGATCAGCGGGTCCGCCTGACCCTGGTCGTAGGCTCCGCCCCTGGATTCTGCCGCATCGAGCAGCGCCGCGATCGCCTTCTCTTCTTCGCTGGGGAGGGTCGACGGCCCCGCATCCAGGGCGCGGTTGGGGATAATCTCGGCGAGCGGATCGACGCGGCGATATTCGCGTCCGTAGAGCTCTGGCAGGTGGGCGTGGACGGTCGTGGGCAGACAGAATATGGCCAGGCACAGGAGGGTCGGCAGGGCAGGGCTTGTCACGAAACTGTCATGTAGAGGTCTGTACACTGGCCGGCCTGAAGATCCGTCCTGGAACGTCGTATTGTGACTAAAGAATCCGGCCCGAACCACCTGTTACTCTGGAGTGGTGTCGTTGGCTTGATCTATGTGTTGCTGATTGGCGTGGGCGTCATCGGCGCGGGTTTCAAGTGGATTTCCGGGGGCGCCGACGGTGCCGCGCAGATTTTCGCCTTTGCCAGCAATCCGATCGTCGGAGTCATTCTGGGCGTACTTGCCACTGCTCTGGTGCAATCCTCCAGTACGGTGACCTCGGTCATCGTTGGTCTCGTCGCGGGTGGTATGCCAGTTGCGACAGCGGTGCCCATGATCATGGGCGCCAACATGGGCACCACGATCACCAACACTATCGTCAGTCTCGGCAACCTGCGGGAGCGCGGCGCCTTCAGCAAGTCTTTCGAGGCGGCCACCGTCCATGACTTCTTCAATCTTTACAGCATCGTGCTGTTCCTGCCAATAGAAATCATGTTCAGTCCGCTGGAAAAAATGGGCGGTGTGATGGCGGGCTGGTTCAGCGGCGATGTCGACGCTTCCATGAGCGACGTGAACATCCTGGGCATGATCACCAAGCCGGTATCGAAGTCTATCGTTGGCATTTTTGACGGGCTGCCTGACACGATCGGCGCGCTGCTGGCAATTGCTGCCGGTATAGCGATGGTGATGGCCTCGGTGATTTACCTTGGCAAGATGCTGCGGGCGGTAATGGACGGCAAGGCGCGTGGCATTATCGATGTGGCCATCGGGCGCGGGCCCTTGACCGGCGTTGCCTCCGGCACCGTCGTCACCGTGCTGGTGCAGTCCTCGTCCACCACCACCAGTCTGGTAGTGCCGCTGGCCGGCGCCGGCGTGCTGACAACCCGGCAGGTTTATCCTTTTACCCTGGGGGCTAACATCGGAACCTGCATTACGGCGCTGTTGGCTGCGACTGCGGTTACGGGTGAGAACCAGTTCTTTGCCCTGCAGATCGCTCTCGTCCACCTGCTCTACAACGTGATCGGCGTCGCTCTGTTTTTGCTCTTGCCCTGGTTACGGGAGACGCCCGTCTGGTCGGCCCAGTGGCTTGGCCGCAAGGTTGAGCAGAATCGCGGTTGGGCAATCGGCTATCTTGCAGCGGTGTTTTTTGTGTTGCCGGGCGCCGTGTTTGGCGCTGAGATGCTCTTAGATGATTCGGAAGATGGCTTGCCTGCCGAGGTCAGGGATAGCGTGCGGGAAATAGAGGATCTCGATATCAATATCGAGTAGCGTACACTTGGCCAAAACGTCAATAAGGAGAATGCCAGGTGAACGTGGTTGTCACAGGGGGTGCCAGCGGCATCGGTGAAGCGACCGTACGCGGTGTGCTTGCTCGCGGCGGTTCAGCCGTTATTGCGGATATTCAGGAAGTAAAGGGTAAGAAGCTTGCCGAAGAACTGGGCGCTCAAGCGGCCTTCTACGCTACAGATGTTACCGAATCCACCCAAATAGCGGGTGCCGTTGGCCTAGCGGAGGCGCGTTTTGGTCCGCTGACGGGTATGGTCAATAACGCCGGCATTATCGGTGCGATCGGCTCGATACTCGATACACCCATTGAGGACTATGATCGCACCATGGCGATTCTGTCGCGGGCGGTCTTTCTCGGTGTACAGGCGGCAGCAAGAGCAATGAAACCCCATGGCGCCGGCGCAATTGTATCAATCGCCAGCACCGCGGGGATGATTGGTGGCCTGGGCCCCCATGTCTATACCATGGCCAAGCATGGGGTCGTTGGTCTGACCAAGTCTGCCGCCGCTGAACTGTCCGGCTTTGGCATACGCGTTAACGCCGTGGCACCCGGCAGTACCGTAACGCCGATGACCGCCAGTCTGACCAATAACAGTGTCGAGGAAATTACCGATAACATCGCCGAGGATTCGCCCCTGGGATTTGCCCCGGTGGCCGAGGACATGGCCAATGCCATTCTCTATCTGTTGGGGGACGAGTCGCGCTACGTCAGCGGCCATACGCTGGTTGTCGACGCAGGCCAGACCACCGGGTCGACCTGGCGACCGCCCTTCTTCGATGTCGAGCCGGGAATGATGTAGCGCTGCGATAGCGGCTCAGCTGATCTTCAGCTTGCCACTGGCTTTTTCATCGCGGTCATCGTGCCAGCTGATACGCAGGCTCAGCCGCTTCTCCGCGCCGTCCTCTGACGCAGTCACCTTGAGGTTTAGAAGGCCTCTGGGGCTCAATACGATTTGACCCTGTTCATCGCTGAATTTCAGCTTGCCCTTGGCCAGCCCGGTACAGATGGATTCGAGAATACCCTGGATGCTATCAGCATCCTGCAGTGACTCGTGACGAAAGCTCTTGTGCACTGGTTCCATGATATCGGGGGGCTCCTGGGCGCAGGTAGTGGGCGGGTTTGAAGCACTTGATGCGATGATAGTCCGCGCTGATGCCCAGTATCCTACCCCGTGGCTGTATCACCGTCACGCCGGCGCCCGCACCCCGCAGGCCCTCCATTGCGCGGGAGTTCCGATTCAGGGTGGTATCGCTCTCTACGTGTAGAATGCCGCCGCGCAGCATCAGGCGCTGTCCCTGCGTGTTGCTGCGGTGCCCGTGTACGACAAAGTGCAGGCCCATGCGGTAGAAGTGGCGCGCGCCCTTATCCGTCAGAGGCAGCTCTTCCGCG
The DNA here is from genome assembly GCA_038748065.1 of Pseudomonadota bacterium. Classification (GTDB taxonomy): domain Bacteria; phylum Pseudomonadota; class Gammaproteobacteria; order Pseudomonadales; family Halieaceae; genus JBCDJG01. The sequence goes on from JBCDJG010000003.1 coordinate 66,408, forward strand.
CGGTATTTGGTACGCAGCACGTTAGCCAGTGGCCCGTGGTAGAACGCGAACAGGTCCTCGCGCAGTGCCTTGCGATACTGACGGTTGATGTAGCCAGGGCCTTTTTCGCGCAACTTGCGCAGAATTCGGTCATCGACGCCTGCATGTACGAACAGGCATGAGCCCTCGCGGTGCAGTAGCTTGAGCTCGTCGAAGAACCAGCCGTACTTGCCCTTACGTTTCAGGAAGAGCTTGCGCGCTTTCATGGCCGCAGCGTAGAGCTGGCGCATATTGAGCCCGGCGCGATGGCAATCCGTTTCGAAAGAGGCGAGCTTGCTGCGGACTTTGGCGACTTCCTTGGCCAGGCCCGCTTCTGAGAGCGCGCCACCGGCGCGTCTCGGGAAGCGCTCGAACCAGTCTTTCTGAGGGAATAGCCTGGCCCGGCAGACGCTGGCGCTTGGCACCTTGCGCAGCGCCTTTGGGTTGTCGGCAAGGTGCTCATCCCAGACTTCGCGCAGCAGCGGCAGGCCCTTTGCCCCCATGCGGACGAACAGATGTTCAGTAAGCACCTCGCGCTTGTCGAGGCTGCGCAGTGCCATCAGCAGGCGCAGGTCGTGGTTGCCGGCAATCAATGTGAGGCGGGCGCCGCTCTTCTTTAGAGCGCGGATAGCTCGCAATAGCTCGAGGTTGTGCGGGCCCTTGTCGAGGCAGTCGCCGCCGATAATGAAGTGGCCCTTGCGACCTCTGCCCGTCAGCTTGAAGCCCGGCGTTTTGCGGCTGGCGCGCACACCGCCGCTCGCCAGTAGCGACGCCACGAAAGCCTCGGCGTCGGCGTGTGGGTCGGCGATGAAAAAGACCTCGCGCTTGGGCCAGCGCAGCCCTCGGTAGTGGGTTGCAGTGCGCAGTACGCCGGTCATGGCCCAGGGCGTCGCGCACTGTGGATCAACGGATGCACTGCCGCCGGGCAGCCATGCTTCTTCCTGATATGCCCTGTTCATGCGCTCACAGCCCCTGATTGCCGTCCCGCCATAGGTTACAGTTATATGGCAAGTTTATGGCAGCAGTGTGACAGGCTCAGTCTATTGAGGCGTCGTCGCGCACTTTCCAGGCGCCGTCGATCTGTGCACAGGCACCAGTGGCAGGGTCGTAGTCAAAGTAAATCGGACGCGCGTGGTACATGCTGCGGCGCGCGATATCCTCGAACTCCATGGCACCAAGCGCATAGGCGGCGTGCCTGAAGGCGGCACCGTGTCCCACGAAGATCTTCAGCACATCACGGGCGTTGCCGCTGGCGACTTCCTGCATGCGGGCGCGGATGTGTGTTGCTACGCGTTCGCCTGCAGCCATCAGGGATTCGCTGCCGGGCAGCGGTAGCCTGAAGTAACTGTTGCGCTTCCAATCGGCGGGTAGCGGCTCGCAGCGAGGATCCTCGGCGACGATGGCCTCGATTTCTGCGATTGTCAGGTTTGCGGCGCTGCCGACGCAACGTTCCGCCAGTTGCGAGAAGGCGCGCAGTCGGGGTTCACCCAGTTCACCTGCGATCAGGTCGGCGGTTTCCCATGCGCGCAGCAGGTCCGAACAGTCGATCTCCGGTGACAGCTGCAGATTCTCACGGGCCAGCCAAGCGGCAATTTCCCTGCCGCCATTGACTGCCTGTGCCTGTCCGTTGGCATTCAGGGGAAAGGGTTGGTGAGCACTGGGGGTGTCAGGAAGCTGGTGGTACTCCCCGTGCCGAACCAGAGCGACGATCAGGCGTTGCACAGAATGTGCTCCGCAATGAAGCGCTGCGCCAGGTCGAAGTCTGCGCGGCCACTGGCTTCAAAGACGGGTGTGCCCGACAGCAGATCGAGATAGGCGCCGGGATCGGGGGAGATCATCTGGTCGTGAAAGCTGCCGTTGGCGAGCTGGTAGAAGGGCCCCGGACTTTTCATGATAGCGGGCAGGAGATCCGGTCGTTCTGCCAGACTGACTGGCGCCAGCCGCGTCTCTTTGGGGTCATCCCAGCGCCAGTTCAGGATCAACAGCGCCAACAGTCTGCCCGCGGCCGCGCTACGTTGCTGTCCGAACAGCGGTGCGATGGGGGCGTCGTACTTTTCCTCCAGGGGCCACAGTTGGTCAGGCGGCAGTGCCGCCCAGCCTGCGCGCTGCTCATCACTGACCAGAGGCCAGAGCCGAGGGTTGTTGACGATAGTGCCGGGGTTGATGCGTGGCATCTTGGGCACTCCCCTGGCCTCGATATCACCACTCCCCTCGCGCTTGAGGAAGAGGCGATCATTGCTGATGAAGGTGGTACCAGACTGCTCCATTGCACGCAGCATCAGCGTCGACTTGCCGCCACCTGAGAGCCCCGCGAGGGCCAACGTGCCGCGCTCACTGCCAAGCGCGGCGGCATGACAGATCAACCACTCCTGCTGTTGCAGCCATGTCATGTATTGGTTGATAACGAAGTTGATGACCTGGTTGTCGTTTGCCAGGCAAGGCCCGGATGCGATACGGAAATCCTGGCTTTGCAGGAACACCATACCGGTGCGGACCTTGCGAATCAGGCGCGCACCGGGCAGATCGTAGAAGGAGTCCTTGCGGCCCACCTTGCCCGGGTCGCGTCGCCAGTCGCTGAAGTCATATGGCAGCCCCAGTGGTGGGCCTTCCAGCGCTTCGACCACGATATCTGGCGCCTCCGGGCGGCAGACGATTTCCGCAAAATAGTCGCCAAGGCGCTGCAGTAGCAGGTCGCTGTTGCTGCCTATAGCGATTGTGTAGCCGCCGAGGTCCAGGAACAGCGATGCACCCGGCGCATCCTGTTCTGACCGCAGCTCCCTGGCGAGGGCTGCTATCTCGCTCACGGGCCAGACTTAAGGCTTTTGAGGATAAGTTCGGCATAGGCACCCGCGGCGTCCAGCCCGGCGCCCTCCCGGGCGCCTCGGAAACCGCCGAAGGCTGAGACTTCGAAGACGATCGGACCGTCGCTGGACTCGGCCACGTCGACAGTGGTGAAGTCCAGTTCGAATGGCGCCTGTGCGCTGCTGGCCAACTCGATGATTTCCGCGCCGGGATCGGCGGCTCTATAGGTGCCTCCGCTGTTGATCGTGGTGTTCCAGGCGTCGTTATGTGACACGCGGGCGTAGGCGCCATAGTAGCCGCCGCCGACGAAGACGAGCCCCAGATCGCGCCCAGCGAGATCCAGCCTGCGCTGGATGTACATCATCGGATTGGTCTCCGCAAAGGCTGTTATCGCGGAGCGTAACGCTTGCTCGCCTATACCCCGATCCAAGAGTTCCATGCCTCTTGCCGTGGTGGAGAATAAAGGTTTAAAGATTGCGCTGCCGAAGGACTGCACTGTGGCGACGGCCTGTTCGATGTTCTCGGTGACCACGGTTTCGGGCATCGGAATGCCGTGGTTGCGCAACGTGACGGTGCAACTGAGCCGGTCGACCAGCCTTAACATGTTTAGCGCCGGGCTGAAGACACGCACGCCGCGGCCTTCCGCCACGCGGAGCAGTTCCAGGCGGTCAAGGGTGTTCGGGCAATACTCCTGGGTGATTTTTTTTACCGCAAGGCCGTCGAGCTCACACAGATCCTGCTCGCGGTGCATTAACTGCATCGTATTCAGGTCCAGTCGGATATCCGCCATATCCATGACCCGGCGATAGTCCGTGCGCGCTTCAAGCGCGTCTGCCAGTGCCTCAGTTGACCATTTGCCGGGTATGCCAATCACACCGATACGCATGTTAGTCACGGAATATCTCCTCGAGCGGCAGGCGGAAGCTGGAAGGCTTACGTTCGCCGTGGCTTAAAAATAGTTCCAGCAGGTAGCGGGACCGCAGGAGCATACCGGTAGCCATAGGTTTGTCTAATATGAAGCGCGTAGAGGTGGCGAAGGAGCGCGCGAGGCCGAGAGCCAGGCGCAATTCGAAGGCTGAGTCTTTTTCCCGGCGGGCGAAGTTGCGCGACTGCTCATAGAACTTCAGTGCGGCATAGGTGGTGCGATCCCTGACGGCGGCGTCGGTGACCTGCAGGCGATAGTTGGAGACCATGAACACGGATACATCCTGCACGTAGTCCATATGGCGAGAGCGGTGCAGGTCGATAAAGTTTATGCGTTTCTCCGCGGGGTCATAGATGATGTTATCGACGTTAAAGTCGCCGTGTATGTAGACAGAGAAGGGTGCCTTGAGTGATTTCTCTCGACGCCTGGCTTGACGCATGAGCTGTTGGTAGGACGGTACGGCCAAGCCGCATAGCGTGGTCTTGCCGTGGTAAAAATGAGGGTGCACGTCATAAACTGCCGGCAATCGTGCTTCCAATTGCTGCATGAAGCCGGCAGAGCAGGCCTTTCGTGATCGTGTTTCCCGCCACACCGAGCGGAGGGTTTTACCGAGGCGCTTCAGCGTTTCGTCGAGGAGGTCCTTGGATTCATTGAGCACGATTTGCTCGAAGGTCAGGCCCGACAGGTGCTCGATCAGCAACGCCGCCGACTCGCCCCGCTTGCGGTAGGCCAGAATGCGCGGAGCCAGTCCTGGATAGACCTCGTGCCAGCTTTGCACACCGGCGCGTTCGGCCTTCAGCTTGTGCTTCTGTCCATCCTTGAGAATCGCCAGCGTGTTATCGCCCTTCTGGTCGCTGGCGAGGCCTGCCACCGCGCTGCCTGAGCGCGTTTCAGCCACGCTGGTAATCGCGAGTTCTTCGCTGCCCGGTAGCTTGTCGCGCAGTGACTGCAGCGCGCTGTAGCGCTCAAAGCTGATGCTCTGGCCCAGATTCATGCTAAGGATTGACTCACTGGCGCGGCGCAGAGAATCGCCTGTTTGCCGCAGTGATTGCGCCATAAATAACGCGCGGGTCAGCTCCTGTGTGCGCTCTGTGCTGCTGCGCCCCTTGAGCGCCTTGACATAGCCCGCTACCAGGCCGTCGCAGGCTGCATCCATCCGCGCCGGGATGCGCGCCAGGGCAACGGCCTTACTGCTGTCCTGACTTTTAATGGCGGGCTCGATCATGCGGACCCCCTTGCGAGCATTCTTGAGCAGGCGCCTGCAGGCCTGCGGGTGGACCAGTGAGAGCTCGGCGATGCCCTCGAGCTGATTCACGGCATCGCGGCACTTTTCGGTCATACGCTCGAGGTCTGTGGCGATCAGGCCTACGCTGTTCAGGGCCAGCCGTGCGCTGCTGCCGCGCTTACCCGCCAGGCTCTGTGCGCAGCCATTCTGGATACGGATACGCAGGTTACTGACGTAGCCCGAACGGTCGATAATTTTGCGGTAGTTGACGGCTGAGGGCTCAGCCAGAAAATTCTCGAGATGCCGCATCTGCGCATCGACCTCAGCGGCGAGAAAGCTCAGATTTTCCAGTACGTTCTCAGAGATGGGGCTCGGCATAGGGCGCGGTGTGGCGGCGGTTATAAGGGCTGTCAGTTTGCCAGAAGCTGAAGAGTTTGCCACCGTACTCGCCCCGGCAGCGCATTACCTGCCCTGGCGGCCGAGCGCGCTGATTGCACTAGTCGAGGTTGTGGTAGCGGCGGTAGGCTGCCGCGTATTCACGTGCATCCCTGTTGTCGATCAGTGCGCCGTTGGAAAGCTCTTGAGTGCGTGCGCTGATCTCCAGCATCGCGCGGCCAAGGTCGATGCCGCGGATCACCAGGTGACCGATAACGAAGAGCGGCTCAGCGAGAAAAACGACCGCGCCTGCATTTTCGTCCGTCGGCCGAATCCAGGCAGAGCGGTGACCAAAAGTGCGCAGGCTTGTGCCCGCGGCCATCTCGGCGACGCGTCGTTCCGCACGCCCCTTATCCTGTGCCCAGCGAGCATCCTGTTCTTCCCCCGTACCCATGCCTGTGACGTTGTGGAAAGCCATTGGGCCCTGGCTCTCTCTTGCGGCGAGCCAGGCCCTGACAAAGGCTACGGGGAAATCCTCGTGGATGTGACGGTAGAGCTCGGGGTCCGTTCCCATCGATGTGGTGCCGAGAGCCCATAGTACGGTATTGGTGGCGGCGAGCTCCGCTGCCAGCGTGCCGTAGTCGGTGAAGTCCTCGTGCAGAATGACCGTAACTCGCCCCGAAGCTCTTCCCGCCTCCAGGCGCGGTGACATGCGTCGCGTAAGCGCGTACACCGTATCGACCTCGGGGCTTTCCATCGCGGCCTTGAGCAGGCCGTCGCCCACTGAGCCGGTCGCACCCAGTACCATGACGACACGATTGGCAGCGGGGTCGCGCTTGCTATCCGGCGCGGGACTGTGCGTGCCAAGCGTCGTAGCGCCCCATATGTTGAGACCGACGACCAGGAGTACAACGACGGCAGCGAGGCCCTCCAGCAGCCAGACGATTAGCTTCAAGGGGCTAGTTGCCGTCCTGGCGCGGTGCGAGCAGGGCAAAGGCCCAGCCGCGTTGCGCCAGTCTTTCCAGCAGTGCTACCAGCGGCAACAGGTAGTTTGGCAACTCACGGGTCAGCTCGCTGCTGTAGTCATTTGCCATAACGACCGCTTCGGCCGGGCGCTCCTGGCCGCCGATAAAAAACTGAACCTGCGGCTGCGCCTTCAGATTCTTGACCCAGAAGGAGCGTTCGCCACGCACCGTGCTGATCAGGAAGTAGGGGCCGCCAACGCGGTTGGCAAAGAGCGGCGTGCGGCGCGCCTGACCGCTTTTGAACCCCGTGCTTTCCAGCACGATAAGCGTGGTGGGCGTCAGTCGACTGGAAAGTAATCCCGTGCGAACCGCTGGCTCGACCACGCTGTTCAGGGTGCGAAAGAAGTCCCGCTCGAGTCGAGACCTTAGCGATGCCATGTCAGAGGTTCCCCCAGGTTTTGAGTGGACTGCTTTTTGAGTGAACTGCTTGCCTAGACGCTGAATTCCCGCGCGACCGGCGTTTCAGGCCCTGGCACTTCCTCCGGTGCCTCCCGGCGTTCCAGCTCGAAGCAGTGGAAGTGCCGGTGGGCCTCGGTTGAGTGATCATAGACCACGAACACGCCAGTGTTTATGCAGTCGTTAGCGAAGCTGGTTTCGGCGGAGCCTTGCCCCGTCCAATAGCCGAGCGCGGTACCCGCCGTCAGCGCGAGTGATGTCATCAGGATATAAAATCTCAGGTGTGCACGCTTCATTGACTGGCCTCCTACTCCCTCTTGCTACGCTTGGGCTGCTCCCCCGGATGAGGGTGCTCAACGCGACGCGCGCTTGCTGCGTCGGCAACGCTCTGAGCAGTAAACCACGGATTCCCAGTTGCGCTGCCACTTCTTGCGCCAGGTAAAGGGGCGTTGGCATACCGGGCAGATTTTCTGGGGTAAGTCAGATTTTTTCATTGAGGCTTATACGCGCTGGGCGGCAAACAGATCGAGATTTTGCCCGGGCGCGACCACTTCTACGGCATCACCGACGCTGAGCCAACCGCCCTCGATGATTTTGCAGCACAAGCCGCCGTGCCCGATCATAGCCGCCACGCCGCCCTTGCCGAGAGCACTCTCCATGCGCGAGCAGGGGTGACACAGCACACCGGCCTCAAACACCGCCTGGCCGATGCGAAAGCGCTGGTGTCTGAGGGCGTTCAAGTTGATGCCCGAAACCACAAGATTGCGACGCAACAGGGCGGGGTCGATAGCCTCGCGTGACAGAAAGTAGGCGATCTGGTCGATAAATTCACGCGAGATAACCGTCACCTGGCGGCCGGAGCCCGGCTTCTTTTCGGTTCGATGATCGCCTTCGAGTCCATAGCCCGGGACGGCTTCCGCCCGATCGAGGCTCTCCATCTTGACCTTGCGCGCAGGGCGCACCCCGATCCATTCGAGTTCGCCGGGAGGCAGGTCGCGCGCGAAGCGGTCTAGTGGACTGGGGCGCTTGCTCATCGCGCCACTTTATCAGGTTTTAGCGGCGCTGCCCGCTACCATGGCGCCGAGGTCGAGCACGTACATCTGGCGCTCATGCTCGTGCACGGAGTCGATGCAGGCCTGCGTGCCCGCGCGATTCCAGCGAGGGTGGAGATCGCAGCGATTAATCTTGCCAAGCGCCGGATCAGCATAAAAACGCCCCACATCTAAGCGCCGCTGGCTGGCGGTATCGTAGAGGAACAGGGTCCGTTCATGGGTGACATCGTCCGGGTAGGTATCGCTGAGCATCCAGCGTCCGCCGGGTGCGTAGGTCATGTGGCCGTTCTCGGTGAGGGTATCGGCACCCACAATTTCGGCGTGCTGACTGCGATCGGTGTACAGGTGGTAGTGGATGCTGCCCTTGTGTGGGCCCCAGACCATAATGTGCTCGTCGTCGCGCCAGGTCGGGTGCGAAATCTGGTACTCAGATTTTTCGTAGTCAAAGGTGCTGACGGCCTTGGCGTCGAAATCCGCCTGTAACTGCGGCAGGGGGTGATCCGAGCATTCCAGCAGCAGCATATCGCTGCCGTCCGGGTTCATGCTGATCAGCCTGTGCAGGAAGCAGGTTTCGTCTTCTACCCGCTCGGTCCAGCGGTGCAAGAACAGTGCCCTGGCGGAGCCCGGTGCTATCTCGATATGCGAGACCCAGTGCAGCGCCTTGTCCATCGACGCGACCGGGTGGAAGTCGCGTAGGCGACGGTAGCTGCACACCAGTTCGTAGGCGCCACTGACGAGATCGAGGTGATAGATGCCGTCGTCGGCTGGCGCGGGTTCGAGCGAGCGGTACTGCTCTTGTGCCTGGTAGCCGATGGTCTCGTGCGTAACAAACAGGCGACGGTAGTCCACACACAGCGCGTAATGTGAGTTCGGTGCCGTGACGTAAACCGGCAGCGGCAGTTCGCGTCGCTCGCCGCTGTCGGCGTCGACGATGTCTGCGCCAAAGTCAGGGTAGGGGTGGCCATGGCTGCTGCGGCGCACGTTATAAATAACCTGCCGTCCCAGCAGGCCATCCAGCCACTGTGACTGGCAGCCCATCTGCCAGTTCCAGGCACTGGTTTCACCGAGCTTGTGAAACACGTCCGGTCGATCACTGTCCAGGTCGTAGTAGCCCACCTCGGCGATGTCATCGAGCCCCAGGTCGGCCGTCATCATGGCGACGCGATTGCACAGTACGCGACGATCGTCGCGATCCCAGCAGCTCTTGTTGTAATAGCCGAAAAAGTGGTGGAAATCGCCTGATCCGATCCGTCTAATGGGGCTCGGCGCCTCGATGATACGTGCGGGGGCCATGGTTACCGTTGACGCGTAAAATGCGCGGCAAGCTTACCACAGTGCACCCCGGAGACAGAGATTGCTTAATCGCGTGCCGGCTTACGTCTGGACCCTGCTGAGCCTGCTGGCGGGCCTGGCCCTGGGTGGCCTTGCCGGAGATCATCTTGCCGGTGTGGCGTCGGGCACGCAGTCCGCGCTTTCGCTCTTTATCCGGGTTGTGCCCGTTTTAATCTTCATTGCCCTGAGCCCTGCGGTACACAAAATTACCCAGCAGGGCCGTGGCGGTCGGCTCGCGCTGACCGTCGTATGCTGGTACCTGCTTACCTCAATATGTGCAGGCCTCCTCGGTGTTGTCATTTCGTCCCTGCTCTTTGATATCGAGATGTCAGCGCGTGAGGGCGACCTGCTGGCGCAGGCAGGCGCCATGCTGAGTCTGCTCAACAGCGACGCCAGCGCCTCATGGCCATTGCTTGCGATCGCTGCCGCTGTGCTCGCTGGCCTGCTGGCCAATCGCGTGCCGATGCTGGCAACGCTGCTGACGCAGTTTGATCAAGGGCTAAGCCGCTCGACACCGCTGCTAGGGCGCGTGATGCCGGTGCTGGTCTTTTTCTTGGGCATCACGCTGGGTGTGAATATCGGGGCGACCGAAAGCCTGTCCTACTATGTGCTGATGACGCTCTACACCCTGCTGCTTTGTGCTGCCTGGCTGGGGCTGTACCTGTTGGTGGTGATCAAGCTTCTGGCGCGCCAGCCCGTGGGCCGCGTGCTCAGGGATTACTATTTCCCCACGGCGCTGTTCGCTGCGGGTACGTGCTCGTCGCTGGCAACCCTGCCCGTCAATCTCGATAACGCGCGCCGCTACGGGGCAGACCCGGCAGTCTCTAATTTCGTGATACCCATAGGCTGCGTCATCAATATGGATACCAGTGCGCTGGCCTATGTAGCCTATGCACCCTTTGTAATGACCGTGGTTTTTGATCTGCCGGTCACTTGGGCCGTGCTGCTGGTGGCCTGGCCAGCAATCGTCCTGTTTACGATTGCTGCACCCGGTCTGCCTGCAGGCATGGGTACTGCGCTGTGGAGTTCTACCCTTTTTTCTGCGCTACTTGGACTTGAAGGTGATGAGCAGGCCATGTTCATCGGCACCTGGATAGCGCTCTCCGGCGGCATACCTGACATGCTGCGCACGGCAACCAATGCAACCTGCGACGGCTTCACGGCGATTTTTCTGAGCGCCTTGGGCAGGCACCGCGAAGGCCCTGTGCGGTGACGGAAGATCTCCTGTGGCAGCGGCTCGATAGCCTGGCGGAAAATGATCTGAAATCCCTGCTGGTGGGGGGCTTGCGCGTGTCTGAGCGCAAGGTGGAGGGGCTTGATCATGCGGCCCTGGTGCAACGCTGCAGTTCAGCCTTGCGTGACACCGCCAGTTCCTCAGTGATGAAGGTGCTCAAGCGGCGCGGGCCGCATGGTTTCCCCTACAAGCAATTGCTGATCAACGTGGCGGACAAGCTCACGCCGGGCCACACGCCGCTGAGTTGGACCGCGTACCGACTGGGTGACGAGCACAGCCCTGACGAGATCGAGGAGTTTATCATCGAGCTGTTTGAAGCGCGGGCACGAAAGTGGTGGGACGAACTGCCCGATGCGCGCAAGGCAGAGTTTGCCGATGATATTCGCAAGGCCCTGCCGAGAGCCGCGCCGCTGGTACGTCAGCAGCTCCTTGAGCAGGTGATACAGGGCGGAATTGTCAGCGGCCTTGCCAAAGTGTCAGCGAGTGGCCTGATGGGTGTCGCTGGGTTTTCGGTAGTGAGTCAGCTTGGCTGGATTATCCTGGTCCAGAGTCTGGGCTGGATGACCGGGTTAAAGATTGCCGTATTTGGCCTCGGCGGCTATGGCGCGATGGGAGGCGCCGTGACCGTGCTGGGGGCTTCGGCCATTGGCGCTGCAGTGGCTGTTCCCGGCCTGCTGGTCTGGCTCGATGGGCCAAGCTATCGCAAGCTGATTCCCACCACGATCATGCTGCTTGCAAAGGCCCGACTTACAGCAGGCGCCCCGCCAGGCGCAGCAGCAGATACAGAAACAGCAGAGGAAACAGCACCGACTTCAAAAGGACCGACATCAGCAGATTGATCAGGTCCGAGGCGAAGACATTGACGCTGTCCTCCAGGCTCTCGATCTGCCGGGCGATATCCAGCGAAGCGACCGCCTGGTCTATCGTCTCGGCCAGCGAGCAGTTGTCGCCGCGACTGCGGCGCTCGATGCAATCCAGCTTACCTTGCATGGCTTCCCGGTTGTCTTCCAGCGCGGCTAGCGTCTGTTCGCGGCCGCGAATATCGCGCTCCAGGGCGGTGATCTGCGCTCGCTTACCCTCAATCTCCACGGTGGTGTCCTGGGTCAGCCGCTGCCACCAGTTGCGCTGATCCAGCGTGTTGAGCTCGCGCACGGCGCTTCCCCGTTCCGCCCGCAAGCGATTGAGCTCACCTCGCTCGATATCCCGGGCCCGCTCATTCACTGCGAGCGCCGCGTTGGTCTCGTCGGTATCTGCGGCCAGTTGCAGCCGCAGGCCGGCCTTCGAGCTGATCTGGTTCAACTCACCTTCAAAAGCTCTCACCGAGGCGTGATTGGCGGCTTCGCTTTGCTTCAGGAACACCGCATCGGCCCAGCCGCTGGCCAAGACCATAAATACCAGTAGGAAGCGCACGATGACGGTGACCGCAAAAATCCTCCACAGCCTGCTGAACATGGCGGCGTTCGCAGCAAAGTGCGCGATCAGCGTAGCGGTGCCCAGCAGGGAGAGCAGCAGGTTGAAGAAGGCGTGAGAAACGACCTCAAGCAGAATCTTCTGGATGGCCAGGGAGCCCATGGCGATTAGCATGACACCAGAGAAACGCTCAATCAGATCGTTGACCGGATCCAACAGCTCGCCTACGGTAAAGGTCAGAACGACGGCATCGAGTTCAGTACCCTGCAATACCGATACCAGGGCGTTGATGGAGCGCGCGGTGGCATAAATTGCGCCGGAGCCCACCAAGGCGCCATCGAGGTAGTCCATGGACTGGCTGTCGAGAGCGCCCGTCCAGGCCAAGGCTGCGGCGAGTGTCACGATCGCGATCAGCCACGCCATCCGTGACCGCGTAAACTCAGCCACGATGCGCTGCCTCTTGCAAAGGGCTCCGAACCTGCCTGCGATCTGCGCTGACGGCTTGATTCACCATGGCAGGCAGTGAAGCACAAAGCTTTATCGCTTAATAGTATTGGCATTCTCCGCTGACCGTGTAAGCTGTGCCCTTCCTTGAGAGATATTTTGATATGAAGGTAATTCGGTGGTACGTCAGGGTGGTGGATGCGGTGAACTACCGCCTCGGCCGCCTGGTGATGTACGGGATCTTTGTGATGATGGCCATCCTGCTCTGGTCATCCATCTCCAAGACCTTCTTCATGCCTTCGCTGTGGACGCTGGAGATGGCGCAGTTTGCAATGGTGTCCTATTACATCCTGGGCGGGCCCTATGCCATGCAGATGGGCTCGAACGTGCGCATGGACCTGCTCTACGGCAACTGGAGCCTGAAGAAGAAGGCCTGGTTCGACGCCTGCACCGTGTTTTTTCTCATTTTCTACCTTGGGGTCTTGTTGTACGGGGCTATCGATAGCACCCAGTACGCCATCGAGTACAAGGAGCGCAGCTATTCAGCCTGGCGGCCCTATATGTGGCCGATCAAGGTCATCACCGTGATTGGCTTTGTGCTGATGCTGCTGCAGTCGGTGTCGGAGCTGTTCAAGGACATCGCTCGCATCCGCGGCGAGGAGCTGGTGGCGCCGCAATGAGCTACGAGATGATCGCCATTCTGATGTTCTCGTCCATGATGCTGATGCTCATGACGGGGCAGCGGGTGTTTGGCGCGATAGGCGCCGTGGCTGCCGTGGCCGCGCTGACCCTGTGGGGCACCGGCGGTTCTGACCTGCCATTCTCGGCGGCGATGAAGCTTATGAAGTGGTATCCGCTGCTCACCCTGCCCATGTTCATTTTCATGGGCTACATCTTGTCTGAGTCGCGTATTGCCGACGACCTTTACCAGATGTTTCACGTGTGGATGGGCAACATCAATGGTGGCCTGGCCATTGGTACGATTGGCCTGATGGTGCTGGTCTCGGCAATGAATGGTCTCTCGGTGGCGGGCATGGCTATTGGCGCCACTATCGCCTTGCCCGAACTGCTGCGGCGGGGTTACGACAAGCGAATGGTCACCGGCGTGGTGCAGGCCGGCTCTTCGTTAGGCATCCTGGTGCCGCCCTCGGTGGTGCTGGTGCTCTACGCCATGATCGCGCGCCAGCCCGTGGGGCAGCTGTGGCTGGCCGGCGTCTTCCCAGGGCTGGTGATGGCGGCCTTGTTCATTTGCTACATCGCCATCCGCTGCAAGCTGCAGCCGGAGTTGGGCCCGGCGCTGAAGGAAGAAGAGCGCGACGTAACCACTGCGGAGAAGCTGAGGCTGCTGCGCGCCGGGCTTTTGCCGATTGCTATCTTCGCCGCCATGATGGTGCCCTTTGTCAACGGCTGGACCAGTCTGGTAGAGAGCTCGGCCATTGGTGCGCTGACGGCCTTTGTTGCCGCGGTGCTGAAGGGGCGCATGAACAAGGAAGTGTTCGAGAACTCAGTGCGCAACACGCTGGGCATCTCCTGCATGTTCATGTGGATCATACTGGCTGCCCTGTGTTTTGGCGCTGTATTTGACGGCCTCGGCGCGGTGAAGGCCATCGAGGCCCTGTTCACGGAACAGCTCGGACTCAGCCCCTGGACCATCCTCATCCTGATGCAGCTGTCCTTTTTGGTCATGGGGACCTTTCTGGATGACACGGCCATGCTGGTGATCGTGGCGCCTCTGTATGTGCCTCTGGTGAGCGCGCTGGGCTTCGACCTGGTTTGGTATGGCGTGCTGTATACCATCACCACGCAAATCGCCTACATGACGCCGCCCTTCGGCTACAATCTATTTTTGATGCGAGCCATGGCGCCGCCGGAAATTACCCTGCGCGATATCTATGCGTCCATCACGCCCTTCGTGGCAGTGATGGTATTGGCCCTGGCCCTGGTGATGCTGTTCCCGCAGCTCGCCCTGTGGCTGCCCGCCACCGTTTATGGCAACTGATTTACTCACAAGGAGAGAGCTATGACCACGAGAAGGGATTTTATCAGCAAGGCAGGCATGGGCTTGGCCGGCGCCGCAGTAGCGGCTCCCGCGGTGCACGCCCAGAGCAAAACCACTATCAAGTGGCGCCTGCAAACCTATGCGGGCGCTGCGCTAGCTGAGCATGTGGTCAAACCCGCGGTAGACTCTTTCAACAAGGTGGCGGGCTCTGACATGCAGATTGAGCTGTTTTATGCCGACCAACTCGTGCCAACGGGTGAACTGTTTCGCGCTGTGCAAAAGGGCACGATTGATGCAGTGCAATCGGATGATGACTCCATGGCCTCACCGACGGACGTCGCAGTCTTCGGCGGCTACTTCCCTTTTGCCAGCCGCTACTCGCTGGATGTGCCGGTCTTGTTTAACCAGTACGGCTTGAATGAAATCTGGGATGCCGAGTACGCCAAGGTCGGCGTCAAGCACTTAAGCGCTGGCGCCTGGGACCCATGCCATTTCGCCACGAAAGACCCCATTCGTAGCCTGGCGGACCTCAAGGGCAAGCGCGTATTTACCTTTCCCACCGCTGGCCGTTTTCTCGCCCAATTCGGCGTGGTGCCCGTCACGCTGCCCTGGGAAGATATCGAAGTGGCGGTGCAGACCGGTGAGCTCGACGGTGTCGCCTGGAGCGGCATTACCGAGGACTACACTGTCGGCTGGGCCGATGTGACCAATTACTTCCTCACCAACAATATCTCAGGCGCCTGGGCCGGCTCATTCTTTGCCAACATGGAGCAGTACGAGAAGCTGCCTGATCGCATGAAGGAATTGCTCTCCTTGACCATGGACAGCTCCCACTACTATCGCCAGTGGTGGTACTGGGGCGGTGAGGCCTCACTGCGCGTCAACGGCACAAAGATGGAGCTCACCAGCATTCCCGATGAGGAGTGGGCCACCGTTGAGGCCGCCGCGGTGAAGTTCTGGGATCAGATTGCGTCTGAGTCAGAGACCAAGAAGAAGGTGGTCGATATCTTCAAGCAGTACAACGCGGACATGCAAAAGGCCGGGCGGCCGTATCGATACAGCTAGGGGTGCCGCCGCTACCCCTACGGCGCTGGTGCCGCCTGGGACAAAGGTGACGTCTGCGTTTGTGCTGGCGCCAGCGCCACTTTTCATAAGCTTGCAGCTATTGGTGCAAAAAAACGTATAAGAAACACTGTTTTTATACTGGCCTGAAAATCGCCCGTGTTCTAAGCTGTCGGACAGACGCCGAGCCCCCCCTGTCCATGTGTCATGCCACCTGGAATGGGTGCCCATAATATCCCTTGCTGTATCTATAAAGGCTTCGGTTGTGTGCCGCGACGGGCAGGTCCCGTGGGGTAACAGTGCCCCGGGCATAATAAGGAAGCGTAAAGCCATGCAGAGCAAGGCAGGGGTAGCATGAGTGAGTTGAAGCGCGGTGAGGGCCGCACGGATGAAATCCGTGCGCGCATGTTTTTCAGGGCGGTGACCAATCGGCCCAGGCTGACGGTGATCGTTTCACTGTTGCTTATTCTCGCGACCGCCGGCGGCCTTTCGCAGATCGTCAAAGACACCTCGGTCAAGGCGTTTATTCCACCTGAGCATCCTTCCCTGGTCTCCGATGCGCTGGCGGAAGAAGTGTTTGGCCTTTCGGATTCGTTAGCGGTGGCGCTGGTGGTGACTGACGGCGGCACCGTATTCCAACCAGAACTTATGGAAACGATCCGCACGCTGACGCAAGCGCTGGAAGAGATGCCCAACGTGCGCGCGGAGCGGGTTGCCAGCCTGGCCACAGAATCCTCCATTCGCGGTGACGCAGGCGCGGTGGAAGTGGAGCCCTATATCCCGGCTGGGCGAGTTGATGAGGCAACGGCCCGCGACAGCGAGGCTCGCTTTGCCAATATGCTGCCGCACCAGAACGCCCTGGTCAGTGAGGATGGCAGCGCCGCGGTGATCATGGCAGAGCTGGCTGACGAAACCCTGGCCAGTGATACCTATGAGCTGGCACTGGAGGTCGCAAACGAATACGCTCGTGACGGCCTGGAGATTCACGTGGCAGGCCCGGGCGCGGTCAGCGGCTTTCTCAGCACCTATATCGACCGCGACGCCCGCAAGATGCAGCCTCTGGTGTTTGCGGTGGTGCTGCTGTTTATATACTTTGCCTTCCGCAGTCGCACGGCCATGCCCGGCCCGCTGCTGGTGGTTGCAGGTGCGGCCGGGGGTGGCATGGGCCTGATGGCCTGGGCGGGCGTGCCGTACTATGCCATTACCAACGCGCTGCCCGTGGTGCTGGTGGCGGTGTCTGTCGCAGACTCCATCCACATTCTGACGGCCTATTACCAGCGCAGGGCTCTCCAGCAAGACGTCAACTGCCGCGAACTGGTTATCGAGGCGATGGTGGATATGTGGCGGCCGATAACGCTCACAACCATTACCACCATAGCGGGCTTTGTTGGCATCTCGGTGATGTCCATCATGCCGCCCATCATTATGTTCGGCTGGTTTGCTGCGCTCGGCGTAGCGCTGGCCTGGTTTTTTTCGCTGTTTTCCCTGCCTAACGTTCTGATACTGCTGGACCCCAAGCCGAGCCCAGCCTTCCGCTCCTGGGAGCACAACAAGGCCAGCCATCTCGGGCGGGCTCTGGCTCACATCGGTTCGGTATCTGCCCGCAACTACAAACTGGTGCTGACAATATTTGCCGCGTCACTGGTCATTGTGGCCTTCGGCGCCACCAAGCTGCGCATTGATCGCGCCCAGGTCGATAACTTCGCTCCCGATGAGCCGATTCGCATTGCCGACCAGGTCATTAATGAGATCTTTGCGGGCAGCGCCTTCCTTGATGTCATCGTCCAAACTGATGAGGCAGAGGGCCTGCTCGATAACCGTCGCATGGAGAAGATCGTTGCGCTGCAGGCCTTTTACGAAGGCCTGCCCTATGTCGAGAAGACCATAGCGATTACCGATTATCTGACGCTCCTGCATGGTGCCCTGGAGGAACTGCCGCCCGCGTCTCAGGAGGCGCGTGAGCTGCCAGTGGCTGACAACGCCATCGCGCAATACCTGCTGGTCTATGAAGCCTCCGGCGACCCAACCGATCTCGAGGAAGAAATCGATACCGAATACCGCACGGCCATGATCCGCGGTGTCTTGAATGAACAGCACTTCAGCCTGAACCGCGGTACGGTATCGGCGCTGGAGGATTACATCGCGACCGAGTTTAACGAGCCGGGCATGCGTGCCATTCTCACCGGCGATGTCAACGTGAGCTACCACTGGATGCGCAGTCTGCAGGCGTCTCATTTTGGTGGCGTGCTGCTTTCCCTGACCCTGGTGCTAGCCACCTCCATCATCGTCTTTCGCTCGGTGAGCACGGGCATCGTCGCTGTCATTCCCGTCAGTTTCACGGTGCTGTTGTTGTATGCGGCCATGGCGACGCTGGGCGTCTACCTGGAGCCCGCATCCTCCATGTACGCAGCCATTGCCATTGGTGTTGGCATCGATTTTGCTATCCATTTGATCGACAAACTGCGCGAGGCGCTGGCTATCCACGACGAAGACATCTACCTTGCGGTTGATCACGCCCTGCCGCTGACGGCGCGGGCCTGCTACTTCAATTCAGGGGCACTGGCCTTTGGCTTTGCTGTGCTGATGACCAGCGAGCTGCCAACGCTGCAGCGTTTCGGTGGGCTGGTCACGCTGGCGGCGTTGGGCAGCTATTTGATGGCCCTGGTGATTGTGCCGGCCATGTTCGCCGCCGGCCGGGCGATCAATCAGAAAACCTTCAGCTCAGCGCCCCGTATGGCGGGTAGCACCGCATTGGTCATTCTGCTCGCCTCCGCCGGCATGGTGTGGTCCTCCCAGAGCGCTGGTGCAACGGCCGAAGACAGCGCTGTGCTCGACGGAGAGGGTGTGGCACGCCAGGTCTATGAGCGTGAAGAGGGCAACGCCTCGCGGCGCGTGGTCGATATCGTGCTCACTGACCGTCGCGGCAAGACCCGCGAGCGCACCGCGCTGGTGCTGAAAACCAACAGCGGCAACGAACGCCTGACGCGCTTCACCTACCTGGCCCCCAAGTCTGTTAACGAGGTCACCTTCCTGAGCCAGGATCTGCTGGCGGCTAACGCGAGCGACAGCCGTTGGCTGTACCTGCCTGCCACGCGCAAGGTGCGGCGCATTCCCGCCTCGGATCGCGGCGATTATTTCCTTGGCACAGATTTCACCTACGAGGATATCCAGTCAGAGTTCAAGCTCTCGCTGGATGACTATGACTTCGTGCTCGATAGCACCGAGGTTGTCGATGGCGTACCTGTCCATGCCTTCTCCGGCACGCCGAAAACTGAGGCTATCGCGAAAGAACTGGGCTATGGAGGCTTTAGTGCGCGGGTTAACGGCAATACCTGGCTGTTTCAGGAGGTGGCGTTTTTGGACATCGAGCGTGAGCCTCTGAAAACCGTAACTATTCACAGCGCGGGCGAGTATGACGGTATCTGGTGTGCCACTGATATCCAGGTGGTCAATCACCAGACCGGCCATGAGACGCGCTTCAAGTACCAGCTGGTGGAGTACATGGGCGAGTTGCCCGCCGACGTTTTCGAGTCTGCCACGCTCAGCCGAGGCCTGCCCCCCGAGCTGTCGCCGTGATCCGTTCAACGCTTGCAGGCGGCCTCCTGATAGCCGCCATGGCCCCTCTTGTGGTAGCAGATTCGATCAGCGTCGAAATCCCTGTCGACCTGAGCCTTGGCGTGGGCACGGAGGATGGCGACATCATGCAGCTGCAGTTCGAGTCCGAGCCGCGCCTTGAGTGGCGACTGGGCAACGGGGGCGAACTGGTTGCGGCTGCGCGTTTGCGTCTTGATGCTGAGGACGAACTGGAGCCAGATGAACCCGAGTTTGAGAACTACTCGTCCATTTCCAAGCCCATCACGCTCGGCGATGCGGGCACCCTTGAGCTGCGCGATGTTTATTACGAGCACCGTCTGGATGCGGGCCTGGTGCGCCTCGGCAAGCAACAGATTGTCTGGGGCAGCCTGGACGGATTGAAGATCCTCGATGTGGTGAATCCGCAAACCTTCCGGGAGTTCATTCTCGATGACCTGGGTAACTCGCGCATTCCACTGTGGAGCGCCTATACCGACCTGACAATCGGCAACTGGCGCGCCGAGTTCACCTGGATTCCGGATATCACCAGCCACGATATACCCGAGGCTGGCGCCTGGTTCGAGCTTACAGCGCCGCGCTTCCGCTTTGGCACACCCGTCGATGCTGGCGGCGGCCGCCTGCCCGGCACGACCGACCGCGATGCTGACTGGTGGGACGACAGCGCCTTTGGTATGCGCTTGTCCACCATGGTTGGAGGGGTCGACATCAGTGCCCAGGCCTACACCGGCCGCGATCACGAGCCACTGGGCCGGGTCAGCAACGCACGCGGCCTGCTGCGCGTAGAGCGTTTTTATGAGCGACGCGAGGTGTTTGGTGCGGCGGCCGAGGCCTCGCTGGGATCGGTAGTCTTACGCGGTGAGTTTTCCTACCAGCCCGATCGCACCTTCAACACCCGGGGCGCCCTCGGCCTCAATACGGTGGAGTTGGACCAGACAACGGTCGGCGTCGGCGCCGATATCGACTTGCCATTCAACATCCTGAGCAACGTGCAGTTTGTGCTGGACACCATTGCAGACGCTCCGGCCGCGCTGGTGCGCCCCGACGAGGACCAGATTCTCACGGTCTTCCTGCGCCGGCAGTTCATCTACGATACGTTACGCACCGAGTTTCGCTGGTATCACTCCCTCACCGACTACGACGACACCGTGGTACTCACCGGTCGATACGAACTGGCGGATAACACCAGCATCTACCTGTCGGGCGAGTGGTTCAGTGGCTCTCGGGAGGGCCTATTCGGCCAGTTCAATGATCGCGACCGTATTTACGCGGGCATTACGCACTACTTCTAGGTGCGATGCGTGAATGATCGGCTTCGTGGTTTCAGAAGCGTCCTGCGGTAGAAGACCACGCCGGCGAGCAGCATCGCGGCCAGCAGAGCAAGCCCGGCGCGGGATAGCGTCGGAATCGCTGAAGGCGGGGTCAGTGTTATAATTTGGCCCACTTCCTGAGGGTTAGTCCCAGCCAGATTCTGGCCCTCAAGTTCTTCGATGTCGTCACACGTTCCATCCACCACCTCGGAACAAGGGTACTGAAAAACCGCGCCAGCTGTGTATTCTCCATCAAGAAAATCGAATTCAAAGGCGTTGATAGGGTCGTCTACCATCACACCAGTGGTGGGTGAGCCAAGCGAAAGGTCTAGCCCCGTGACATTGCCGAGCGCATCAGTTGAGACGGTAAATCCTGCCTGATCCCCGCCATATTCGCGGGAGTTAGCCTCCGTATAAGTGAATAGCCCGTCGCTAATGCGCCAACGCGTGGCAAGGTTGTTGCCGGCCGGACCGATGGGAAAGGAAGCCAGATTGGGCGGCAGCGGCTCTTCCGTGGTGAAAGTTCCGGAATACCGCATCGCAGTCGTATAGCTGCCCTCGGTAATACGCCAGTTATCGGAGGGCAGCTGATAGGTAGTCGCCAGTGCCTTGCCCGTTATACAACAGCATGCCAAAAAGGCCATCAGACGAGACATATACACTCCTAGGCGTGGTCTACAACGGCCTTTGAGAATAGATCGTTTCGCCGGCTATTCATAGGACGAAATTCGTGCATGGCAGGTTTAGCACGTAGAGCCTGCAACAGCCGAAAGCAGGCCGCACGTAAGGCACCTGCGTAAGGCACCTGATAGAGCAGGGAACGCACTGGCGCTAGAGCGCTACTCGAGCGAGGGCAGTGCAAATTTCTGGTAGTCTGCGAGGGTGTCGACGCCGTATGCGGGAAAAAATTCAATCAGAGAAATTTTAAAGACGGATGGGTGGAGCGCCAGTTGTTAATTGCGCTTAGCCTGAGACTGTGTCCTCGATCCAGATTAACCAGGGTCCGCCGGCCCATCAGCGACGCTGCGAGAGAAAAGGTTGAAAAGCGGGTTCCCTGTATGACGGCTTTGCAGCGGGAGAGGGCAAAATAGTCCAGCACCGCGTGACCGCCCACCTTTTCAACCAGGGTAGCATCCGGTGAGCTTGTAATTACGTCGCCACCACTGTCTTGCAGTAGGGCTATAAACTCTGCCATATACTCGCTGTCATCCGAACAAACAAAGAGCTTTTTGCCGTCCTCGATGAGCTGGGTCGCGTGCTTGATCAGCCTCGTTTCGATATGGCGGAACTGTATTTCATCCATTTCCCAGGGCGGCGGATAGTCGGTCAATTTGTCTTGCAGGCGTATATGTATGCCGAATCTCCCCTCAATGTCCGTGGGTAGCGCAGTTTCTACCAGCGGGGAGGGCTTTGTTGCCGTGGCTGCATCAATGAACGCATTGACGAACTGCGTTTCTGAGATCATCTCATTGAGGCCATACCAATTGCGCTGGGCATGTAAGGTCGGCGGCGGGTTTTGAGCGAATTTCGCGCCCGTTTGTAGAATGAACTGTGCGTTTTTGTCTTCCAGTTTGTGCCAGGATTTCTCGTTCTTCTCCGTCATCGAAAACCCCCTGGGCAGCGATAGGGCACCCGCGGGTGGGGCATCAACAAACTCCACGTCCTGCAGCGAGAAGAGCGAAGTGTCATACACTGCCTTGAAACCCGGAAACTGCCGCCCGTCTTCCCAATTTAGTTTGATGGGTGTATTACCCATGGCAAGACGCATCAGGCTGATTGCCGCCCAACTGTCCAACAGGCGGTCGCCCAAGCCAGTAGCGCATTGCAGATCATGGAAGCAATAGCCGGTGTTATCACGCCCGCTGGTCGATAGAGGGATTCTCACAGACCGCTTCTGCCCTCCGGGTCCCTCCTTGACCCGGCTCATCACCTTGGACCGCTTTATCTCTACCTCCTCCCAGGCTTCAGGGGAGCCTCTGTTGGCAAGGTTGAGGTCAATCCCCTCGAGTGCAGGATTGAGGTAATGGGCAAATTCCCCTACGGCGGACGTGCATTTAAGCAGGTAGTCGGTTCCAGACAACAACAGACAATCAAGCAGAACCTCGAGCCCCTTTTGATAGCCTTTATCATCGTCTACTTCAAAAGGATTGACGTCTGAATCACCCCTGAGTACGTCAATAGAACACGCCCTGGAGGCATAGCGCGCCTTAAAGTCGTTGAGGAACTGGGTCTGGTCGGTGGCCACAAAAATCTTCGTGTAGCCCTTATCCAAAAGCGCATCGATATGAGGATAGTACTCGCTGGGCGGAACAATTCTCATCAGGTCGTTTGGGCCCTCCGCTGAGCCCTTGTCCGTGCCTCGGATATGAACACCAATCACTTTGTCTGTACTGGCGAATAGCTCTTTGCGTGTTCTGGCCAAATGTTCAGCAATGTGAGGCTTCAAGCACAAGCCTTTCTCAACCAGTTTGTTGGCTTTCTCCCGCTCGTGCCGGTACCAGGCTTCATCGATCTTTTCGCCGCGGCGGTCTCCGTAGGGATAGGAAAAGATGCTCTGCCGTCGTTTATTGTGGAGAGCCCACAGGGAGGCGTTGTTCAACATGCCCACGTTGTCGCGGGTCAGGGAATCCTGTGGATCAGTAATGCGCTCCATGAGTTGCTCGAAGGTTATTCCGTCAACCGGCTCGAAGTAGTAGTCCCACATATTGCTGCCATGCTTTTCAGAGTAAAAAGCATTCTTCCCATTGCCTGACCTGGGCCCAAAGTGAACTACAGGCCGAAAACCATTCTCCCAGGCGTAACACGCCTGATTTAGCGCAAAGGTCACGTAAGCAAAAAAGCCCGCGTGTGAATGGTTTATACGCGCAATCAGAAAGCGTTCTTCCATTGGCTCCCCCGTCTGACATTACTCTTTAGCGGCACCCGGCTATCGCCTAGAAAGAGGGCATTGCAAAATCCTGGTAGTCTGCGAGCGCCTCGCTACTCTTAGTCCGCTCGAAGGCCTCCTCAACGTTGCGGAAACGGCTGGTGATCAATACGCCGTAGGTTGGGTGTGTGAAGACATAGAGCTCTTTTGCCTGCAGTGCTTCAACGAGCCGCTCGGCAACGGCTGCCACGGGCATGCCTTCTTCCACCACTTTCGCTAGCATGCCGCCGAGTTCTTCTTCCGAGCGATTGCCTCCAGTGGCTTCTCCGCTGTAGCGCTGCGGCCGATTGCGCTCCGATTTATGAATTCGCGTCTGCGCGAAACCCGGGCACAGAACGCAGGCGTGGATGCCTTCCGGCTCGAGCTCGAAGGCCCAGTTTTCCGTCATCGCGACAACGGCTGCTTTTGTTGCAGAGTAGGGCGTGGCCAGGGGGAGACTGGTGAAGCCCGCCATGGAGGCCACATTCACGACCCAGCCGCCCTCACCGTGGGCCTTGATGTGCGGCACGATGGCGCGGGTGCCGTGCACAACGCCCATCAGGTTCACGTCCAGCACCCACTGCCAGGTCAGGCTGTCGGTTTCTTCGATCGTACCACCGCTGCCGCCAACGCCGGCGTTATTGACGACCATGTGCAGCTTGCCGAATCGCGCCAGGGCCTGTTCAGCGACGTTTTGCCACTGGCTCGCATTGGCCACGTCCAGTTCTGCGGCCAGTACCGGGATTCCTGCCGCGGACAGGCTCTCTTCAGCCTGCTGTAATTGCTCGACGTTGATATCAGCAATCACGATATTCATGCCCCGAGCGCCCAGGGCCTGGGCCACAGCCAGGCCAATGCCCTCGGCGCCACCGCTGATCACGGCGGTTTTGTCCTGGAAAATATTCATCGGAGATTCCTTATGATAAGTGGGCAGAGCAGTGACTATAGTGAGGTGTTACGGGCGCGACAAGCACCCCCGTGATATCGGTGCCGGTGCTATTCTTCCCCTATGTCTTGGTGCGGTGTTTCCATGCAGTGGCTACGCGGATTGGCCCGGGCGCTTATCGGCGTGGTGCCGCTCATTGCGCCGGCCTTCGCGGACTCTCAGGCCTGCCTGGAGGTGCAGCCGCAGACTGAGTCAGCGCTTTTTCAGTTCGTGCCCTCGGCCGACCACGATGCGCTGGCGACGCAGATACCGCCCGGTGCCATCATTCGCAATATTCGTGTTACGCGCTTCGCCGTTTTCGACAGGGAGGATCCGGAGGAAGACAATCGCATCTATCGCTGGGCCAATGACTTTCACTCGACAACGCGGGAGTGGGTCATACGAGATCAGCTCCTGTTCACCGAGGGCGACCGCTACCAGCTGGTGCAGATGCAGGAGTCGGAACGCATACTGCGCGATCTGCGCTTTATCTTCGACGCTACCGTACGCGCTTACCGGCGCTGTGGCGATGAAGTGGACGTCGAGGTTTATACCCGTGATATATGGACGCTGACTCCTCTACTATCCTTCACTCGCAGCGGCGGCGAGAACGAATACACCATCGGCATACGCGATTCCAACTTCCTCGGTACCGGCAAGGCCGTCACGGTGCGCTACGAACAGGATGAGGAGCGCTCCGGTGTGAATCTGCTGTATTCAGACCCGGCCATCATGGGCAGCCGCTGGCGCGGGCGCATCACGCTGACCGACAACGACGATGGCCACGAGCGTGGCCTCAACATCGTGCGGCCTTTTTACTCGGTCTATGAAACCTGGAGCGCGGGCCTGGCCGTCGAAGATGTGAAGCTGGAGGAGAACCTCTTTTTCCGTGGTGATGAGGTGGCGGAATTCAACCGTGAGACACAAATGTTCCGTCTTTTCGGTGGGCTGGCCGACGATCCGCAGCCGGACAAGCAAATTGGCCGCTGGCTGTTTGGCTACCGCTATGAAGACAACGAGTTCAGCTTCAGTGATTCGGATATCCCACCGCCGGAGCTGCCTGCGGATCGTACCTACAGCTATCCGTTCGCGGGCTTCCAGTCGCTGGAGGATGAGTTCGTCAAACTCTACAACTTTGACTATCTCGGCCGCACAGAAGATGTCTATGTCGGCGAGCGCTACCGCTGGACCCTGGGCTATTCACCGGAAGCGCTTGGCGGCACCCGCGACCAGATTGCGCTGCAGGGCAACTATGGCAACACCCTCAAGGCCATCCAGAAAACCGTCTGGACAGTAGAGGGCGAGTTGGACGGTTTCTACAATATTGATGATGAATCCTTCGAAAACCTGTGGCTGACCGCGGAGACACGCTACCACCACCGGCAGGCCGAACGCTGGGCCGTGTTTGCCCGCCTGCGCCTGGACTACACCGATGGCCTGACGATTGATCGTCAGCTGACCCTGGGCGGCGACAACGGCCTCAGGGGTTACGACCGCAATTACCAGGTGGGCGATCGGTCTTACGTTTTCAACCTTGAGCAGCGCTACTACTCGGATTGGCACCCCTTCCGGCTGGTTCGCGTGGGCCTGGCCGCGTTCTTCGACGTCGGGCGCGCGTGGTTCGACGGTGAAGATAACGGCTCCAATGGCGATGTGCTCGCTAACGCCGGTTTCGGCCTGCGTTTTAACTCAAGCCGCGCCGAAAAAGGCAGTGTCATCCATGTCGACCTGGCCTTTCCCTTTATGACGGACGATGATGTTGATAGTGTTCAGTTCCTGATCTCGGTGCGGGATCGCTTCTAGCCTTCCGCCAAAAAAGGAAAATACTGTCATGGAAAACCGCAGCGCAGCACGTGCCGTCTCGCTGAGTCTCGTCCTTGGCCTGCTGTGCAGTTTGTGGGCCACGGTCAGCGTGCGGGCCGCTGACCCGGCGCTCGCTGCCAAAGGCGGCTACGAGGGCCGCATACGCCTGGTGCGCTTCCTCGATGAGCCTGACGGTTACTGCTTCGATGTGCCGGGCCCGGTAGGCAATCGCTTTACCCAGTTCCCGCTGGTGGCCCACACCTGTCATTTTGACCCGCTGGCAGATCAGGTTTTTGAGTTCAACACACGCGGCAGTGGCCAGCTGCGCTGGACCTATGAAGAAGAGGATTTGTGCTTCGAGGCTCTCGGCACTGACAGCGGTGTAAATATCGACCTGCGCGCCTGCGGTGCCAGTGCACAGCAACGCTTTGAGTACACGGGCCTGGGTGAGTTCAAATTGGTGGGCTCAGAGCTGTGCATCCACGTCGAGAAAACCGGCCCGGGTATTGGCGAGTCCGCCGGAGAGGGCCAAGATCGCTACGGCCGCGGTAATTCGGTGAATGCGCAATTCACCCACCTGATGCGTCGCCTGGAATTGCGCACTTGCGGCACTGAGGATCCGTCCATGTCGCGCTGGCAGAGCACCGACTGAGCCGGCCTTAGAAGCTTGCACTGACTTCCAGGCCTGCGTTGCGCGGATCACCCACCCAGGCCTCCGTGTCAGAGCGGCGGCCCGTAAAGTACTCTTCGTCGAACAGGTTGTTCACGTAGGCGCTGACGCGAAAGCGCTTGAACTGCCAGCCGATCATGCCGTTCACCAGCACATTGCTGTCCACTTCGGTGTTCGCGCCGTTATCGATTTCCTGGAAAAAAGCGTCGGTATAGCTGGCGGCGAGGCTGGCGAAGAAGCCATTACTATGGAAGTACTCGCCGCCCAGCGATGCCGTTAGCGGTGGTGCGTCGGTGAACTCGTTGCCCTCGCAGTTGCCGCGATCACAGATAGGGTCGGGGAAGTCACCCAGTTCCGTTTCAATGAGCCCGAGCGCCGCGTAGATACTCAGCCCATTACCAAACAGGTAGCGCATCTCCACCTCGGCACCATAGGAGCTGGAGTCTCCGGCGTTGAAGGTATTGGTCAGGATTGGCACATCAGGGTTGGATACGGTCACCTGCTGGTCGCTGTAGTCGTTGTAGAACACATTAGCGCCCAGCGTCAGGCGATTGTCGACGGCGCTCACGCGGTAGGCTAACTCATAGGTCCACACGAATTCAGGGTCCACTTCATTGACCTGAGACCGGTCGGAGACCAGGGTTTCGGTAAATCCCTGGCGGTAGCCGCGGCCAGCCGTAAAGGCAAGGGTCTGGTTGTCGTGCAGATCATAGGCCACCGCCAGCTTCGGCAGGAAAACGTCATCGCTGGTCTCCTGGTCGACCAGGCTAGGGCCTGAGATCGCCGACGTCACGTCTGACTGGGTACTGATGGTGTCGTCCTGGTAACGACCGCCCAAGGTAAACGACAGGCGGCTGCTGGCCTGCCAGCGGAAGTCGCCGTAGAGCGCCCAGGTTTCTGTGCGGCGCTCGAAGGTGCCGTCCTGGATGACCAGGCCAAAAGACTCGATAAAGGAATCGGTGGTGCCGTCAAAGTCTGCATAGAAGATGCCCGCAATGCCGGTCCACCCCGCTCGCTCTTCGTTCAGCTCGAGCAGCAGCTCCTGGGTGAAGTCGCTGTCATTGCGAGTATCCTCGCGGAAGTATCGATCAGAGGAGGGCACGCTGCCGATCTCCAGATCGCTATCGTTGTAGGCGCTGATAGAGCGCAGCGTCATGCCGCCACCGAGGTCGTAGCTGATATCGGCAGCGTAGTTCTGCAGGTCCATCTCGCGCGACTCGGCAAACACCGATGAGCCGTTAAAGACGCGATCAAAAAAATCCGGGCCTGTGACAGGCGTAGACGAGGGGCTATCAAAGACGTCGTTGTAGGTCAGCAGTATGCTTAGATCCTCCAGCGTCGCCGGCTCCCAAAGCAGCTTGGCGCGCACGTTGTGGAATTCATCGTCGGCGAAAAATTCGTTTTCCCGGTCCTCAAACTCGACGTCGTCCGTTCTCTCCCGGTATTCGCCGCTGAGGCGGTAGGCGAGTTCGTTGCCAATGATCGGGCCCGACAGCGCCGCTGCGATCTCTCTCCGATCCAATTCGCCGTAGATTGCGCGTAGCGCATACTCCGGCTCATAAGTTGGGTCCTTGCTCTTGATAACGACTGCGCCCGCCAGGGCATTGCGGCCGTGCGTTGTGCTCTGTGGGCCTCGGTGTACTTCGATTTGCTCAACGTCCCAGACGCCACGGGAGCCGCGCTTGAGCCCTTCGGCCGACTGCGTTACGCCGTCGATGATGACCGAGATCAAGGCGGCGGAGTTGGCCGGCTGGACGCCGTCGGCGTTAATGCCGCGAATGGCGATGCTGTTGGTGCCCGTGCCCTCAGTGAAGGCGCGCACGTTGGCCATGCGCAGGTAAACACCCTGCGTATCGCCCACGTCATGGGCCTCGAGGTCATCGGCAGTGACGATGCCAACGCTGCCGAAAGTATCGAGGTAGGAGCGCTCAACCTTTTCGCCATAGACCAGCACCTGCTCCAAGACCTTCGAGCTGTCCGCGGAGGGGGTGTTGTCTGCAGCAGGCGCACCCGCAGACTGATCCTGGGCCAGGGCGACGGGTGCCAACAGCACCGTTATGAGTAGCGCGGCGCGCGAGGGGGTGGAAGTCATGGGGGGCCTTGCATGAGTTTTACAAGATGATAACCATTCTCAATAGCGTGGATCAAGCGATACCGGTTGCTACGCCTGACGCTCGCTTTTCCGCGCCCGAGGCAGGATGATATGGGGCGAGCGCCATAAGCGGCCCGACAAGGACAGCGCATGAACAAAACCAACAGCAACCGCAGAATCGCCCTGCTCATTGATTGCGACAATGTCAGCCACAAGTCTATCGAGGGCGTACTGGAGGAACTGGCCAAGTACGGTACGGTCAACGTGCGCCATGCCCATGGCGACTGGAATAGCCCGTCCTTGAGCGGCTGGGCGGATAAGCTGCACCCCCATGCCATCCGGCCAATGCAGCAGTTCGCCTACACCAAGGGTAAGAACGCCACCGACTCCGCCATGATTATCGACGCCATGGACCTGCTCTACAGCGGTAACGTAGATGGCTTTGCCCTGATGACATCAGACAGTGACTTTACACCGCTCGTGCTGCGCATTCTCGAGAATGGCATGCCGGTATATGGTTTTGGCCGCAAGAAAACGCCCCAGGCATTCGTTGATGCCTGCTCGCCCTTCATTTACATCGAAAATTTGATGCAGGGTGAAGGCGATGAAAAGGATAAGGCCGGCGGTACCAAGCGCAAGACCCGCGCCCAACTGCGCCAGGACACAGCGCTAGTACGTCTACTACGCACGGCGGTGGAGCAAACCTGTGATGACGATGGCTGGGCCAACGTCGGCTCAGTCGCGAACTACATCGCCAATAACAACAGTTCCTTTTCCTCGATCAACTATGGCTTTCGCAAGATCAGCGACCTGATCAATGCCACAGAACTCTTCAACATGGAAATGCGCAACGGCACCGCCATGTATATCCGCGACCAGAGAGCCTCTTGAGAATTCCCCGGCGGCTGCCTCGGCGCCTTTCACGGCGCAACCTGATCATCATTGCCGTGCTCGTGGGCCTGAGCCTGTATCAGGGCGTGACCGACGGTAGCATCACGTGGCACAAGACCGCCCTCGACCGCGTCAGCGCCTATATCAATCGAGATAGCGCCAGCTGGAAGCAGGCCACCGACCAGATCAATGACAGCTTTCCGGACGGGGCGCCAGCGGAGTTCGATTTGCAGGGCAGGGTAGTGCGCGTCTTCGACGGTGACACCGTTTCCGTTCTCGATGGCGACAAGCAGCAACATAAGGTGCGCCTGTATGCTATCGACAGCCCCGAATGGGACCAGGCCTACGGCAAGGCGGCCAAGCGGGAACTGACCCGTCTTGTGGATGGCGAGACGGTGGGCATCGATATCCGCGATACCGACCCCTACGGCCGCTCGGTCGGCTACCTTTGGCTGGGCCAGACCAATATTAATCGTGAAATGGTCGCGGCCGGTCTCGCCTGGTGGTACCGCTATCACGGCCCTGGCGAGCATGCCTTACGCGAGGCCGAAGCCGAGGCACGGGCACAGCGCACCGGGCTTTGGGCCGACGAAGACCCCATGGCACCCTGGGACTGGCGCCGCGCCAGGCGCTAAATCCCTCCACGCTGGGCGTCTCTAGCTGGCTTTTTTTCTGCCTTTTTAAAAAAAGTGGAGAAAAGTCCAGAAATAATTTGTGGTTAAAACCCCGCTTCCTATACTCACGATAAGACCTTAGCCGACCTGTGGTCATTACGTGGTAGCGAGATATAGGGCAAAGGCAATACCCTCTTCGACGGCGCGTCGTGCTGCGGGCCTCACTCGTCCGGGTGGGCCGAATCGCCTGGCAGCGCTAACAGCCCTTCTACTGACCGCAATCGCTTACGCCTCTCCGGCCCAGGCCGCACGCTGTGAATTCACCACCAAGAGCGAATGGAATAATGGTTTTACCGGCGAGGTTCGAATTCACAACGACGGTGCGTCCGCCATCGATGGCTGGACGGTCGGCCTTGCCTTCAGCGGTAGTGCCAGCATCACCAAGGCCTGGAATACGCGCTTCAGCGGCAGTAATCCCTACGAGGCCAGGCACAAGAATCACAACGAACGCATTGCCCCCGGCGGTAGCCAGTCCTTTGGCTTCAAGGGCAAGAAGGCGGTGCACGGTGAGCCCCTCGCACCGCCAACGCTAAGCGGCATCTGTGGAGAAGACGATAGCGGCTCGACGCAGCCTGATCCTCCGCCGCCAGTGGCGGCGGCCTGTGAGTACAAGGTCGTCAAGGGTTGGAATTCCGGTTTTCAGGGCAAGGTAACCATCACCAACGTCGAAGACGTCGCCATCGAGGCGTGGTCGGTGACATTGGACTTCCCCGATGGCTCAAACGTCAATGGCAGTTGGAACAGCAAACGCAGCGGCGATAATCCCTATCGCTTCGATAACGCCAACTATAACGGCACGATCAATCCCGGCCAGTCGATCCACTTTGGCTTCAACGCACAGCGGCCCTTTGAGCACGCGCCAGATGTAAGGCCGACACTGGGCGGCATATGCGCGTCGGGTGCCAGCGGCAATCAGCGGCCCGTAGCTGACGCCACTGCGTCGGTGACCAGTGGGCAGATACCCCTCAGCGTTGACTTCAGTGCGCTGTCCTCCAGCGATGCCGATGGCGATACGCTCGACTATGCCTGGATATTCGGCGATGGTGCGACCTCTGATCAGCCGGCACCGAGCCACGTGTTTACCACGCCGGGGACCTACGCGGTCTCGCTGGTGGTCAATGACGGTGAGCTTGACTCTGCCCCGGTCACCCTCAGCATCACTGCGGAGGCGGCGCCAGACCCCGATCCCGATCCCGATCCCGATCCTGACCCGGATCCTGACCCTAACCCCAATCAAAGTGGCTTCGTACTGGATGCGCAGCGCTCGGCCCTGCACTTCGTATCGACGAAAAAGACCCACGTGGTTGAGGTCCATCGCTTCACGCGGCTCAGCGGCCAGATCGATGAGACGGGCGCGGCCGAGATCAAGATCGATTTGGACAGCGTGGATACGGGTATCGCCGTGCGTGACCAGCGCATGCGCGATCACCTGTTTGAGACGGCGCTGCATGGCGAAGCAGCGGTCAGCCTGAACGTTGACCTGGCTGAGCTCGCGGACCTGGCACCAGGCAGCAGCCTGTATCGCACGATCGCGCCCTCGGTGAACCTGCACGGCGTGATGCTCTCGCTGGATGTGCAGGTGAAAATCACCCGCCTGTCTGACACGGAACTGCTGGTGCAGAACACTGCGCCGGTGTTGGTCAGTGCCGCTGACTTCGACCTGATTGACGGTATCGAGGTGCTGCGAAACCTGGCAGGGCTGAGCGTGATCAGCCATGCAGTACCGACGAATTTCCACCTGGTATTCAGGGGGGAATGACGCGATGACGATAAAGCAGCAGACCGTCGCGATTTTCCTCTTCATTGGCCTGGTCCTGCCGGCCGCTTTCCTGGCGCAGCCGTCGAGGGCGGCAGGTACCTGTGCTTATGAAATCGAGGACGAGTGGAACCGTGGCTTCAAAGGCAAGGTCACGCTGACCAATGGCGCCGATGCCGTCGACACGTGGTCCGTCGCCTGGAACTGGCCCACCGGCATTTCACTCAGCAATGGCTGGAACGCGACCTTCAACTGTGACAACAGTGGCTGCGTGATTACGCCGCCAGCCTGGAAGCCCGGCCTGAACGCCGGCGAGAGCCACAACTTTGGCTTTGTCGCCAACAAGCCCGAGGGCGCGAGCGCCAGCTCGCTGATGCCAGGGGGTGACTTCTGCGGTGTTGTCAGTGGTGTAGGCGCCGCCGGCGACGTGTGGGAGCTCGATGCGAGCCGCTCCTCCATTCACTACGTGTCGGTGAAAAAAGACCACGTGGCCGAAACCAACACCTTCGCCATTGCCGGGACTGGCGATGCCGCGTTGCGAGGGTCGCTCGATGCCAGCGGCGCCGCTCGACTCGAGATAGACCTGACCGAGGTAGCAACGGGTGTTGATATCCGCAACAGTCGCCTGCTGTCTTTGCTCTTTGAGACTGAGCTGCTGCCGAAGGCCTATTTCGAGGCCAGCGTCGATCTGGCCAGCGTAGCGGCCATGGACCCCGGCGATATAGAAACGCGCGTGCTGCTGGGCGAGCTCGGCCTGCACGGGGCGCGGCAGGGAGTGGCAGCCAGCGTGCTGATTACCAAGCTCACCGATGATGAATTCAGCGTGGCCACACTGGCGCCGATCGTGATTGACGCGAAGAACTTTGATATGGCCGCAGGCATTGAGGCCCTGCGCCTGGTCGCGAACCTCAGCGCTATCGGCGAGGCGGTGCCCGTCTACTTTGACCTTACCTATCGCCTGAATCCCGACCCGGGTGCGCAAGGTATTGCCCTGCCGGCGGTCCCTGATGCGCCCATCGAGCTTAGCGGCGAGTTCAACGCCAACGCCGCCGAAGCCAGCCTTAACTGGCGAGACAACAGTGTTGACGAGAGCCAGTTCCTGGTACGCCGACGCCCCGTGGACGGCCACTGGCAGACCGTGGCCGCATTGCCCGCGAACGCCAGCTACCTGGCGGAGGGCC
Source organism: Pseudomonadota bacterium (assembly GCA_038748065.1). Lineage (GTDB taxonomy): Bacteria > Pseudomonadota > Gammaproteobacteria > Pseudomonadales > Halieaceae > JBCDJG01. The sequence continues at coordinate 99,505 of JBCDJG010000003.1, forward strand.
TGCCCGATTCCGGCGAGTTTGATTATAAGGTGATTGCCTTGAATGGCAGCATGCCCTCGCTGCCGAGTAATGTTGAGCGGGTCGTCGTAACCGAGGGCAATCAGCTCGTGCGCGGTCAGGCAATCTATGCAGAGCAATGCGCAGGCTGTCACGGCGTGAGCGGGGAGGGCACGGCCGACTTCCCACCCGTGGATACGGCGCGGGAAATGGCGGCCCTGATCACCTACATCGAAGACAACATGCCCTTTAACAACGCCGCTAGCTGTGACGCGCGTTGCGCAGAAGATGTGGCCGCCTTCATCCAGACCCTGTGGGTGCCCGAGACGGCCTGCGATGTCCAGCTCAGCCCGGTAAGCTACGGCGCTCGCCAGCTTAAATTACTGACGCAGTTTGAATACCAGAACAGTGTGGAAGATCTTTTCGGCGTTGATTTTAATGCCGCAGACGGGCTCTCTGCCGATACCAAGATCGGCTTTTTCTTCAACAACACGCACAGCCCTGTAACTGCGGCGGCTTACAGCAATTACCTGCTGGTGGCGGAAGAGATCGCCCAGTGGTCTTCGGAGCGCGGTTTTGCCCCGGCGCTCGACTGCAATAGCCCCAACAACGCCTGCGTTAATCGCTTGGTCAACGAGCTGGCACCGAGGGTCTTTCGGCGGCCGCTGTCGCAAAGTGAAAAAGAGACCTATCGCGCGCTGGCCGACGGCACCCGGACCAGCGGTGATATCGAAGCGGGACTGCGCCTGGCGATCGAGGCTCTGCTGTCCTCGCCGCAGTTCCTGTACCGCTCGGAGCTGGGTGAACCTAATCCCGACAACAGCACGCTCGACGGCGATGCCTTTGAACTAACGTCCTTTGAGATGGCGACCTTCCTGGCCTATACCCTCACCGGTAGCACACCTGACGCGGCCCTGCTCGACGCCGCCGCGCGCGGTGAGTTGCGCGACGACGCCTCCATTCTTGCGGAGGCCGCGCGACTGGCAGATCAGGCCAGGCCTTCCCTCGCCAACTTTGTGGGCAACTGGCTGGGCACCGCCGACCTGGAACTCGCGGCGAAAGACGACACGATCTGGCCCGGCTTCCCCGAGCTGGTACCGCATATGAAGCAGGAAATTAACGAGGTCTTTGCCCATGTCATGCTGACGCCGGACGAACAGTTCAGCTCGCTCTACGACGCCAACTACACCTTTCTGAATGGTCCCCTGGCAGCGCACTATGGTCTGGCCGGTATCGCCGGCGACGACTTCCAGCAGGTTAGCACCAGCGACCGCGGTGGTATTCTCGCCAGCGGCGCGTTCATGGCACGCTGGGGTGAGTCGGTGGAATCCTCACCCATCCTTCGCTCGGTGCGTGTACGCCGGCGCATGCTCTGCCAGGATCAGCCTGACCCGCCAGCCGGCACGTTCGCGGCGCGGGAGCAGAAGCTGGCGGCCCTGTCGAACTTCCTGATGCAGCCGACCACCACGAACCGGATGAAGTACCACCGGCTCACGGAAGACTCGCCCTGTACTACCTGCCATCTGGAATACATCAACCCACTGGGCTTTGGCATGGAGGATTTCGATACGGTCGGCCGCGTACGCAGCGTTGACCTGAACAGTAACCCCATCGACGCCGCCGGCGTGCTGTTCGCGCCCAATCGCTACAGCGATCTTGACCAGTCGCTGGCCTTCCTGGGTACTCGCGGCCTGGGCACACTGCTGGCGCAGCAGCCTGCGGCCCAGGCCTGTTTGCCGCAGCAGCTGTTCCGCTATGTGATGGGTGTTGGCTATCAGCTTATCGACCAGGATGATCCGGGCGGCCCGCAGCTGGTCAGCGAGGCGGAAAAATCCGGTTACGCCTGTGAGGTCGACCGGTTACAGCAAACCATGATGAACACGAGTCCGCGCGCCATGCTGGAATCCTTCGGCGTGCTGCAGGCAGTGCGCTATCGCAAGGCCTGGCCGCGTGATGCAGCGACAAATTGAGGCGGGGGGATTGTGGTGAACACAGTAGATAGCGACACGCTCCGCCAATCGCGCCGGCGCTTCCTGAAGACCTGCGCAGCCTCGGGTATTCCCCTTGCGCTGCTGAAAGCCTCGCCCTTGATCAGCGGGGCGATGTTCGCGCGCGAGGCCGATGCCCAGGGTGGGGTGAATAAAACGGTGGCGATCTACGTGCCGGGCGGCGGTATCCATGAGTTCTGGGCGCCCCGCGTGATTAATGGCAACCTGACAATGGGGCCGATGTCGGCGGGCTACGACAGCGTAAAGGACGACTGTAACTTTCTGCTGAACATGTCCCACAGTAACGCGGGTCACGGTCGTATGCCCGTGATGCTCACCGATCGTTACCATGGCAAGGACACCTATGATGTCTTCATGGGCAAGCGCCTGGGCCCGTTGCTGCCCTTTCCCTATGTAAACCTCGGGGTGCAGAGCAACGGCAACGGCTATATGACCCGGGACAATAATGCCCAGATTCCTTTTCAGGATAATCCCTTTACGGCTTTCCGTTTGCTCTTCGGTAACGCCACGGCGTCCCCCAAGTCCGCTCTGATTGATGCCCATCAGGAAGCGGTAAGCGCCATCCGCAGCAAGCTGGGCGGCTATGAAACCGATCGCCTTGATGAGCACCTCGAAGCGATCGCCGACACCGAGCGTCGGCTCGCCAGCCAGGCCCAGGGCAGTAATGCCTGCCCGAATCTGCCGGATGCGTCTGAGTTTGATCTTAACGGCGGCACCTTTACGCGTGAGGCAAAGCTGCAAATCGATATCGCGGTGGCAGCTCTAGGTTGTTCGCTGACGCGGTCGGTGTCGATTGGTTTTGGTAATCACCAGTCGCAGTTCCGCATTCCGGAGCTGAACTTTCAGGGCATCTACCACCAGTCAATACACGGCGGCAGCCGCGGCCTGCCCAACTATCCCTACTACACGGAGATTCGATCTCATCTCGGCAGTCTCACTGCCTACCTGATCCGGCGATTGCGCGAGACCGGCCAGCTCGACAGCACCATCGTGGTGGAGACCACAGATATGGGCCATGCAGACAAGCACGGTAGCAGCGATGTACCGCTACTGATTGCCGGCGGTGGCGGCGCCATTCACACCGGTGTTGCAAGCCCGGTGGGCGCAGGCTATAACAACCACGACGTGCTCTACACTGCCGCACAGGTCTGTGGTGTCGACTTTGATACCGGGCGGGAGATTCCTGGCATTCGAGTGTGAGGCGCGGCGCTCAAGCTGCAGGCACCAAAGCTGCAGACCCCAGAACAGCATAAGGGCCTCACCCCATGACAGCACGCGCGCTATCGGTTTTTCCGGCGGCTATCCTTGTTTCACTATTTTTCGTATCGACGAGTCTTCTCGCGCAGGCTGCAGGGCCCATGCCCGAGACAATGACCCGCTGGGATGTTCAGGATAATCGGCCCGGCACTCTGGATTCCGGTGCCATACTTGATGTGCCGCGAGCCTTTGATGGCTTCGCACTCCTCCATGTGCAGGTTGACGAGGGCGCATCCGGCGCTGTGCTGGTTCGTGAGCTGAATCTCAGCTTTGACGGTGTCGATACCTGGGACGCCCTGCATCCGGCCGTAGTCGACGGCGTTGTCGTATCACGATCTATCCGTATCGCCAGGGACGGTAGTTATGCGCGCTACCTGGACAGTTTCACCAATTTTGCTGACGAGCCGCTGAAGCTCTCAGTGTCCTTCGGCGGTAGCATCACGCGGCGGGCGGATGCCATGTTGGCTTTCGTCGACGCCACACCCGCCTGCACGGAGGCCAGCAGCGCTGGCGGCTATTTTCTGGCGGGCGCGAACACCGATGAGGGCCAACCCGGAACCGTTTCGGCCCTTGTCTATGGCGAACCGCAGCTGGCGGCTGAGCGTTTCAAGCTCGGCAACCCGCGTAACGCGCCCTTTGAGCAGGATGCCGAGCCCGGTGCGGCTGGTTACGTGTCCGTGGTTACGGACATGACCCTGGCGCCCGGTGAAAGCCGCTCTTTGATGTTTTTCGTGGTCAACCAGATCGGCCTGGCAGCGGACGATGCGCTACAGACGACGACGTGCGCGACAGCGACGGCGCTGCTGGCGCAACCCGATGCCACGGGGCTCACCGCTCTACAGCGGCAGGGCATCCAGAACTGGCGGCTGCCAGCGGCGGCGCAGACGATCACGCGACCCGACCTGCAGCAGGCGTCCCTCACGGACTTGCGCAACTGGTTTACAGACGGATCGGCGACGCCTGAAGATCTTGTGGCAGCCTACCTTGAGCGCATCGCCTTTTACGATCGCCAGGGGCTTGCACTCAATGCGCTGATTTCCATTAACCCGGATGTGTATGCCAAGGCACGGGCCTATGCAGAGGATACGCCCGTCGAAGGAGCGCCGCTCTGGGGTCTTCCCTATATCGCCAAGGACAACATCGATATAGCCGGATACCCCACCAGTATTGGTGTTAAAGCCCTGGCAAACAGTCAGGCGGTGGAGGATGCGCCGGTGATTGCGGTGCTGGAGGAGGCTGGAGCCTTTTTCCTGGCGAAGTCGAATATGGACGATTTCGCCATGGGCGGTTTTGCTGCCAGCAGCCTCGCGGGCAAAACTGTCAATATGTTTTCCACCTTACACAATCCAAGCGGCAGCAGTGGCGGCAGCGGCGTGGCAACCTCAGTCGGCATGGGCGCGTTCAGCCTCGGTACCGATACCTGTCGTTCGCTGTCTAACCCGGCGTCCTATCTGGCGCTGGCCACCATGCGGCCGACCCGTGAAGCAGTAGACATCAGCGGCATCGCGCCGCTGTGGCCAATGCAGGATGTGGTAGGCCCGCTCACGCGCACCGTAGATGACCTGGACCTGGTGCTACAGGCAATGGGTATCTATGAGCACGGCCAGGATTCCCCCGGCGTCGAGGCGGGCCCCGCACTCACCCGCCTGGGCGTGGCTCGGCAGCGTTTTATCGGCCTTTCGGGTGAAACGGACGTGGCGGCGGCCATGGAGCCAGTGCTCGATAAACTGCGAGCAGCGGGCTTTGAGCTTGTCGATGTAGAGATTCCCGATCTCGATACGCTGTTTGAGCCCTCGTCCTCGAACCACGACGGCATCTTCAAGCGCGCCATCGACGAGTTCCTGGCCACGCGAACGAGCGAGCCCAACAGCCTCGAAGAGGTATATGCCACCGGCCAATTCATTGCCCGCTCTGAGGCCTGGCTGGCGAGGGAAATCGCAGCCGACTACGCCACTGATGAGTTGCTCGAATCGATTGCAGCCGGGCGCGCCGAGCTGCGGGCCGGCATCGTAGCGGCAATGGACGCAGCTGATGTCAGTGCGCTGGTATTTCCGGCAGCGCATTCACAGCCTGACCCCCTGGAGTCCAGGCGCTGGGCGCCGGGCACCTGCAAACTGAGTGCTCAGTCCGGCCTGCCACAGGTCACCGTACCGGTGACGCTACTTAATGAGCGCTGGCCCCTGGGCCTCTCATTGATGGGCAAGCCCTACGCCGAGCCGGTGCTCATTGCTATTGCGCGCACCATCGAGGATCTTGGCGATGTTCGAGCAAGGGCGCCGTACCTGACGAGGTAGCCTGCTACCCGTGCGACGCGGTCAGGTCGGCGCCTGGTCAGGCTCAGTCCAGTTCGGCCGTCACAGCGTCTATCGATGCACGCAGGATAGCGACCGTGTCGTCAGTGTTGCGCCGGCTGAACACCAGCGGCGGTGACAGCACCGACAGGTGTGGGCCTACCGGGCGCACGATGAGCCCGCGGTCGCGACAGTGTCGGAAGACGCGGCCGGCGATGTCCTGCGCGCCGTCGAAAGGCGTCCTGGCCTCTTTGTCCTGCACGTATTCAATACCCACCATGTAATGGCTGCCGCGCACGTCACCGACAATCGGCAGGTCTGCAAGTGCACCAAGCGAGTCGCGAAAGTAGGGCCCATTCTCGCGCACATGGCCACAAATATCCTCGCGCTCCATAATCTCGATGTTCTTGAGCGCCGCTGCGCAGGCGACGGGATGGCCGCTGTAGGTGAAGCCCATGGATAATACGCCGCCTTCGCACTGGGGCTTGCTGATCACGTCGTGGATTCGCGAGGAGAGTAGGGTGGCGCCCAGTGGTATGTAGCCGGAGCTGATGCCCTTGGCGGAAACGATGATGTCCGGCTGGCAATCAAAGACGGCCTCCGACGCGAACCAGTGCCCGAGGCGACCAAAGCCGGTGACAACCTCGTCGGCGATGTACAGTACATCGTAGGCGCGGCAAACCGCCTGCATGCGCGCGTGATAGCCACGCGGTGCGACCAGCACCCCACCGGCGCCCATGATCGGCTCGGCGATGAAGGCGGCCACCGTGTCTGGGCCGAGCTGCAGGATACGATTCTCCAGCTCGTTGGCGAGGAAGGCGGTATAGCCGTCCTCATCCAGCAGCTCGGCACCGGCCGGTCGACGATAGAGGTTCGCCGCCGAGACGTGTTGTATCCAGTCATCCGCTATCCGATCAAAGGATTGCTTGGACGCGTGAATGCCCGTGAGGTTGGCGGCGACATAGGTGGCGCCGTGGTAAGCATCCAGCCGCGAGATGATTTTTTTCTTGTTCGGCTGGCCGCGCAGGTTGTTGTAGTAGTGCACCAGTCGAATGGCGGCATCATTCGCGGTGGAGCCGCCGCAGCTGTAGAACACGTGGTTCAGGTCGCCCGGGGCCAGCTCAGCGAGTTTTGCGGCAAGCCGCGCGGCGGGTTCATTGGTGCTGTGGCCGAAGGGGTTGTAGTACTGCATCGACATCACCTGGTCGGCGATAGCCTCGGCCATTTCTTCCCGGCCGTGGCCGATATTCACGCACCACAGGCCGCCGATGCCATCGAGCATGCGCCTGCCCTGGGCGTCGGTGACGTAAACACCGTCTGCGGCGCTGAAGATCTGGCTGCCTTCTTCCTTGAAGATGCTGTAGTCAGTGTAGGGATGGATGAAGTGATCCCTGTCCATGCGCCACAGCGCCTCAGATTCGGCCTGGTTCATCACTCGATCTCGAACAGTCTGAAGGGGCTTCAACACTATCTGCGATGCTGGAAGGCATCAAAGGATATAAATTCAGGCGAGCGATTGATTCTGCTCATAGATTCGGCCCTGGCCCCCATGAGCGCAATTAATCTGGTCAGCAAGTATATTTCGCTTGTCCGCGATTCCGGCGCAATCTTATATTGGAGACACCGGTAGCCGCACGCCGAGAGTCGCTTGCAAGACGTTTACGCCATCACCCTCATCGGGTTTTTCATTTTCATGTTCGGGGTTGCCCTGTGGGCGTCGCGCCGGGTTAACGATGCCGCGGACTTTATCGTTGCCGGCCGCGGCCTGTCTCGCACCGTCGTTATGGGCACGCTGATTGCCACCTGGTTCGGTGCGGGTAGCCTGACCGTCTCAGCCAATCTTGTCGCCGATGAGGGCCTGGTGATCACAGGGCTTGAGCCTTTCGGCGTCGGCTTCTGCTTGATCCTTGCAGGCTGGGTCTACGCGCGCAGGCTGTGGGAAGCCAAGGTGCTTACCTTGGCGGACCTGATCCGCAATCGCTTTGGCAGCCAGGCAGAGAAGCTCCAGGTGATTTTCAATATCAGCTATTTTGGCTGGATCGCTGTTCAGCTTCTAGCCATCGGCAATATCTTCGAGATGGTTTTCGGCCTTGATGCGGCCCTGAGTATTGTCATCGTTACCGTGATTCTCACGGTCTATACGCTGCTCGGCGGCATGTGGTCGGTGGCCCTGACTGATGTGGTGCAAGTCAGCGTGCTGGTTGTCGGGCTGGTGATGCTGACTGCAAGCGTATTGCTGCACGTCGGCGATGGCAGCCTGTGGCCAGGGCTCGAGTTCCTCTTTAGCCAGACGCCGGCGGAGAAGCGCGTGTGGATACCCACCGACACCCTCGCGAACTTCAATTACTGGCTGGGTTTGTTCCTGGTGGGCGCCCTGGGCAACCTGGCCTCCCAGGATTTTGTGCAGCGTATTTTCGCCGCACAAAGTGCTGACATCGCGGCTTCGTCCTCGGTGTACTCCGGTCTGATCTACATCGTGCTGGCGATGCTGCCGGTTTTTCTCGGCCTGGCCGGGCCGCTGCTGCTGCCAGCGGACCAGCTGGATTCGGTGGTTACCGCGCTGACACAGCAGTTCCTGTCGCCGCTGATGTCGGTCATTCTTATCCTGACGCTGACCGCGGCGATTACCTCCACCGTGGACAGTGCCTTGCTCGGCCCGGCCAGCACCTTCGCCCAGAACTTCCTGCGCTACCGTTTTGGTGATCGGGTCAGCACGCTGACACTGACCCGCTACTGCGTGGTGGGGGTAGCGGCCTGCAGCGCGGGTCTGGCCTTGAGCGGTACGGCTGCGATCGATCTGCTGCAAAGTTCTTACACATTGGGCATACCGCCACTGGTGATCCTGACCTTTGCCCTGTACCAGCGAGAGACCTATCCGCAGCCGGCCGTGCTCACCCTGGTGCTCGGGCTGATTATCTGGGGCTATGACATGCTGCGGCTGCTGCTGCCGGAGACCGTAACAAACCTGTTCACGGAGGAATGGCTGCCGCTGCCGCTGACCATTCTGCTGGTCAGCCTGTTCGCCTATGTGGTGAGTCATGCCTATTACAGCCGCCGTCAGCAACCCTTTGTGGCGGCGCCTACGGAATCGTCCTGAAATCGGCATGATTCCCCCGAGGCCTTTGACTTGAGACCTCGAAGGCTTTTAGTTGAGAGCTTGAACTGCAGCCCGCACTAGCGATCGGCTAGCACTCATGCACGACCTGGGCGATTTCGACGCGACGGCGCCGGCGATGAAGAACCGGAGCCGCTGTTTCGCAGCGCTGAAAAGTATCTCAGGGTGTGGGAGAAATCCGAGCGCCGCGCCGCGGAATTGCGGCTGCCCCAGGGCTGAGCGCGTCCACGTAGATGCCTATCTGAGCTGCTGGTAGGCGTCCCGCGCCTTTTGAATACGCGCAAGAATGGCTGGCCGCTGCTTCAGGTAGGCCTGCTCGAGGCCCTCGAGCTGCCAGTATTCCAGCTCGCGCTGGACCTCCACCGTATGTGACTCGAGCGCATCGAGCGCACGGTAAACCTCAACCAGTGCATCGTCCACCTTGTCGGTGCAGCCGCCGGGCTCGCCCCCGGGGCGCAGGTACACGGGCGCGCTATGAGACAGCCTGCCACTGCCCTCGGCGCGCAGGGCGAGCCAGCCGCTCCGGCCCGCCGGCAGTGCGGCCTTGAGGGTTAAGGCACCCGACGCATCCTGTGCCACCTCGGCGCTCGCGACCGGCTCACCGCAGTGCACCAGCGTGATGGATTCCAGCGCACCCAGATCCGGATTCATGCGCGCTTCGCCTTCGATCTTCAAGGTGCCGCCAGCCGACAGGTCAAGCACTGAGCCCATCTGTGCACCGTTGACGGAAAATTGCAGTAGCGGTCCGTTGGTGACGAAGGTGTGGCCTGCCCTGAGCCCGTCGATCCAGGCGCTGGGTGACCAGGCCTGGTCAATCTTGACATAGCTGCGAACGCCGCCGGGGTGTTCGAAGTAGGGAAAGTCAGAGCCTGCTGCCGGTGCCAACTGGTAACCCAGGTTGAGATAGCGATACCAGAGCTCGGTGCGCAGCTGCCCGGCCTGCATGATCTCGACGAAGTCGACCAGGCCGAAGGGAACATCCAGCGCCAGCCCGCGGGATGCATAAAACTCTTCCGAGCCGACGTGGGCATAGCCGGTAGAGGCGCCCTGCTTGCGGTAGTGTTGCAGTGCGTAGTCGTAGAGGAAGTAATCACCGCTGCCCGCGTAGGGCTGGTCGATATCCAGCGAGATGGTGTGGCCGCGTACGGCGGTTCGCGGAGACTCAATACCTGGAATCAGAGCATGGCTGCCGCGGGCGTGGCTACCCTCTCTGCCAAAGGCGTACTGCTCGAAATGGTAGCCCGCGGGGTTGCCGGCTTGCAGTATGCTCGACGCATGCAGATCCTCCGCCGCCATAAAAGCCGCCACGCGCGCGTTATCCTTTGCCCGGCGCGGCAGGTGGACATGAATATCACCCGAGTACCAGCCACCCGCCGGCTGGTCGGCCCAGCGCGCCAGGGATACTGTCGTCGTCAGGGTCTCGCCGGCTTTGATCTCGAGGGTTTTGTGTAAGCGCTTGAACTCTGGCCCGCGACTTGCGACGAGGGTGTAGGTGCCAGCGGGCAGTGACTGCGCATAGCGGCCGTCGGCGTAAAACACCCAGCGGCTCTCCATGGGCCAGGGTTCCCAGTCGCGCAGCGGCGTGTCCCTGACTTCGTGCTCGTAGTGATGAACGAGCAGCGCATCGGAGGAGGCCGCTACCGCGCGGCCACTGGCGTCGTACAGGCCAAAGCGCGCCGCCATGGGCTCACCGCTGGCAGCATCTTTGATGTCGAGCACCAGATTGCCGCTGGCTTGCGCTTCCTGTGCAACGTCGCCACGGCTTATGCTCAGGCCACACAGGGTGAGCACGGCGGATTCATCGCTAATCGCCGGATTCATCGTAGCCGCGGTGGTCAGCGCGATGTCGGTGCCGGCCATGCCGCGATCAGCGAAGCGCGCTCGGTCCAGTTGCAGGTTTAAGCGCTGCAGGCTGCCATCTTCCGCCGGTGTGATGAGCTGCTCGCTGGGAGCGCCGCTGCCGGCGTTGCCATCGAAGGCAAGGAGCAGGGTCTGCCTCGCATCCACCGCCAGGGTCAACGCCAGGCTGACGCTGCTATCAATGTCGAAGGCGAAGGCTGCATCGACATCGAGGGCGATGAAGTTGGCCCTCAGGCACTTGCGACCCTCAATCTCGACCGCGCTTGGAGGCTCTCTGTCGAAAAACGCAAACAGCCCGAAGGAATCGGGGTAGCCGGCGGTCAGCGTGCGGCTGATGTGTTCCGCCTGCCAATCGAGGTGCTCAATGCCGCGCGGATTAGTGCCGTAGTTCTGAAGGCCGTGCGCGTGGCTGGCATCAACCGAACTGAGAAAAAGCAGCGACGCGATCAGAGCATGCCAACAGGGCCTCCGCCTCACAGGGCCGGCTGTTGCTGGGTGATGCAATGAATGCCGCCGCCGCCCACGGCGATGCCGCTGATGTCGAGCTGTACGATTTCGCGCTCGGGATACACCCGGGCATAGACCTGTCGCGCGCGCTCGTCAGCGTCTATGCCATAGCTCGGCAGGATGACCGCACCGTTGGCAATGTAGCTGTTCACGTACGACAGGCAGTAACGGCAGCCGATTTCTTCTGTGCCATAGCCATCTTCGATCAGGATGACGTCCAGCGCTTGCCCGCTGGCATCGGTAGAGGCTTCGAGCACCTCGCGGTTGCGCTGCAGGTTGTCGTAGTAGGGGTGCCGGGTATCGAAGCTGGTTTCCATGACCACCACGCCCGGTTTGACGAACTGGGCGATGCCATCCACGTGGCCGTCGGTTTCTTTCTCGTCGGGGTTGCCCGGCAGCCAGATGACCTTGCTGCCGCCGAGGGTGCGTTTCAGTTCTGCCTCGACTTCTGCGCGAGACCAGCCTGGGTTACGGTTGGTGTGCAGAAAGCAGGACTCAGTGGTAATGATGGTGCCCTGGCCGTCGACGGTAATGCCGCCGCCTTCGCCGGTAAGCTCGGAGCGAAATACGCGGGCGCCCGCTGATTCCAGGATGAATTCGCCGACTTTGGCATCGGCGTCGAAGGGCGTGTACTTATTGCCCCAGGCGTTGAAGCGCCAGCTGCTACCGGCGAGCTCCCCCGCGGCATTGATCAAAAAGTTGGGGCCTGCATCCCGCGCCCAGGAGTCGTCAATATCGCAGACCACGAGCGTGACCGCCTCGCTCAATAGCTTCTTGGCAGTGCTCTCGTGTGCCGGGCTCACCAGCATGCTGACGGGTTCAAAGTCTGCGATCGCATTGGCCACGTTGGCATAGGCCTGCTGGGTTTTACCCAGGTCGTCCCACATGGCGAGGCGCGCAGGCCACATCATCCAGCAGCGCTCGTGTGGCGCCCACTCCGCTGGCATGTAAAACCCGTCTCGAGTTAACTCGTCGTCGCCTGGCGCTTGCGTCGTCATGGCTGTGTCCTTTATCGCTAGTGCTTGCGGGGTTTTATGATGCGTAGAATAATCTTGCGGGGATATCCCCACAAACGACCATTTGTGATGCGTAGGTCAAAAATTACTAATGAGTAAGCGCTTCGGTAGATTACCGCCCCTGAGTTCGCTGCGAGGTTTCGAGGCCTCGGCGCGGCTGAAGAGTTTTTCGCTCGCTTCGGAAGAGCTGAATATCACCCAGTCGGCCGTCTCCCATCAGATCAAGGCACTGGAGGAGGCCCTGGGTCTTGCGCTGTTTAATCGCGTGGGGCGCTCAGTAGAGCTGACCGTTGCGGGTATGGATTTCCTGGAGACGGTGAGTGAGTCCCTCGATCTGCTGGCGCGCGGTAAACGACGTATGTCGTTCTACTACCGGCCGGGCAGCGTGGTGATCGGCACCACGCCAGCCTTCGCCTCCAAGTGGCTGCTGCCGCGCTTTGAGCGTCTTACAGAGGACATCGAGAGTATTCAGCCCTGGCTGTATACGGAAGATGAGCAATACGACCTGAAGGCGCAGGAGGTGGACTTGGCCATCTGGTTTGGCGATGGCCAGTGGCCGGGCCTGGACGCAGAAAAGCTGTTTCCTGATTATCTCACGCCGATGTATTCACCCACGCGTGCGCTACCGGAACATACGCTCGCTGATGTGACGGACCTGGCCCAGCACAGCCTGATTCACGACGAGCGGGCCGAAGACTGGCAGGCCTGGCTGGCCCTGGTTGATCAACTCGAGCTGGATGATATTCAGGGCCCGAAATTCAGTGACTCGGCCTTGGCCCTTGACTGCGCCGCGCGTGGGCAAGGGGTAGTGCTCGGCAGCAAAGTGCTGGCGGATGAAATGCTGGCGGCCGGCCAGCTCGAAGCGCCCTTCGAGGCGAGCCTGCAAACCAGCAGTGCCTACTACCTCCTGCAACCGGCCGGGCAGGAAATGCGGCCGTCAGTGGCGGCCGCGCGAGCCTGGATCATGGAGCAGGCGAGGGTATTCAGCCATGGCATGGCTTAGCTTCCGTGCGCAGGGCCTTCAGGCCGCAGGCATCGCCGGCGCGGTAGACCTCTTGGCCGCCCACCAGGGTCAGCGTGACGTAGGCGTCTTTAACCTCATCCGGGTCGAGCTCCAGGATGTTTGTATTGAGCACGGCAAGATCCGCGAGCTTGCCGACCTCTATGGAGCCCGTTTGCTTATCTTGTCCGAGGGCATACGCTGCATTCAAGGTATAGGCCTCTATTGCAAAGGGCAGAATATCTTCCTGGGGCATGGCTTCGTAAAATACGTCGAATGCGCGCCAGAAAGTGTAGAGCGGGTCCATAGAAGCGACATCCCAGTCGCTCGACAGCACAATGCGCGCGCCGTTCCTGTAAAGCTCGGGCAGGGCGTCGAGGTCTGATTTCGTATTGGCCAACAGCGCATCCCAGATACTGGTGCGGCTATCCGTCTCTTCAGTGTCCTCGACCTCGGCATCTTCCGGCTCGAAGTTGATCTGGGTATCGACGACAACGCCCAGTTCCTTGAAGCGCGGAATATCCGCCTCGTTCACCCAGCCCACGTGGGAGACGAAGTGGCGTCGGTCACGGCCCAGTTCGGGATTGGCCTTCTGCGCGTACTCGATAGCGTTAAGCGCCTCGCGCGCGCCGCGGTCGCCAATGGCGTGGATCACGACGTCGTAGCCGAGCGGCTCCAGCTCCGCGATGTAGCGCGCCATGCGCTCCTCGGTGAAATAGTTAAGGCCCATTTCGTTGGCATCGTGGAATACCAGGTAACCATAGGGCTGCAGCACCGCCGCCGAGTTCAGGCTGGGCACGCCGTCGGAATAGAACTTAATGCGGTTTACCTTCAGCAGCGAGTCAGGCGCCGTGCGGTACATCGATTTCAAGCTGGCAAGCTGCGGCTCATCTGCCATGTGCGGATAAGTCCACAGTGACAGAAAAGTGCGGGTTTTCAGGCTCTTTTCCTGTTCGGCGCGCAGCCAGGGCTGCAGGTTGCCTCGATCCCAGTAGACGCGCGCCGTGTTGGCCGAGGTAATGCCATAGCTGACCATCATGTCCTGGGACAGGAGCAGAGCCTCGTAGCGCGCCAGCTGCAAGGGCGGCGTACGCTTAAGGGCAATATGCATCAGCTCGTCGCCGGCGCTGTCGGATAGCACGCCAATGGCTTCGCCCGTTTCCTCGTCGCGGAAGATCACCCCACCCTGGGGATTGGGCGTCTCGTCGGTGATGCCCACAGCCTCCAGCGCCTTGCTGTTCACCCACATCGAGTGGGAAGACTGCTCCATAAACGCGGCGGGCCTGTCGGGGAAGGCCTCGTCGAGCAGGTCCTTGGGGTGGCGATCCAGGCTGAGCAGCTGCATGTTGCTGTGGCCGCCGCCCAGTATCCAGCCATGCAGGCTGGGCATATCGGCGCAGGGTTTGATCTGCTCTACCCAGTTCTCCGGGTTCGGGTCGGCTTCAGCCAGCTCCCACAGGTCGCAGCCCATGAAGGTGGCCAGGCTCGCGCCCTCCAGCGGATGGATGTGAGCATCCTGAAAGCCGGGCAGCAGCATTTGCTGCTGCAGGTCGATGGTCTGGGTGTCGCTGCCAACCCATAGGTCGGCCTCGGCGTTTGAGCCGACAAAGACGATTTTTTCGTCTTTCACAGCAACCGCCTCGGCCCAGGGCTGGGCCGGGTTCACGGTGTAGACCTGGCCATTGCGCAACACGAGGTCGGCCTTGGCGTGGCCCGCGGCCGAGCCTTGAAAGGCGGCAAGAGTGCCGGCGAAGACGGAAACGATCAGCGCCACTGACAGCGCTGGAAAGCGATCTATACGACTCATGTCAGCCCCACGCCCACACTTGCGAGCTTCAGCATGGCGTGCAGCAACACATTGCCACCGGCGCTGAGGTCTTCGGCCTTGGCGTTCTCTGCCTCGTTGTGGGAGATGCCGTCTTCGCAGGGCACGAAAATCATACCGGCGGGCACCTTGCTCGCCAGGTAGAGGGAATCATGACCTGCGCCGGATACCATTTCCATGTTGCTGTAACCGAGCTCGGCGGTGGCGCTGCGCACGGCGGCAACACAGTTGGCATCGAAGGTGGTCACGGGCATGTGCCAGTGTTCCTCCACCCGGCCCTCTATACCAAAACGTTCGCAGTGGCGCGCCACGCTGGCGCGCATCGCCTCGTCCATGCCATCCAGTACCGCGGCATCGGGGTGACGCAGGTCCATATGAATGGTCAGCTCCTCGGGCACCGTGTTGCGGCTGCCGGGCTTGGCCAGCAGGTCGCCCACGGTGGCGCGACCCCAGGGGGCGTGTTGTGCAGCGAGGTCGTAGCAGTCCTGCATGATGGGCAGGGCGGCCATGACCGGGTCGCGGCGCTGCTCCATGGGCGTGGGGCCCGCGTGGCAGGGTTGGCCGTCGAGCACAATATCGTACCAGCGGCAGCCCTGGATGCCGGTGAGCACGCCGATCTGTAAGCCTTCGGATTCGAGAATGGGGCCCTGTTCGATGTGCACTTCGAGCGACGCGGTGACTGGCCGGACCTGCGCAGGCAGATCGCCGCGATAGCCTATGCGCTGCAGTTCGTCGCCGTAGCGGCGCCCGCTTTTATCGGTGGTGGCGTAGACCTCGTCGCGATCAAACACGCCGCACCATACTCCTGATCCCATCAGGGCTGGCGTAAAGCGCGCGCCTTCCTCGTTGCTCCAGACCACGACCTCCAGCGGCGCATCGGTGATAATGTTCTGCTCGTTCAAGGTGCGCATGACCTCGAGCCCTGCCAGCACGCCGTAGACGCCGTCGAACTTGCCGCCCGTGGGCTGGGTGTCGAGATGGCTGCCGGTGATGACCGGCGGCGTATCGCTGAGCTTGCCTGCGCGCCTGGCAAAGATGTTGCCAACTTCGTCCACGCTGATCTCCAGGTTTGCTGCCTTACACCAGCGAACGAACCGGTCTCGACCCTGCTTGTCTTCATCGGTCAGTGCCCGGCGGTTGCAGCCGCCTTTGGCGGTGGCACCAATCTCGGCCATATCCATCAGGCTCTGCCAGAGCCGCTCACCATTGATTCTGATGTCCTGCATGTGGGTGCCTTTGCCAACTGCCCTGCGATAGGAGTGATGAAAAGAATGTTATCGGAAGCGCGCTTGCTGCACAGTTGAGAAATTTTTGGGCTGCCGATTAGCCAGATCGATGGGAAAGGCTTTCATTAAAAATAATAATAAGCCCGTAAAAAATGTTTCAGTTATTAAGCCCAATTGAATTCCGTATGGTTGAACGTGAGTAGCGGTAAGAGTGGGCACCTAGACCTGCACAGCCGTTTCCCCACCGAGCAAGACAATCGCTGGAGATCCACACACGATGACAAATGGCGGCAAATTCAGACGAAACACCCTCGTTGTAGCAACTGGCCTGGCCTGTGCTATTTCAGCCCAGGCGGAAGCTCAGGGCGAGCTTGAAGAAATCCTCGTCACCGCGACGCGCCGTGCGCAGAGCGTGCAGGATGTGCCCTACAACATTTCTGCAATCTCCGGTGATGACCTGGCTTTGGCGGGCATTACCGACCTGGGCGCCCTGGTGCGCAACGTACCGGGCATCACCTATGTCGATCGGGGCGTGCGCGGTACAGCCTTTAATAGCGGCCTGGCCATGCGAGGCCTGAGCGTGGACGACGGGCGCTTGTCGAGCCCGCTGGCGACGGCGCCTGCGGTATCAACCTACCTCGGTGAAACACCGCTCTTTGCCAACCTGCGCATGACCGACATCGACCGGGTGGAAGTGTTGCGCGGGCCCCAGGGCACGCTCTACGGGTCGGGCAGCCTGGGTGGCACCCTGCGCTTTATACCGAACCTGCCGTCGCTGGAGTCGACCGAGGTGGAAATTGCCGCCGACGTGAGCAGCACCGACAACGCCGATGATCTGAACTACTCCACCGATCTGCTGGTCAACCTGCCGCTGGGCGATACCCTGGCCTTGCGCGCCAACCTCGGTTACGCCGACTACGCCGGCTGGATCGACAAGCCGCGCATGCTGGCACTGGACGGTGCCGGCTCGCCGGTGCTGGCCGACCCAGGCGATTTCCTCGGCAGTGGCCCGGTCTTTATGGGGGAGGACGGCACTAACGACGAGCAGACCACAAGCGCACGCCTGGCCCTGATGTGGCAGCCCAGCGATGTGTTCAAGGCGACGCTCGCCTATCAGTACCAGAAGGATGAATCCGATGGTTCGCCCATCCGCGCGGTGAGCTTCCCCGACTATGACGAGTATGATTCGCCGGTGCTGGTGGATGAGCCCTTCGAAGGCGAAATCGATCTGCTGGCCCTGGACGTGGAAGTTGACCTTGGCTTTGCGACCCTCACCACGTCGATCTCAACCTATGAATCCGAGCAGGAGTTTGAAGGCGAACTGACGGAAAACTACCAGCAGTTCGATTTTTACTTCTATGCCTACGGCGCTCAGCCACGGCCCCTTGTGACCGACTCCAACATCAACAGCGACGAGGGCACGGTGGTGGAACTTCGCCTGGCGTCGCAGGGCGACGGGCCCTTCGACTGGGTGGTGGGTGCGTTTTACATGGACCAGGACATCCGCACGCTTAACAGCAACTCCTTCGTGGGCTATACCGCCTGGGCGGATGCTTGTAACGCGGCTGACCCGGCCGGTTCGGACGAGGGCCTGTGCGGTGCGGGCACCACCTTTGGCACCTTCAAATCAGAGTTTCAAAACCCGAGTTTCTGGTTTGATGGCGCCGGGCCCGGCGAGGCGCCCAACGCGGACGCCGCCAACTTTAATGTGGTTGAAGATGAGGTCTACCTGATCGATTCTGAGGCGAATTTTGAGGATCAGGCGATCTTTGGTGAGCTGACCTGGAACCTGACCGATGCCTGGCAGGTGACCGGCGGCTTCCGCTATTTCGACCAGACGTTCGAAAACAGCCAGGTTGGTGGCGCCGTCTTCGTTGACGCCATCACCCGCGCCTCTCGCGAATTCGAGGAGAGCGACACGCTGTTCAAGTTCAATACCTCCTGGGACTTCAGCGACAACGGCATGGTCTACCTGACCTGGTCAGAGGGCTTCCGCCGCGGCGGTGCCAACGCGCTGCCTTCGGCGGTAGTGAGCTTCGGTGAGCTGGTGCCCACCGACCCCGGGCTCTTCAACTACGAACCCGACACGGTGGAGAACCTGGAGATCGGCATCAAGGGCAGTATCAATGATCGCTTCACCTATACCGCCGCCTTGTTCGATGTCGACTGGGAAGACATCCAGCTCAATACCCTGGTCACGCCTTTTGCCCTGGCCGCGGTGGTAAACCTGGGCGAAGCCCGCAGCCGCGGCGTTGAGCTGGAGTTTGGCGGCATGGTGACGGACAACCTGCAGGTCAACCTGGCCTACACTTACGTGGACGCCGAACTCACGGACCCCGACCCGGTGGGCTCGGCTGAGGCCGGGTTGAACCCGGCCGTCATAGACGGCGCGCGGCTGCCCAACATCTCGGAGAATACTGTGTCGGTTAATGCGCAGTACTTTCAAAATCTCGATAACGGCATGAACATCATCTATGGCCTGAACGGCTTTTATCGCAGCGATTTTGATTCGACCATTGACCCGACACAGACCGAGACGATGGACAGCTATTCACTCTGGGATGGCTTTGTTACGCTGGAGGCCGAGCGCTGGAGCGTTCGCCTGTTCGCAGACAACCTGTTCAACGAGGAGGGCATCATGTATATCACTGGCCTGCCGGCCCAGGGGCCGCGTCGCTGGGAGCTGATGTCCCGTCCACGTACGATCGGGGTCGGTGCCCGCTACGCCTTCTAAGCGACAAGCGGCACTTGCACCGCCTGTTCTCGATAGCCTGAAACGTTTCCGGGCGGGGCACTTTGGCCCCGCCCTCGCACTTGCCCGCAGGGCCAGTGAAAGCGCGAAAACGCCCGCCGAGCTCGATACCCTGGGCAGCGTGCTGAGCGCCTGCGGCGACCTGGGCGCTGCCCATCGCTGCTTCGAACGTGCTACTGCACAGGCAGCGGATACGCCGCACTTCGTGTTTAACCTCGGGACCTCTCTGCGCGCAGTGGGCCAGATCGAAGCTTCAGAGGCAGCCTTCGAGCGCGTGTTGGCCCTGAAGCCGCACGACTGGGATGCGCACCTGGCGATTTCAACCTTGCGGCAGCAAACCCGCGATCATAACCATCTCGACCGGCTTGGCGCTGCCCTGGCGCGTACAAAGAGCGAACCGACTGCACAAGTGAAACTGCGCTACGCCCTGGCCAAGGAATACGAAGACCTTGGCGAGTACGCCAGCGCCTTCGAGCATCTCGCCAGCGGTGCGAGCTTGCGCCGACAGCACAGCCACTACGACGTTGCCAGCGACCTTAACGCGATGGCCACTATTCGCGAGGTGTTTACGGCGGAGGTGCTGGCTGCGGCGGGTGCTGGCTGCGACAGTGGCGAGCCACTGTTTATCCTTGGCTTGCCGCGCACCGGCTCAACGCTGTGCGAGCGCATTCTGGGCGCACACAGCGCAGTGCAAAGCTGTGGTGAGCTGCAGCAGTTTGCGGTGGAGCTGGTGAAGCTCGCCCGCGGTACAGCGGCTAAGCCTGGCGTAAGTAAGCATGAGCCTCGCGGAGACAAGCTTGAGCTGATCAAGCGCTCGCCTGGTCTTTCGATGGAGGCCCTCGGGCAGCGCTACATCGACAGCACGCGGCCGCTCACGGGGGAGCATGCCCACTTCATCGACAAGATGCCGCTTAACTTCCTCTATATTGGTCTGATCAGCATGGCCCTGCCCGGGGCCCGCATCATTCACCTCAAGCGCGGCGCCATGGATAGCTGCTATGCGATCTTTAAGACGTATTTTCAACAGACCTATCCCTACTCCTATGATCTTGAGGATCTCGGCCGCTACTACCTGGCCTACCGCGACCTGATGGCACACTGGGAGCAGGCGCTGCCCGGCAAGATCATTCACGTGGACTACGAAGCCCTGGTGGCCGATCAGGAGGGGGTGACCAGAGCCCTGCTGGCGGACTGCGGGCTGGAATGGCAGGCCCAGTGCCTGGACTTTCACGAAGTAGAACAGCCGACTGCAACCGCCAGCGCTACCCAGGTTCGGCAGCGGATGAGCAGCGGCTCGGTAGGCAAGTGGCGTCATTACGAAGAACAGCTTGAACCCCTGGCCCGTATGCTGACAGAGGGCGGCGTTGAGCTGTCTTAGCTAGCCTCTGCGCGGGCAGGCTCGCATGTCAGCTCGGCGCCATATCGCGCCTGAAAGTCAGAGAGGAAGAGATCGTTGTAGATCCTTGGCGTACTTGCGCCAGCGCTTGCGACCAGCGGCGGGTAGTTGTCGACCATGACTCTGCGGCTGATCGGGTACTCCTGCTGGTAGATGAGCTCATCGTCCAGGTAAACCCAAAGCTGCGCGGTAGATTCCTCCGGCCGCCGCAGCTTCCAGAGGTAATGGCTCACCACGCTCAGCAAGGCGCAACCCTCAGACGGCAGGCTGGTGCGCAAACGGTGGTCGGGCAGGGCAATCGCCAGTTGCCCCTGGCCGGCCTTGAGGCTGAACTGACCGGGCTGTTTCAGGGTGATGGGCTTTGTGCTTGCCAGCTGCAAAGGCAGTTGCAGTGTCCACCGGCCATAGCCCGGGGTGCGGCGGTAGCTGTCGCCAAGATAAGCCATACGGCCCTGCTTCCGAGCCTGCGTCTTCAGGGGCACAAAAAGCTTCGTCCGTGACCATTCATCGTACTCCTTGCCAAGGCGCGCCTTCTCGTCAGCGCTGGCTTCGCGCGGCGGCTCGAAGCGGCCATTGGCCGCGTCCCAGTCTTGTATCCGCGCCATGTTGCTGAGCTGCCCTGCGCTGCGATCCAGGATGCCCCAGTTGATATAGTCACGCGTGAGCAGGTTCCATACTCTGCGCTCGACGGGCTCGAGCGAGCGGCCGCGCAGTAGTGGCCGCAGATTACGGCCCTCCAGCGTTGGCGGTGGCTGCATACCGGCATAGCTCAGCAGGGTGGGCATCAGGTCACTGATGAAGACGGGCGCGTCGATGTCCGTGGGTTCAAGGCCCGCGTGACGGATAACCAGAGGCGTGCGCAGCCCGCCCTCGAGGTATTCAGTTTTGGCGCCAATGAAGGGCCAGTTACTGTCACGCGTATTGTTGGTGCCGCCGTTGTCGCTCAAGAAAAGTACGACAGTGTTTTCAGCCTGGCCGCTGGCCTCGAGCGCTGCCAGCAGCCGGCCCACGGCGTGATCCAATTGTTCGACCAACGCCAGGTAGCGGCCCGCCTTGCTGCTGTCGTAGCGCTCAGCGAATTCCGCTGCCGGCTGCAGCGGCCCGTGCGGCGCGAAGTACCATAGGTTCACGAACCAGGGCTTATCGGCTTGGCCAAGATTTTCCAGGGCGCCGATGGCGGCGTCGGTGAGGATTTCGGTGAGGTGGCCCTCGTGCTTCACAGGTTCCTCACCATCTTGCTGCAGGTAGGGGTTGTAGTAGGTGGAGCCGGGCTGCAGCATGTCGCCGCGCTTCAGGCTCAAGGCCGAGGCAAAACCCAGCCAGTGATCAAAGCCATGGTGATGTGGTTGCCCGGAGGGAATGAGATCGCTGATGTGCCACTTGCCGATATGCTGCGTTTGGTACCCGCGCCGCTTCAGCGCTTCGGGCAGCGTGGTGAACTCCGGCGAGATGCCGCGGAAGTCGGGCGGCGACACGACGGAGCGCGCATCCATCCCGGTTAGTAGCGCTACCCGGGCCGGGCGACAGGTGGCATCGGCATAGTGCGCACGAAAACGCACGCCCTCGGACGCGAGCTGATCGATGTTAGGCGTGCGCATGCTGCCATCACCGAAGCTGCCAATGTCATTATTGCCGAGGTCATCCGCCATGATCAGCAAGATGTTGGGGGGTGGCTCTGGCGCGTCGTCCCGCGGTTCCTGCGCCAGGAAGACGAACATAACGGCCAGCCCCAGTGCACCAGCCGCCGTCCAGGCGAGGGGCTTAGGCATCACAAGCGGGCGTCAGTGGCTCGGTTGGCGGCGTCGGGTGCATGGGCGCGTAGCATAGCCAATCGCGCCGGCCGGAGCTATACAGGCCTCTGGAAAGGGCGGCCGTGGTGGCGCCGACCTGCCCAGATAGTGTCCGGAAATATGGGAGATAAGGTTATGATTTAAAAAGGTTTTTTTTCGATCTGTGTGGTCAGCTTGACCTGATTTTCGTCACAATTGCGGAAACGAAAACCCGCATGTACAACTGCACAGGAGATAGCCGCAGTGAGCAAATTGACCCACTTTCAACCCCAGACCATCGGTGATCGCATCGCACTCGGATTCTGTAAATCCGTCCGTTTGATTGCCGACCTCTTCTTCCGCGAGCGCTACGGTCACCGCGCCGTTGTGATCGAGACGGTGGCCGCTGTGCCTGGCATGGTGGGCGGCCTGCTGCAGCATCTGAAGGCACTTCGGCATATTCGCGATGACCAGGGCTGGATACGCGAGCTACTGGACGAGGCAGAGAACGAGCGCATGCACCTGATGACCTTCATTCAGGTGGCTCAGCCCAGTACGGTAGAGCGTGGCCTGATCATGGCTGCCCAGTTTGTGTTCTACAACGTGTACTTCTTTATTTACGTGTTTACGCCGAAGACGGCCCACCGCATTGTCGGCTACTTTGAGGAAGAAGCGGTGCGTAGCTACACCGACTACCTCGCAGAAATCGACGCCGGCAAGCTGCCCAACGGCCCGGCGCCGCAGATTGCCATGGACTACTGGAAGCTGCCCGCCAACGCGACCCTGCGTGACGTGGTGATTGCCGTTCGGGCAGACGAAGCGGGCCACCGTGACCGCAACCACGAGTTGGCCGATATCCTCGCCCAGGAGCAGGAAGGCGATGCGATCTCAGCGGATCGCTAATTCGCCTCAGCGTTCGTCCTCACTATAGGGCGTATAGGTCGCCGCCGAGCGCGCCACGTCGTCGTAGATGCCAGTGAGTACGGCCAGCAGCTGCGACGCCTCGCCCAGGCGGTCATCGATCTCGGTCAGCATCTGGGTTTTGCTGTTTAGCAGCTTTTCGCGTATCTCGGCGTAGCGGCTCACGGTTTTGTGGCCCTCGTCGCTGATCTCGTACATGGCCGTTTTACTGCGCAGCCCGTCGATTTTGCGGATGAAACCCTTTCCCTCAAGCTTACGTAAAGTGTACTGAAGGTTGGCGATGTCGTCCCGGTTGAGCTGGCGCGCAAGGGATGCGGCGCCCTGCGGGTGGTGCTGCATGGCAACAACGTGCAGCAGGACCAGCTCCTGGAAGGAGGCGTCAGGCGCGCCGGCGGTACTTGCCAGCTGCTCGCAGCTGCGCTGGAAAGCGGAAAAAAAACGCATAACCGCCCACTCGAATTCTGTGGTTTGGATTGCGTGGCGGCCGCCCCCCAGGGGCCACTGGCTATGCAGCCAATCGCCCTCGTCGGTGGGGGCCGATTGCTGAGCCGGTTTGCTCTTTTTCGCCATCTGGGTGCTCTCCGATCTCGATGTCGCGTAGGCGCGATTATGACAGATATAAAAAAGTGTAGATCTGAAAGCGGCGCCGGGGAGTAAAAATTCAATAGAGCAACCATTGACTATCAGTTGAAATTCAATAGTCTTTGTTCCCTCGCGCTTTGAAAACAATGCTGGAGGACGTGAAAGGTGATCACGTCACATAAGATGCACGAAGCGGTGAGCACGTCATGCGGGTGAAGATGATTCTCCCGGTGCCCGTGCCCGCGGAAGCGATGGCCGCCTTTGAAAGCCAGGTGCCCGACGACCTGCGGGGCAACCTCGAGATAGACTTCGTTGCCGCACGCAACGGCGGCAAGATCCTGGATTCCTACTACGAAATGACCCTGGCGGACGCCTTTGTGCTGGAGGCTGGCCTGCACGCAGAGGACGAGGGCTACGACGCCGTGTGCATCAACAGCATGAGCGACTCGGGCCTGAACGCGCTCCGCTCTCGCCTCTCTATACCCGTGGTTGGCCCCGGCCAGGCCTGCTTTTTGACGGCCGCGATGCTGGGGCACCGCTTCTCTGTGATCACCATGTGGGAGCGCTGGCTTCCCTTGTATCGCAAGACCGCCGTAGAACTTGGTATGACGGGTAAGCTGGCCTCGGTGCGGTCCATTGACGTGCGGCCCGACGCCGAGGAACTGCTGGCGGGCAAAGAAGATATTGTGTTTGAAGCGCTGGAGGCGGCTGCGCGAGAGGCCATCGACAGCGACGGTGCCGACGTCATCATCCTGGGCTCGACAACGATGCACCAGTCCCATCAGTTTCTGCAATCGCGCCTCGATGTGCCGGTGCTCAACCCGGGACTGATTGCGCTGAAGCAGTGCGAGACCCTGGTGCAGCTCGGTATTTCGCACTCAAGGCGCGCTTACCTTGCGCCCGAGACGCTGAGCGACGACGTCTTTGCCGGCGTGCCCTCGGCCTTTTAACCTCGGGATGCAGGAGCAGCCATGACAGATAACCCCGAAATCGGCCAATCCACCATCACCTGCGGGTACAAGACCAACTACCACGACGTGGGCGAAGGCCCGGCGGTTATCCTCTTACACGGTTCCGGTGCCGGCGTTTCCGCCTGGGCGAACTGGCGCAACCTCATTCCGAAGCTCGCTGACCGCTACCGTGTGATCGCGCCGGACCTGGTGGGCTTTGGCTATACGGAAACGAAACCGGATTACGAGTTCCGCTTTATGGACGGCTGGCTGGAGCAGCTCGAGGCCCTGATCGACGCGCTGGGCCTGGAGCGCGTGCACATCGTAGGCAACTCCTTTGGCGGCGCGCTGGCCCTGTGGCTGGCCCATCGCTCCCCGGAGCGCTGCGAGCGCCTGGTGCTCATGGGCCCCGGCGGATGGCCAACCCTGGTCAATGACGACCTGGCTGCCCTGTGGAGCTACAAACCCTCCATCGAAAACATGAAGCGCCTGATGGATATCATGGCCTACGACCGCAGCCTGGTGACTGACGAACTTGCCGAGCTGCGCTACCGGGCGACGATACGCGAGGGCGCCCAGGAAACATTCGAGCGCATTTTCCCCCCGCCGCACCAACGCTGGCTCGATGCGCAGGCGCTATCTATAGAGGCCCTGCGCGGCATAGAGCATCCGGTTCTCATCGTTCACGGGCGTGACGACCGGGTGGTCGACCCCATGTCGTCCTGGCACCTGCACCAGCACCTCGACAATTCCCAGCTCCACTATTTCGGCCGCTGCGGCCACTGGACGCAGATAGAGCACGGCCCACGGTTCCAGGCGCTGGTTCACCAGTTCCTGGATGAGGCGCACGCCGAGTGAGTGAGCAGACCGCGTCAGCCGCGCAATCGATCCACCTCGATCTGCTCGGCACCGAAACCCGCTATTACGACAGCGGCAGCTTTGTGACGCGGGCGATAGAAGTGGTGAACGACCGGCCGCCGCTTATTCTTTTGCACGGGGGCGGAGGCCACGCCGAGACCTTTTCCCGGAACCTCAAGGCCCTGTCATCGGTGAGCCGGCCCATTGCCATAGACTTTATCTGGCACGGCCTCTCCTCACGGCCGACCTTCAGTGACGGTGGCCCACATGATGATGTTCACTGGCTGCGACAGTTCACGCTGCAGGTCATCGAACTGATGGACCACCTGGGTTACGAGAAAGCGGCGATCGAAGGCGAGTCACTGGGTGGCTGGATAGCGCTGGATATGGCCATCAACTTTCCGGATCGCGTGCACGGGGTGGTACTGAATACGGCCTGGGGCATCGCGCTGGACCCGGCGCACGTCGCAGAGGGCGCCTCTGACCTCGCCGCCCTGCGCGAGACCTCTGTGGCAGCTCTTAACAACCCGAGCGAAGAGACCCTGCGCAAGCGCCTGGAGTGGCTGATGCCGCTGGGCGGCGTGACCGACGAACTGGTGCGCTTGCGCCAGGCGCTGTGGTCTGTGCCGGAAACCAAGCACGCGCTGCTCGAGTATTACGAGCGGCTCTTTGCCAGCAACATCGCCGAGTTCTACTTTGACGAGGCCAGCATCGCGCAGATCACCTGTCCAACGCTGGTGCTGTGGACCGATAAGAACCCGATCCACGGTGTCGATGCGGCGGAGCGATTGCAGGCGCTCATCGCGGGTAGCGAATTGCATGTGATGGCCGGGTGCGCGCATTGGCCACAGTGGGAGCGCCCCGAGGAACACGACCGCGTGGTTGCCGCGTTCATGCAGGGAATCGCAGCCTGAGGCGGGTGATTCGACTAGCCGGCTGCACTAGCACGAGAAGAGAAGAGAACAGAGAAGAAGGTAATCCCGATGTCAAATGAAAAACCGGTACGCCGCAGAAGCAGCAGCAACGGCAACGCCAAGCCAGAGGGCCCATCGAGCAGCCTCGCCAGGGAGTACCAGCCCTACATTGATGCAGAGTGGGGCTTTATCAATCACTGGTACCCCGCGCTGTTTTCTCACGAGCTTGAGGAAGACGAGGTTGAGGGCATCCAGATCGCCGGGCGGCAGATCGTGCTTCGACGGGTTGACGGTAAGGTCTTTGCATTAAAGGATCAGTGCATCCACCGCGGGGTGCGGCTATCTGCCCAGCCCATGTGTTTTAACAAGCGCACCATTTCCTGCTGGTACCACGGCTTCACTTACAACCTGAAGTCCGGCAACCTCGACACCATTGTCGGCAACCCCGACGACCCGCTGATTAATACGACGGGCCTGACGACCTACCCGGTTGAAGAGGCGGGCGGCATTATTTTTGTGTTTGTCCGCGAGGACGACTTCCCCGACGAGGATGTGCCACCGCTCAGCCACGACCTGCCCATACGCTTCCCCGAGAGCAGCGAGCGCTTCCCGCACCCGCTATGGCCAGCAGCGCCCAGCCTGCTGGATGACGACGTGGTCACCCTCGGCATTCACCGCACCGGTGAGGCCAACTGGCGCATAGCCTGCGAGAACGGTTTCGACAACGCGCACATCCTGATTCACAAAGACAACACCATCGTGCAGGCGAACAACTGGGTGCTGCCCCTGGGCATCCGCCCGGCGAGCGACGATTGCATTACGCCCATCGAAGACGAAGACGGCCCCAAGGGCCTGATGCAGTGGCTGTTTACCGATCGCTGGGAGCCGATACTCGAGAACAAGGAGCTCGACGTAAAGGTGGAGGGCATCAACAGCCGCCTCTACCGCACCTCGGTCATACTGCCCGGCGTGCTGCTGGTGGAAAACTGGCCCGAGGAAAACATCGCCCAGATCGAATGGTACGTACCGATTACGGACGACACTTACGAATACTGGGAAGTGCTGGTGAAACACTGCCCGACCGAACAAGACAAGAAAGATTTTGAATACCGCTTCGACACGGTCTACCAGCCGCTGGCGCTACGCGGCTTTAACGACTGTGATCTGCACGCGCGCGAGGCGATGCACGACTACTACGCCGACGGCAGCGGCTGGTACAACGAGCAGCTGGTGGATACCGACGTCTCGGCCATCACCTGGCGCAAGCTGGCCTCGCGGCATCACCGCGGGATCGCGACGCCGCCCCCCGGGGTGCAGGGCCGCGAGAAGGCCTCCAGCATTCGCCTGCGTAGCGTGTCGGAAGGCAGGTCGCCCGGCTACTTCGTTGAGAAGATTGACGACCTCAACAACCACAACAGCGCGACCGTGCGCGGCCGTAAGCGCTGATGCCGACGGCGCGCTGCCATTTCAGCGACGGCCAGGTCTTCGACGTACAGGCAGACCCGGGCGAAGCCTTCCTTGACGCGGCCCTGCGCGCCGGCGCGCCGATACGCTACCAGTGCCGCAGCGGCAGCTGCCTGAGCTGTGCCTGCAGAAGCAGCGCGGAAGGCGGGCTCTGCATGCGCCCGGGCGTTGCCAGCAGCTTGCTGCCCGGTGAGATCGCCGATGGCCGCCGCCTGTCTTGCGTCGGCCAGCTGCTGGCCGACGACGAGCTGCACTTTGACTATGCCAGCAACGACAGCGGCCCGGCCAAGGTTAGCGCCTTTGTCGACAACATCGAGTGGATGGCAGACGACGCCGTGCGCCTGCGCGTGGAGCTGGCGGAGGGCGACTGGTTGGATTTCAAGCCGGGGCAATACGTGCGCATCGGCATTCCCGGCAGTGAGGAAACCCGCAGCTACTCTATGAGCACCACGCCGGCGGCCCTGCCGATGCTCGAATTTATGATTCGTGTGTTGGACCAGGGCGTGATGTCGGACTACCTGCGCCAGCGGGCACAGGTGGATGATGTGCTGACTTTAACGGGCCCTTATGGCGGCTTTCGCTGGGATGGCGATCGCCAAAGCCCGCAGTTGTTTATCGCCGGCGGCACCGGGCTTTCGCCGATTGCCAGCATTCTCGAACAGATTCGTGCGACCAGTGGGCGCAAGCCGCCAATGACCTTAAGCTTTGGCTGCGCCACTGCAGACAACCTGTTTGCCACAGACTACCTGCAGCTGCTGGCCCAGTGGGTGCCATCGCTGGACGTAAAAATCAGCGTGCAGGACGGCACGCGTGAGGGCGCCTTGAGCGGTACACCGCTGGATGCGGTGGACTTTGAGGCGCTGGCTCCGGATACGCGGGCTTACCTGTGCGGCCCGCCGGGCATGATACAGGCGGCAGCGGAACGCCTTCGCGCCGCCGGCATTCCCGGCGATCAAATCTACCAGGAACAGTTCACACCCTCGGACGAGGGCGGTGAGGGAGGAGCGGCACCATGTCCATAAAAGGGCTGGGGTACTTTGCGTTGACCACGGCGCGTAGCGCTGAGTGGCACGAATTGCTGACGAGCGTGCTGGGCATGCAGGTAAACGGCGAGCAGGACGGCGCGCGCTTCTATCGGCTCGACGGCTGGGCCCGCCGCATCGCGGTTTACGAGGGCGAGCAAGAGGCGGTGTCAGCCGTGGGCTGGCAGCTCGATAACGATCAGGATCTGGAGGCGATGGCGGATCGGCTTCGCGAGGCGGGCGTAGAGCTCAAGCGGGGCTCGGCAGCGTTGTGCCAGGAGCGCGCGGTGACGGCGCTTTATACGTTTCTGGACCCGATCAGCCAGATGCCCAGCGAGATTTTCTTCGGCCCGTTGATCGACCAGATTCCCTTCTCGCCGGGCGCAGGCATCTCTGGCTATTTCACGGGGCAGGACGGCCTCGGCCACGTGGTGTACTTCGTAGGCGACTACGCCGGCGGCCACCGCTTTTACACTGAGGTGATGGGCTTCAAGACCAGCGACTACATTATCTGGGACGGCGGCGAGAAGGATGCCACCTTCTATCACTGCAACCCCCGACACCACTCGCTCGCGATCATGCCGCCCTTTGGCGACATTCCGCCCGGCACCTTTAACCACCTGATGCTGCAGGGGCAGTCCATCAATGATGTGGGCATTGCCTACGACCGCGTGCGCGCGATGGGCATGCCCATCATGATGGAGCTGGGCAAGCACACCAATGACCTGACCGAATCGTTTTACCTGATTACCCCGTCGGGCTTTGGCCTGGAATTTGGCTGCAACAGCCTGCGAGTAGACGACGACTGGCAGGTGAAAACGTACGATGCTCCCATGATCTGGGGCCATCAATCGCCGGCGCCCAATGCCTAGCCTTGCACAAACATTGGAGAGCCCCGTGGCGTCTTCCCAGCACCCGGCGCCCGTGAGCGACCCCTTCAAGGCCTGGGTGCGCCGCGCGAGTGACGCAGCGCCTCACACAAGCACAGCGGCCGATGGCCCCTTGGCAGGCCTTCGCATTGGTGTGAAAGACGTGATCGTGACTGAGGACTTCCCCACGCGCTTCGGCTGCGAGCTGCCGCCGGAGGCCTTTGCGGCGCTGATTGGGCAGGGCGATGCCGCTTGCGTTGCACAGCTGCGCGAGGCCGGTGCACAGATCGAAGGCAAAACCGTAACAGCGGAACTGGCCACCTACTCGCCGGGGCCAACCGTGAACCCCCATGCGCCAGAGCGCAGCCCCGGTGGTTCCAGCAGCGGCTCTGCCGCCGCTGTGGCCGCCGGTGATGTGCCCTTGGCACTGGCCACGCAGACCGCGGGCTCCGTGATCCGCCCGGCCAGCTTCTGCGGTGTGTATGGCTTTAAACCAAGCTTTGGCCGCTATGACCTGAGCGGCGTCTTGTGTACCTCGCCACTGCTGGACACGCTGGGGCTGATAGGCAACACGCCAGAGCTGCTCAAGCGCGCCGATAGCGTACTGGCGAAGGCACATGCCGAATCAGCGACCGGCGCGCCAGAGGGGATACAAAAGCTTGTGCTCTACCGTTCCAGCCGCTGGGACGAAGCGGAGCCCGAGACCCGCGGATGGATAGAGGCAGCCTTTGACGAGTGGCGTAGCCTGTTCCCGGCATCGGAGGTGCGGCAGACAGACCTGGACCTCGAGCGCTTGTTCGACGCACAGAGGACGGTGCACTGCGCCGAGGTGGCCGAAGAACTCGGCGGCTTGCTTGAGCGCTACCCCGGGCAGTTGAGTGGGCCCTTTGAGGCGATGGTGCAGGAGGGCAGGGCCGCTGCGGGTGCTCCGCTTGAGCGAGCGCGACAGCTGATCAACAAGGCACGCGCACAAAGCGATACGATATTGGCCCCGGGGGAAGCCTGGCTGACACCCGCGGCCAAGGGGCCCGCGCCGCTGCTAGCGGAGGGCACCGGCGACCCGATGTTCTGCCGCGTGTGGACAGCGCTCGGCGTACCCTGTGCGGTCATCCCGCGGCGCGCCGCGCAGGGCTTGCCCATTGGCGCACAGCTCGTCGCCGCACACAATTATGACGAAGCGCTATTGGACACGGTGGTGCGTATTGCGGCGCACGTGGCAAACAGCGAAGGAGCTCGGTGATGCCTGAATGGACTTCACAGCAGCAGGAATACTACGACAAGGTGGTTGAGCGCCTGGACCCAGGCGCCCTGCAGCAGCTCTTGTTCAAGCTGACTGATATTCACAGCCCCACGGGCGATACGGCCGAGGCCTGTCAGTTCATGGTGGACCACGTGGGCCGCGGTGGCGCGAAGGCGCAGTACCTGCCCATGAGTGATCAGTCTGGCGCGGGCCTGGCGCGCCTCAAAGGCAGCGGCGGTGGAGCGAACCTGCTGTTGTATGCTCCCATCGACACGCACCTTGAGGGCGATGAAAGCGATTACCCCTGGGCCGGCCCCAAACAGACGGCGGATCTGAAGCCCGAGGCGCTGCAAATAGATGACTGGGTGTTCGGGCTTGGCTCGTCGAACCCCAAGGCCATGGTGGCCACGCTGGCTGAAATCTTCCGCTGCGTGCACGAGGCGGAGATTCCGCTGAAGGGCGACCTCTCCCTCGGCTTTGCCGATGGCGGCATGCCAGTCTCTGTAGGCAAGCGCGGCAATGCGGGCATGTCGAACGGCATCTTGCACCTGCTGAACCGCGGCGGCTCGCCCGACTACTGCATTGTGATGAAGCCCTGGAACTGGGTGTATCACGAAGAGCCGGGCATGGCGTGGTTCAAGATCACCGTGTGGGGCACCCTGGGCTACGCCGGTGTACCGCGAGACACGCCGGGCTTTCGCAGCTCGATTGTGCCGGCGGCGCGGGTGATTCTCGCCCTTGAGGACTGGCTGCCACAGTACACCGATGCCAATACGTCGGGCATTGTGCGCCCCGACGGCTGGATCTCGGCGCTGCGCGCTGGCTGGCCAGAGCGGCCGGCCTTTCCCTCGGCGGCAACGGAGATTTACTTCGACGTGCGGGTGAGCCCGCGTACGCCGCCTGCGGATGTGAAGGCGCAGGTAGATGCCTTCCTGTCATCGCTGGCAGCGGCCCATGAGGACCTGGAAATGGAATGGGAGATGTACGGCTCTACGCCAGGCGGCTCGACCTCGCCGGACAACTGGATTATTCAGTCCGCCAAGCGCGGCTGGGAAAGCGTGGAGGGCCGTGCTTACCCGGCAGAGCCCGACCTGCTCGGCGGGCAAACCGACGGCTCGCTGCTGCGGGCCTTGGGCATACCCACCGCGCGCATGGGCTGGCCCTGGCCGGCAGAGGGCGCGCCTGAGGAAGTGGCCGATGGCCTGGGTGGTATGGGGGCGACTTACGTGCCTGATCTGATACCCTGTGCGAAAAAGATTCTTTACGCGATAATCGATACCTGCACGCGCTCGCGAGAGGAGTTGGCTCCTTAGCGCGGCAGCATAAAAACTAAATAAAGCAATAACACTTAACGCAGCAATGAAGTACTTAACTTAAAAGTGAGGGATGACACCATGGCAACAGCAAAAAACCGCCTGACGAAGGCGTATCGAAGCAAAGCGAGTACACCGTATGCGAAGGCGAGTTTGCCTGTGGCGACCTGCGCCGCAGTAGCGATGCTTGCCGGGCCTGTACAGGCACAGAACGCGCTGGAAGAAATTGTGGTTACGGCGCAGAAACGTGAGCAGAGCCTGCAGGACGTCGGTATAGCCGTTAGCGCTTTCACCGGTGATCAGCTGCGCGCTTTTGACGCGACTGACAGCTTTGATATCGCGGCTTACACGCCGGGCGTGCACATCAGTGGTAACCTCGCTGGCCAGAACACGCAGTTTACGATCCGTGGTGTTACCCAGAACGATTTCAACGACATCATCGAATCGCCCAACGCCGTCTACCTCGATGAGGGCTACATCGCCATCGCGCAGGCCCAGACCTTTGCGCTGCTCGACCTCGACCGCGTTGAAATACTGAAAGGCCCGCAGGGCACACTGTTTGGCCGTAACGCAACTGGAGGCGTGGTTTCCTTCTTCTCCAAGAAGCCGAACTTTGAAGAGTACGAAGGTTACATTCAGGCGGACTACGGCCAGTTCGACGTGCCGAATGACGCCAACCGCTTTGCGGTAGAAGGCGCCTTCGGCGGCCCGATCACCGATACGATTGCCTTCCGTATTGCGGGCCGCTACTCCGAGCAGGACCCGTATCTTGAAAACCTCTACCCGGAAGGGCAGCCGGACTTTGACGTATTTGGCGACCCCAACCTGTCGATTACCGACCCTGGCCCCGGCGCGGGTTCTGACCTTGGCGATGACGACACCACGGTAGGCCGCCTGACCCTGGCCTTCCGCCCGAGCGATCGCCTGGATATCACGCTCTCGGCCAACTACTCCGAATCGGAGCTGAGCACAGGCCCCTACCAGTCGATCTCGACGATCGCGCTGGGCGAAGAGGTGGATGGCCGCACCGAGGTCTACAACGTGATCAACACGCCCTCGGATGAAACCCGCCTGTCGATCCTGACCGAGAACGGCGTGGACACCGGCCGTGACGCCGGCGGCGACGCGCTGGTGGATTCGCCCTTTGGGCCTGAGAACTGTGCGGCGGTTGGCCTGTGTGCGCGCCAGGCGCCGGGCGCAGACTTCTTTGGCTATATCGATCCGGATGGCGATGACTTTACCTTCTCCAGCGACTTTGCCTTTGATGACCAGGGCTCCACGGAGAACAGCAACTTTAACGGCCGCGTGGAATACGAGCTGAGTGACAGCATGACCTTTGTGTCGGTGACCGACTACAAAGACTATGAGAAGCAGCTCTTCATCGACGTGGATGCCGCGCCGGTAAACCAGCTGGCGAACTATGGCGCCGTGGATGCAGACAGCTTCACCCAGGAATTCCGCATTGCCGGAACTGGTGACCGTTCCAACTGGGTGGCTGGCTTTTACTACCTGAACATCGATACCGATTCCTCCAACGCGTTGAAGGCGCCCCCGGGCAGTATCTTTGGCACGATCGCGCTGCCGGCCGACGTGGTAACCATCGCTACGCTGGAAACAGACTCCTTCAGCCTCTTTGGCCAGTACGAGTACGCGCTCAGCGACCAGTGGCAGATCACTGCAGGCCTGCGCCTGATTCGTGAAGAGAAGGAGTTTGAAGGTGACTGGGGCCTGGCGCCCTCCACGGGCAACGGCGACATCACGACCAACCCCGACCTGCTGCTGCCGAATGCCGCCGGCGCGGGCGACCCCTTCAACTTCAGCGATGATCTTTCCGACGACCTCTGGACGGGTAAGATCCAGCTGGATTACACGCCCAGCGATGACCTGCTGATCTACGGCGGCATCAACCGCGGCGTGAAGGCCGGCAGCTTCAATGCCGCCTTGCTCGGTGCCTACCTGGGCTCCGGCGGCAACGACGGTGTGCCTTATGACGAAGAAGTGCTGACCGCCTACGAGCTGGGCTTTAAGTGGACCTTCATGGATGGCCTGGCACGCTTGAACGGCGCGGCCTACTACTATGACTACGCCGACTACCAGGCCTTCCTGTTCGTGGGCGTGGGCGGTGTCTCCATCAACCAGGATGCTGAAACCTACGGCGCGGAGCTGGAACTGCAGGCAAGCCCGACGGATAACCTCGACATTATCCTGAGTGCCTCCTACGTGGATGCCAGCATCGACGACCTGCCCCTGCGTAGCGGCTCGCCGCTGCCGACGGTGGACGTTGAGCCGACCTACACGCCGGAACTGCAGGCCTTCGCGATGGCGCGGTACAACTTCCCGCTGTTTGGCGGCACCGGGATCATTCAGGGTGACGTGAGCTACTCCGACGAGTTTTACTACAACCTCCGTAACTTCGACGCCGACCGTTTCGACTCCTACACCATGGTCAACGGCCTGCTGAGCTGGACCAGCGGTGAAAGCGGCTGGACGGCCTCGATCCTGGTGAACAACATCACTGACGAGCGCGCTGGGATTCAGGGCTTCGACCTGGCAACCCTGTGTGGCTGTAACGAAGTCTCCTACCGTGCACCGCGCAACTGGGCGCTGCAGCTGCGGAAGGAGTGGTAAGAGTAAGAGCTGGCTGAGCTTGCACTTCACGGCCTACGCCAGGGCCGTGAAGTGTACTTCCTTTCGATTTAGGCCCTCCGTGGCCTTGCAAACTGCCTCGACATGAAGATATATTGTTGATAACCATTCTCAACAACCCGTGATGAGGCTGCCTCGCAGCCCGAGGCCAAACCATGCCGACCTTGAACAAATGGGTGGCGGATACTGCAGAGAAAGTGTTCGCCAGCCAGTTTCGCCCGGTAGAAGTCACCGCCGCAGAGATGCTGGACGAACGCCTCAAGCATGTGCGTCTTGAAGGCGACCTTAGTGCCAGCCGCTACACCGATGGCAACACCATTGAATTTCGCGTAAGCGATCGGGAATTCCGCCACTACACGCCTTCGTTCTATGACCGCGAGGGCGGCGTTTGCGATGTGCTGTTCTATTTGCATGGCCTCGGCCCAGGCAGCGATTGGGCGAGCAAACTGCAGGTAGGCTCCACCACGCGACTGATGGGCCCCAGCAACAAAATGGCCGTACGGCCCGAGCAAACATGCCACCTGCTGTTTGGGGACGAATCCTCAATGGGCTTCGTCAACGGCTTCGTGAAGTCAGCCGCCTTGAAGGGCCAGCGCTGTGACGTGCTGCTGGAACTCGATGATGCTCACAAACACTGGCCTGAGTTGCTGAACATCGAGGCGACTGTCGTCGAAAAATCCCGCGAGCTACCCGCCGACGCCGCCCACCGCTGGCTGCAGCAGCAGACTGAGGCACAGTGGCAAGCGCTGAACGACACGGCGATTTACCTCACCGGCCGCGCACGCTCGATTCAGCGTTTGAAGCAGTTATTCAAGAGCCAAGGCATCGACAAGCGGCAGGTTCAGACGGTGCCGTATTGGGCGGAGAATAAAAGGGGTTTGTAGATAGCACCCAGCTTCAGTTTTGAAACTGACGCTGAAGCGCAACCGACCAGGAGGGCTTCCGCGAGCGCGACATCTTCATCGCGAGCTGGCGTTGAATATCTGTCCACTATTAGGGTCTTTTTAGGTGCGCGGGTTTTTGCTCAGCTATTGCCCCGCCTCTTCCCCTTGCCTCGCGCCCGAGGCCGGCCGCCTTCGGCTTCATCACGTAGCCGGGTGATCTGCAAACGCTGCCCGCTAACCCAAACCGTCTTGAGGTGGCGGAACACTTCCTTTGGCATACCCTCGGGTAGATCGACCAGACTGTGGTCTTCCCGGATATCGATATGCCCGATGTATTCGGCATCGATCTCTGCTTCGTTGGCGATGGCGCCGACGATGTTGCCGGGCTTAACACCGTGCTGGTGGCCCACCTCGATGCGAAAGCGCTCCAAACCCTTGTCGGGCCGCGTTGCTTTGCGCGCCGGCCGCTCTCTAGCGGGGGCCTTTTGCCTGGCAGAGCGCGGCTTCTCATTAGGAGCCTCGTGCTTGGCCTCTGACGGGCTGGCCGGCGCTTTTTTACCCGGTGCCTTCTTGCCCATGGCCATAGCGCCGAGCGCCGCAGCCACCTCGATCACCGGTACGCCAAACTCTTGCTGGTACGACTCAACCATCTCCCTGAAAAGAGCGAGATCCTGCGTATCGAGCGTTTCGGTGACCTTCTGCTTGAGTTTACCGATGCGCTTATCCGCCACCTGCTCGGCGGTGGGCAGCTCCAGCTTCTCGATAGTCTGGCCGGTGGACTTCTCAATGGCGCGCAGCAGGCGACGCTCGCGGTTGGCCGCAAAAAGAATGGCCTCACCCGATCGGCCCGCGCGGCCGGTGCGCCCGATACGGTGCACGTAGGCCTCCACATCGTAGGGAATGTCGTAGTTGATCACGTGGCTGATGCGCTCCACATCCAGGCCGCGGGCGGCCACATCGGTGGCCACCAGAATATCCAGCTTGCCCGATTTGAGCTTTGCGATGGTGGCCTCGCGCTGCTTTTGGGGGATGTCGCCGTTGAGCGCGGCCGTGGAGTAGCCTCTCGCTGCGAGCTTGTCGGCCAACTCGGCGGTGGCTAGCCGCGTGCGCACAAAGATGATCACGCCGTCGAAGTCTTCGACTTCCAAAATACGGGTGAGGGCATCCAGCTTGTGTACGCCGGCCATCATCCACACGCGCTGGCGGATAGACTCATTGGTAACCGTTTGTACCTCGATCGCGATCTCGCGCGGGTCGTTCAGGTGCTGCTTGGCAATACGCCGAATGGCTGAGGGCATGGTGGCCGAGAACAGGGCGATCTGCCGCCCCTCGGGGGTTTGCTCCAGAATCCACTCCACGTCGTCGATAAAGCCCATGCGCAGCATCTCATCCGCCTCGTCCAACACCAGGGTGCGCAGGGCAGACAAATCGAGTGAGCCGCGGCGAATGTGATCCATCACCCGGCCCGGCGTACCAACTACGACCTGCACGCCACGCTGCAGTTGGCGGAACTGGCCGCGGTAATCAGCGCCGCCATAGATGGGCAGCACATGAAAATCGGGCAGGTAGCGGGCGTACTTCTGGAAGGCCTCCGCCACCTGAATGGCCAACTCGCGGGTGGGCGCGAGCACCAGCACCTGCGGTAGGCGCTGATCCTGATCCAACCTGGCCAGAATGGGCAGGGCAAAGGCCGCCGTTTTACCGGTGCCGGTTTGGGCCTGGCCGAGCACGTCGGCGCCTTCCAGCAGCGGCGGAATGGTCGCCGCCTGGATGGCCGAGGGCGTTTCATAGCCGACATCGCCAAGGGCTTTTTGCAATGGCACGGGCAGTGCCAGCTGCTCAAAGCTGGTGATTGCGTTTTCAGTGGACATCTGGGTACCTCGGGCGGCCCGGCAGGCCAGCCCCGGAAAAGGCTAGCTTTGGAAGGAAAAGGCCGGCGATTATACCCGCTGGGCGCCAGAACAGAAGCCCGGCAGTGAATTAGTCGCATTGCGCCAGATTGTGTATGTAAGGCCATTCCAGTAGACTTCGCGCGCTTCCACTCGCCGCATTACACGTACGCGCCACGCGTACTCTCCGCCGACTGGTCACTTTTATCATCACGGCGCCAACCCTGCGTTGGCGCTGCACCGCCGTTATTGAGAAATGGTTTATGTTTGAGCTCAGCCCAGCCAAAGGGGCAAGCGTCAAGAATGACGTGTTGTCGGGTATTACTGTTGCACTGGCCTTGGTGCCCGAGGCCGTTGCCTTCGCCTTCGTGGCGGGCGTGGAGCCCCTGGTAGGCCTGTATGCCGCCTTTATGGTGGGCCTGATCACGGCCTGCATCGGCGGGCGGCCTGGCATGATCTCTGGCGCGACCGGCGCCCTGGCCGTGGTGATGGTAACGCTGGTGGCCGACCACGGCGTGGAATACCTCTTTGCCGCAGTGGTGCTGATGGGCCTTTTGCAGGTACTCGCCGGTGCGCTGCGCCTCGGTAAGTTCATCCGCATGGTGCCGCACCCGGTGATGCTGGGCTTTGTAAACGGCCTCGCGATTGTGATCTTCCTGGCGCAGCTATCGCAGTTCGGCACCCCTGGCGAGTCGGGCTGGCTGCAGGGCACCTTTATGGAAGGCAGCATCGTGGACGTGGCCTGGCTGGAAGGTACCCAGCTCTACATGCTGGTGGGCCTCGTGCTGCTGACCATGGCAATTATTCACCTGCTGCCCCGTTTCACCACTGCCATTCCCTCATCGCTGGCGGCGATTATTGTGGTGAGCCTGCTAGTGATGGGCCTGAACCTGGATACCCGCGTGGTGGGTGACGTGGCCTCCATCAAGGGCGGGCTGCCGAGCTTTCACATCCCGATGGTGCCCCTCAACTTCGAAACGCTGGCCATCATCTTTCCTTACTCGGTTGTGCTCGCAGCCATTGGGCTGATCGAATCTTTGCTGACGTTGCGCCTGGTGGATGAAATCACCGAAACCCGCGGCCGCGGAAACAAGGAATGCGTGGCCCAGGGCATTGCTAATACCACCACTGGCCTGTTTGGCGGCATGGGCGGCTGCGCCATGATCGGCCAGAGCATGATTAACGTGAACTCCGGCGGGCGAGGGCGTCTATCCGGCATCACTGCCGCCTTGGCACTGCTCCTGTTTATCCTCGTTGCCTCACCGCTGATTGAGCAGATTCCACTCGCGGCACTGATCGGCGTAATGTTCATCGTGGTGATCGGCACCTTTGAGTGGAGTAGCTTCCGCGTGATCAGAAAAGTGCCCCGCAGCGATGCCCTGGTGCTGGTGATGGTATCGGCGGTAACCGTAGCCACAGACCTCGCCGTGGCTGTAGTAGTCGGCGTGATCATCTCCGCCCTGGTATTCGCCTGGGGACACGCCAAGCACATTCGCATTGAAGCCCGGGAAGATCACAAGGGCTCCACGGTATATGCCGTAACCGGCCCGCTGTTCTTCGGCTCCGTGACCTCCTTCCTTGAAGCCTTCGACACGAGCAAGGACAACGACGACGTGATCATCGACTTCGCCCGCTCCCGCGTGGCGGACCACTCCGGGTTGGAAGCTATCGACAGCCTGGCCGAACGCTATCTCAACGCCGGCAAGACTCTCCACCTGGTTCATCTGAGTGAGGAGTGCCGCCAGCTGCTGACTAAGGCGCGTGGCCTGGTTGAGGTGAATGTGATTGAGGACCCGCGGTACTTTGTGGCGGACGACGCCTTGGGGTAGGGTACTTTTTGATTCACGTCAGTTGCGGTATCGCAAGCTGACAAAAAAGCGGCGTGGCTCCGTGAAGCTCACGGTGGTGGTGCCGAAGGCGTTTACACCAAAGCCACCAATGATTTCCCGCTTATCGCCCAGGTTCCGGCCGAAAACGCTCACTTCCCAGTTCTCGTTGCCGCTGATGTAGGTGATGCCCGCGTTGTAAATCGTGTAGCTGTCGGCATTCAGTCTCTCGAAACACAGGCACTGGTCATCGTCGGCGTAGAAAATCTCGTCGGTGTAGGCGAGATCCCCGCGCAGCAGTAGCTGACTGGCGTCGTTGAACTGGAACGCGTACTCCACCAGCAGATTGGCCGTCCAGTCCGGGACGGCGGTGAAGGGGCGGCCACTCAAATCCTCGAGTTCGCCAGTCTCGGGGTTCACAGATTCGAAGGTCTTGTATTCGGGTTCCAGGTAAGACACGCCCCCACGAAGTGTCAGGTTGGGTAGGGGCCGCGCATAAACCTCAAGTTCGCCGCCCCAGAGGGTTGAGTCCGCCGCGTTATCCACTACCAGTGCCAGGGCGCTGGCGGCGGAACCGGATGGGCGGTTCACCAGGAACTGCCGGTCGTCGTACTCGTTGTAAAACAACGCGCCGTTGATCTGCACCCTGTTATCCCAGAGCTGGGACTTGGCGCCGATTTCGTAGCTAACCAGGGTCTCCGGGTCTGCCACGGACACCTGGTCCGTTGCCGTGGGCCGGCCGTTATACACGCCGCTGCGAAAGCCTGTGGAAACGTGCGCATAGCCCAGCACGTTCTCACTGACGTCGTAATCAATGCCGAGCTTGGGAGTTACCTCATCCCAGTTCTCCTTGCAGGTCAGGATGGAGCCGAGCCCGTCTGCGATCACATCGCTACAGACGGTCGGGTCAGTTGCGCCAGGAATCAGCACCGGCGTCTGGCTGGCGCGCTTGATGGTATACATGTCGAGCTCTTTCTCGTCGTAGGTATAACGCGCCGCGAAGCTCAGGCGGGCTCGCTCGCTCATGTGCCAGGTGCTGTGAAAGAAAGCCGCATAGCTCGTGGTTTTCTGGGTCCGGTCGTAGGTCAGCGTCAGGTCCAGGGGTGTCGCTATTGGGTCGGGAGGCGAGCCGGGGGGCAGCGGGCCACCCGCGAGTGCGTCATAGAGCCCGTCGGCAACGGTGACGTTGCTGAAGTGATCGCCATCTTCCTTGAGGTAATACAGCCCTACTACCCAGTCGAACGCACTGCCGCCGGCATTGCTCAAGATGAATTCCTGGCTGAACTGCTGCACGTCAAAGTCCGCGCCAACGGAGAAGTAATCAAATACTGAGTTGTCTGCATCGCGATAGGATTCAGCCTTCATATCGCGGTAGCCGGTGATGGACTTGAGCGTCAGATTGTCCGTGTCCCAGGTGTTGATCCAGCTGATCCCCCAAAGCTGGTTCTGCTCCCGGTCCAGTTGGTTCAGGGCCTCGCTGCTGTCGATATCATCGATATGGGGTTCGCAGCAGGACTCCCCCTGGGGGCCTGCGACCGCATTGTTAAAGAAGGTTGGGAAGATCTGATCCGGGAAGAAATCTGACAGCACCTGCGGATAGACATTCTGGTCAATGTCGGTGTAATCCAGGGTCAGGTGCGAGTTCCAGGTGTCGGTGAAGTTGGCGTCCAGGTGGCCACGGATGGACCACATGTCGTCGTTGCCCGCATCGTCGCCCCGATCGCGTTCCTGCCAGCCGTCGGAGTTCTTGGTTAGCACCGCGACGCTGCCGGCCAGGGTATCGGTGATCGGGAACTCCAGGTAACCATCGAAGGAGAAGTAACCGTATTCACCTGCGGTGACCTGGCCTGTGAAATCGGTTTCGCCGCTCGGCCGGCGCGTTTGGATATCGATCGCACCGCCGATGGTGTTCTTGCCGAACAGGGTGCCCTGTGGGCCGCGCAGGATGGTGATTTGCTCAACGTCCGCCAGCTGGATGTTGGCCCCCACGGTGCGAGCGAGATAGACGCCATCCACGTAGGTGCCAACGCCCGGATCCACCGTGAGTGCGAAATCCTGCTGGCCCACGCCGCGAATATAGGCCTGCAAGGAACTGCTCAGGCCGTTGTCGGAGGCTCTGAACTGGAGGTTGGGGGTGCGTTGGCCCAGGTCGTCCACGCGTAGCAGTTTTGCCTGGTTGATGGCCTCGCCGGATATCGCGGTGATCGAAATCGGCGTGTCCTGCAGGTTTTCTTCTCGCTTGCGCGCGGTCACCATGACCTCTTCGAGGATGGCCGTGGCCTGAGTATTAGCCTGCGCAAGCGCTGTGTTGGGCACCAGCGGGAGCGCCAGTAGGAGCGCCCGTAAGAGTGCGATGGGATAAGCTACATAGCGATTTAACATGTCAGCACCTTGCTTATTCTTATGCGTACCGTGTGGCCAACCTGAGGTCACGATGTTGGGTAGAAAAATCTGTGCGTATTGATGCTTTGTTGTAGCATAAGCCTTTCTCCCTAGAGGTTTCCCATGGCTACCGCAGCCGCGTCCTCACAAAAAGCAGGCCTAGATAAGGCAGCTTTGGATAACGAAAGCTCTGGCGTACAAAAAAGGCGCCAGCGCATTCTCGACGCCGCCCGAAAAATGATCGAACAACACGGCGTCGACAACCTGCGCGTCCGTGACCTGGCGGACGCTGCGGGCGTTGCCACTGCCACGCTTTACAACCAGTTCGGCGGTAAAGACGGCATCGTTGAACTGGCGATGAAAGAAGATTTCCTCGAGCGCTTCTCCACCGCGGGTATTGACCATCAGGGCTTGTCACCGGCTGCCGCCCTGCAGCAGCTCATCACAGTCTCCGCGCGTGACGCCAGGGGTAAGCCGGAGAACACGGCGGCGGTGATGAAGTTTTACTTCGGTGCTGGCGACGATGATGCCCTCCGTTCAGTCACCCACGAGGGGGTCAAGCAGTTTTTCCTGGCCATCCTCAGGGACGTCGGCCGGCGCGAGGAACTGGTGCCCTGGGCACAGCCTGAGTGGGTCGCCGATGACATGGTCAGTGCCACCTACGCCGTCCTGCTCAAGTGGCTGCAGGGCAACGTGCCCACGAAAGAGCTGGAACCCCGATTACTGGCTATGGCCGCGCTGCCCTGTATCGCCGTGTCGACCGGCAACTCGCGAGCAGAGTTCGAGCAACTCCTGTCGGCTTGAGCTGGCATAAAAGCTACTTATCCTCGCCGGTGCGATAGTCCTCAAAAGTCTCATCCCTGCGCTGCACCGCTTCTGTGACACCGTCCTGTTTGAGGCCCTGCCAGAAGGCCTGGAAGCTGGGCTGGTGAATACCCAGGGTGCACATTTCGGTGCCAGCCCGGATACCCTGACGAAAGCCCATGGCATCCATCTGCCGGTGTACCGCGCGCTTGTTCAGCTGCACGATGTCTGGCGGTAATTTGGCAATGCGTTCTGCCATCTCCAGCACCTTGTCTTCCAGCTCCTCGGCCGGGCAGTGATCGGTGGCCCAGCCCCTGGCCGCCGCCTCGACGCCATCGATGGCGTCGCCAGTGAGCAGCATCTCCATGCCCTTGCGCATGCCCACCAGCCAGGGGTGAAACTGCATGTCGGGCACACCGAAGCGCACGGCCGGGTAGCCCATGCGCGCGTCGTCGGCCATGTACACCAGGTCGCAGCCGGTCGCCAGCTCGCTGCCGCCCGCCAGGCAGTAGCCATGCACCTGGGCGATAACCGGTTTTGCCATGTCCCAGATGCCCATCCATCCCTCGGTCACATGCCGCGGCCAGTGGCCATCACCGCCGGCGCTGAAATAGGGTTGATTGAGGCCTTCGTTGCCGTCCCCCAGGTCATAGCCGGCGGAGAAGCAGGAGCCGGCGCCGCGCAGAATCTGCACCCGTACGCTTTCGTCCCGATCACCCAGCTGTAAGGCATGCAGCACCTCGCCGCGCAGGGCGTGGTTCAGGGCGTTACGTTTCTCTGGTCGGTTCAGGGTGATTCGCTTCACGCCTTCAAGCGGAACATCCACCTCGATCACGCTGTAATCCTTCTCCTGCAAGCCTTCGACGCCGCTGGAGGTTTTGTCATAGCTCATACTGCTGGCTCCTGTTCAGCCATGCCTGCAGCTGTTGCTCGCGACCGCCGAAGCGGGCGCCAAGCGTGGCCGCAAACTTGTAAAAGAATCCGATGTCGCACTCATCGGTCATGCCGATGCCGCCGTGCCATTGGATGGCTTC
The DNA here is from genome assembly GCA_038748065.1 of Pseudomonadota bacterium. Lineage (GTDB taxonomy): Bacteria > Pseudomonadota > Gammaproteobacteria > Pseudomonadales > Halieaceae > JBCDJG01. Next base: position 143,123 of record JBCDJG010000003.1, read on the forward strand.
GCCGGTGATCAGGCGCGACACCTTGCAGGCAAAAAACTTACAGGCCGTAGCTCGACCTGGCAATTGCCCGGCGTCGGAGGTGACTTTCGCCAGCGATTCTGCATTCAGCGCTTTCAGCTTTTCCAGTTCTAGATAGGCGCGGCCTGCCCGGTGCTGCAGCGCCTGAAAGCTACCGATCTTGACCCCGAACTGTTCCCGCGTGCTCAGCCACTCCAGGCCGATGTTGAGAGCGCTTTCTGCCACGCCCTGTAATTGGAAGGCGAGCAGTAGCTGAGCCAGTTGCTGTGTTTGAGCAATCGCAGCTGCGCAACCGTCGGTATCGACCCAGCACTGGGCGGCGTCCAGCTCAAGCGCATTAAAGCTCACCTCAAAGCTGCGGCCACTGTCGAGCAGCCGGCGCGCTGTGCCGAGGCTGACCGAGCCGGCATCTATCCAGAAAAGCCCGTCGCTGCCGTTATCAAGCCGCGCGCAGACCACAAAGTGCGAGGCCTCTGCAGCATTGAGCACGCCCTGCGCGCTTCCTCGAAGGACCCAACCACCCGCAACGGCCTCAGCCCGAATGTCCTGCTGTGTCTCAAGGCCAATCGTGGCCAGGCAGCGATCACCCGCCGGCGTGCCCTGATGCCAATCGTGGATGGCGGGCCAGCCGGCCTGAGCTGCGAGTCGCGCGGCTAGCAGCGTGTCCAGCAGCGGCGTTTGCGCCAGATGTCGCCCGAGCGCCGTGAAGGTTTCTGTCCAGACGGATAGGGGCAGGGCGGCCGCGCCATCGGCCTCAGGCAGCAGTTGCTGTTCGCTGATCGCCTGCCACAGGGCTGGCGAGTAACTGCCGGCATCGGTTTGATCACGAAGGTCGCGCAGGTGCTGGATGGCGGCGTATTTTTCCAGCAGCTTGTCGATCGCCCGGCTAAACTGGCTAAGCTCCTCGGCCTCGAAGGCTGCGACACGGAACGTCATGCCGTTAGCCCCAGTAAACGACGGGCGATGATATTCAGCTGTATTTCCGAGCTGCCGCCCTCAATGGTATTGGCCCGGCTGCGCAGCCATTCGCTGTAGACCACATCCTCCTCGGCGGCCCGCCCACCTGCGCCTGCCTGGGCAAAGGCGATGTCGTTGAGCAGTTCCAGGCGGCGCTGATTCTGTTCGGTAACCGCCAGCTTTAATAAGGAGGCATAGGCACCGTCGACCTCGCCGCCCGCCAGTTGCGCGCCGCCCTGCTGCACCAGGGCGGTGGTGGCCAGGCCATTGATTTCAAGTTCCGCCGCGCGCAGCGCCAGTGCGGCGCGGCCAGCGGCCTCCGGGAGTTTGGCGATGTCTTGCCAGAAGCCCGTATCCTGGTTGCGCGTTTGCTGGGCGCCGGCAATCATGCCGCGCTCGAAGGACAAGAGGTACTTGGCAATCGCCCAGCCCTGGCCTTCTTCGCCGATCAGGTGCTCGGCGGGTACGGGCACATCGTCAAAAAAGGTCTCACAGAAAATGGACTTGCCGCTGAGCAGGCGGATGGGCCGGGTGCTAACGCCCGCGCTGGCCATATCAATCAACAAGAAGCTAATGCCCTGGTGTTTGGGCACCTCGGTGTCGGTACGGACCAGGCAGAATATCCAGTCTGACTGGTCTGCGTATGAGGTCCAGATCTTGCTGCCGCTGACGCGGTAGTGATCGCCCTCGCGCACGGCGCGGGTCTGCACAGACGCCAGATCGGAACCCGCGCCGGGCTCACTGTAGCCCTGGCACCAGCGAATCTCACCCTTGGCCATTGGAGGGAGGAACTGCGCTCTTTGTGCCGCCGTGCCGAATTTGAACAGGACCGGCGCCAGCATCTTGATGCCCAGGCTGCTCAATGGCGGGCGGCAGCCTGCGGCGGCCAGTTCCTCTGCGAGTATCTGCGCCTGTTCGGCGTCGAGCCCGGCCCCACCGTACTCCTCCGACCAGTCCGGGCAGATCCAGCCCTTGTCACGCATGCGCTCAAACCACAGGCGCTGGTCTTGATTGGCAAACACCGCGCGTCGGCCACCCCAGGGGCAGTCATTCATCGTTAGAAGCGGCTGCTTGATCCACACGGGCGCATTGCGGGCTACCCAAGCGCGGACCTCTTCCCGGAAAGCCTCTGGTGCAGCGGATGACGCGCTCATGTCAGGGGCTCGAAGCGCATGGGCAGCTCGTCTTTCGGTTTCGGCAGGGGCATCAGGTTCATGCGTATGGGGTAGTCCGCAGGGAGCTGGTACCGGTAGCGCCGCAGCAGGTGGCTCAAGAACACTTTGCTGACCATGATGGCAAAGTGCATGCCGATGCATTTGTGGGCGCCGCCGCCGAAGGGGGCGAACTGGAAGGGATGCCCCTTGTGTTCTCCACGCGGTGGAGCAAAGCGACTCGGGTCGAACTGCTCGGGCGCCTGCCACCATGCCGGGTCCATGTGCGTGGTGCGCGGTACCAGGGCGAGCGGGGTGCCGACGGGAATGTCCAGGCCGCCGAGTCGACAGCCGTCGATGGCGATGCGCGGGCTGGTTGCGACCGCCGGATAATGGCGCAGGGTCTCGTAGAACACGTTGAGCACCGTATCCAGCTTATCGAGGTCGTCGTAGCTGATGGTGCGGGCCCCGAGCACATTCTCGATCTCTTCGCGCATCTTGCGCTGCCAGGTATCGTCAATGCCGGTGAACATAAGCAGGTTGGTCATGCTGCTGGAGGTGGTGTCGTGGGCGGCAAAAAAGAGGAACTTCGCCTGCCGCACGATCTCCTCGTCGGGTATCCAATTCCCATCGTCATCCGTCGCGCGGCACAGGTGTGACAGCACGTCATTGCCTTCACCACCGCGGCGCTCGGCAATCACGGAATGAAAGTAGGCCTCGATACGCTGTTTGGCGAGCATCGCTTTTGGGAAGGTGAATCCGGGGAGGTTGCGCTCTGTGCGCACCAGGGACATCAGGCCTTGATTCATCACCACGAAATCGCGCATTAGAGTGTTGGCGATGGGGTCGCCCATTTCCAGGCCAAAGAAAATGGTCGCCGCAACCTCCGTCAGCAGATTTTTCATGAGCGGGAACACCGGCTCCGGCCGCTCGGTGGGCAGCAGCTCTACATGCTTGGCGGTGATGGTATTGATGGCATCCACATAGCCGCGCATCGCCTGGAACTTGAAGGCGTGCTGCATGAAGCGGCGCTTGCCCTTGTGGCCGCTGCCGTCCGTAAACAGCAGTGCCCCCGCATAGAAGGGGCTCAGTGGATTGCTCGGCGCCAGACGGGCACTGACCGGTTCCTCCGAGTTGAGGTAGGCGGCCTGGATATTGTCGGCGCCCGACACGACGAGCAGGTCTGTGCCCAGGAAGCAGGTTTTGGAGACCGGCCCGTAGCGGTGGTGCATGCCTTCCGCGAAGGCAAAGAAGTCGCGGATCCAGGGCAGGGTTTTGCCGACCAGTGGTAAGCCGAAATCGCCCGGAATGTGGGCCAGCGCCGCGCGCTCCGGGGCGGGCAGCCTGAGGAGCGGGTCGTCTTCAGCGGCGCTTAGGCTGAGCGTCATGCCTGGGCTTCCTGTCTGTTTTTGGAATAGGGTGCAGGAAAATTAGAACGTATTCCATTTTCTGTGGCATTACAATAGGATGCTCCGAATAATAATGAGCGGGTGAGCTCGATATCGACCGCAGCATGGAGTACTGAGCATGCTTGACCCATGAAGGATTTCAGGAACAAAACCGCGATAGTCACCGGTGCCGGCAGCGGTATCGGCAGGGCCCTGGCCTTGCGCTGTGCCAAGGAAGGCATGCGCGTTGCCATTGCCGATGTGCAGCCCGCACGGCTTCATTCCCTAACAGACAGCCTCAGCGCCAGTGGGGTCGAGGTACTCTCGGCCGAGTTGGATGTTTCTGATGCTAATGCCCAGCAGGCCTTTGCAAAGGAATGCATCGAAACGCTCGGCCCGCCCGCCTTGCTCTTCAATAACGCAGGGATTCTCAAGGTGGGGGAGACCTGGTCTCACGATAGCGATGAGTGGGAGCGCATGCTCTCGATCAATGTGCTGGGTGTGGTGAATGGCATCAACGCCTTCCTGCCCGCGATGCTGGAGCATGGACAAGCCGCGCACATTATTAACACGGGCTCTGTCGGCTCGCTGGTGGCGGCGCCGGGTATGGCGCAATACACTGCCACCAAAATGGCGGTGCGCGGCATCACTGAGACTCTGGCCCGTGATCTCGCCGCCAGGGGCGTACCGATCGACGTATCCCTGCTTTGCCCCGGGCCGGTGCTGACATCGATCGGCGATGAACTAATGGGTGTTGATACCAGCGGTGGCGACGGCGAACACCTCTTGGCCGGGCAGCCCGATTTCATCACCGCGGAAGAGTGTGCCACCCGTGTGTTCGATGCGATCGCCGAGCGCCGGTTTTGGATCTTCACCCACCCCTTCAAGGGCTACCTGCGTGAGCAGGCAGAAGCCATGCTGCGGGACGAGCACCCTCCTTACCGCGAAGTGGAATTTGACGCTTGAGGCAGGCGCGCGATGAGTTCGCTGCCTAGGAGTTTTAGACACCTGCCAGCGGGCTTGGCACTGCTGTTTGCCGCGCTGCTAGCGTCGACGGTGGCGGCGCGTGTGCCACCCAACCTGGTACTGATTCTCGCTGACGACATTGGCTACTCCGACTTTGGCGCCTACGGTGGCGAGATCGAAACACCGCATATTGATGCGCTGGCCGCGGCTGGCACCCGCTTTAGCAATTTTCGCGCGGCCTCTAGTTGCGCACCGACGCGGGCCATGCTGATGACGGGCGTTGATAACCACGTGGCTGGCATTGGCAGCATGCGTGAGCTGATGCCCCTGTCACATCGCGGCAAGCCGGGCTATGACGGCGTGTTGAACCAGCAGGTGCTGACGGTTGCGCAGCTACTCAAGGCCCAGGGGTATCGCACCAGCGTAAGCGGTAAGTGGCACCTGGGTGTGCAGGATGACAACCTGCCGCCAGCCCGTGGCTTCGACGATTCCTTTATCCAGGCAGACAATGGCGCCGACAACTACGAGATGCGGCCCTACCTGCCGATGCGGCCCGAGGCGCGCTGGTACGATAACGGCAAGCGTCTGCAGTCTCTGCCCGACGACTTCTATTCATCTACCGCCTTTATGGAGCGCACGCTGCAGTTTTTGCGCAGCGCAAAAGAGGGCGAGCAACCCTTCTTTACCTATATCGCCTTTCAGGCCAATCACACGCCGATTCAAGTGCCCGCGCGCTTTGCCGATGCCTACCGCGGACGTTACAGCGAGGGCTGGCCCGCGGTTTACCGCGCCAGGATCGAGAGGATCCGGACAATGGGTTTGGTGACGGGAGACGCCACGCTAGACCCGGGGCCGGCCCCGGAAGACTGGAACGCACTCACGCCTGATGAGCAGTACTTTGAGGCGCGGCGCATGCAGGTCTACGCCGGCATGGCCAGCGCCATGGATTATGAGATCGGCCGGCTGATACGTTGGCTGAAGGATGCCGGGCTGTATGACAACACGGTATTCGTGGTGCTCTCCGACAACGGCGCGACTACCAGTGACGCCTACGACAATGCCGTGGCGCGGCGCTGGCTGGATAGCAACTATCACCGGGATGTTGAAACGCTTGGTGAAAAAGGCAGCTGGATTGCCCCGGGCAGATATTGGGGCCGCGTATCGAATGCCCCCTTTGCTGGCCAGAAGTTTTCCGCTTCTGAGGGGGGCATGCGCGTGCCGCTGATTATTGCCGATGCCGCGCAGCCGCAAGCCAATGCCGTGCAACATACCTTCGCCCACGTAACAGATATCGCACCCACGCTGCTGGAGCTGGCGGGGTGGCGCCCCGAGGATGCGCCACCCGCAACCCAGGCCATGTCGGGACGCAGCCTGGTGCCCTTGCTCGGGCCCGGGGATATGCCTCCCGCGGTAGACCGGGCGCCGGTCGGCTACGAGTTCTGCGGAAACGCGGCACTTTTTCAGGGCGACTATAAAATCTTGCGTAACCTGCCGCCTGCCGGCGATGGACGCTGGCGGCTCTTTGATATTGTGCAGGACCCCGGTGAAACCTTGGAACTGGGCGAGGCAGAACCTGTGCGCCTGCAGGCCATGCTTGAGGCCTACGAGGCCTACACCCGCGAGGCCGGTGTGCTGCCGATGCCGGAGGACTACGCGCTGGGACGGCAAGTGATGATCAATGCCGTGCTTTTTTTCTACCTGCCCCGATACGCGCCTTGGATCGCGGGTTTTGTGCTGCTCCTGCTGGGTGGGTTCTTGTTGCTCAGGCGGCGGCGAGCTGCTGGATGAATGCACGCCGAGTACTGGCCCTGTGCATGCTTTGCCTGGCTAGCTGCAGCCCGGTGCCGGACCCGGGCCTCTTGCCCGCCTTTGACCCTGCCACGGCCGAAGGCCCGCCGCCCAAGCCGGCTATTGACTACAACCCGACCCGGCACCTGCTCTGGGGTGACCTGCACATTCACACGAGTTATTCCACCGACGCTTACGTGCTGGGCGTGCGAGCCACCCCGGATGATGCCTACACCTTTGCCCGTGGCGGCACCATCGAGCACGCCGCCGGGTTCCCGATCCGCATTGACCGGGCGCTCGACTTTGCCGCGGTAACCGATCATTCCGAATACATGGGCGCCGCGCGAATAGACGAGAGCAGGGTATTGCCGCTGGACGCGCGAGACCTGCGTACCCGGCTGCTGAACGACGGGCCGCTATCCGTTGCCTGGGCCTGGGCTCGCAGTGTGGGCCATGTAACCGGGCTGGACTACTTCACGCAGACAGAGGAAACGCGCGCTATCGCCGCCAGTGCCTGGCAGCTCATGGTTGAAACCGCAGACGCGCACTATGAGCCGGGGGTGTTTACCAGCCTCGTGGGCTACGAGTGGACCTCGACCCCGGAAGGCCAGAACTTGCACCGAAACGTGATTTACCGGGACACCCACGTGCCCGAACTGCCCTTCACGTCGCTGGACTCCATGAACCCCGAAGACCTGTGGGACGCTTTGGATCAACAGCGCGAAGCGGGTATGACCATGCTCGCGATTCCGCACAATGCCAATGTGTCCAACGGGCTGATGTATGACCGGGCGATGGCCGACGGTGGGCCCATGACGGCAGACTATGCCGAGCAGCGCATGCGCAACGAGCCGATTAGCGAGATCCTGCAGGTGAAGGGCAGCGGCGAGACCCATCCGCTGCTATCCCCGGAGGATGAATTCGCCGGCTTCGAACTCTTCACCGCACAGCTCAGCCCCCGGGGCGCGTTCAGCGAGCCCCGAGGCAGCTATATGCGCGACGCCCTGCGTACGGGCATCGAAATGGCACACATGGAAGGCTTTAACCCCTACCGCTTTGGCGTGATCGGCAGCAGTGACAGCCACAACGCCAGCACGCCGGTGCAGGAAGAGAGCTACCACGGCAAGCTGCCCCTGATGGATGGCAGTGCCGGCATCCGTTTGGGTGAATCCATCCTCTTGCCCGATGTGGCGCGCCGCTCCCGGCACTGGGGCGCCGCGGGGCTGGCTGCCGTGTGGGCACCTGAAAACACCCGCGAGGCCGTGTACGACGCGCTGGCCCGCAAGGAAACCTACGCCACCTCCGGGCCGCGCATCCGGTTGCGCTTTTTTGCGAGCTTCGCCTACGACGAAGCGCTATTGCAGAGTTCGGACTTATTGTCGCAAGCCTATGAATCAGGCGTTCCCATGGGTGGCACGCTAGCTCCAAATTCGCGCGGCGAGGCGGAGACAGCCAGCGCACCGCGCTTCCTGCTATGGGCGGCTAAGGACCCCCAGGGCGCCAACCTGGATCGGCTGCAGATTATTAAGGGCTGGGTTGACGCGCGTGGCCAGAGCCATGAAGCCATTTTCGACGTGGCGCTCTCCGACGGACGTGGAGCTGGTGGTGTAGCAAGAGCAGCGCCGGTGGGCAACACAGTGGACGTGGCCAATGCCAGCTACAGCAACAGCATCGGCGCCACGCAACTGCAGGCCTTCTGGAGCGACCCGGACTTTGACCCCGAACAGGGGGCCTTCTACTACGCCCGGGCCATAGAAATACCCACCCCGCGCTGGTCCACCTACGATGCGCAAAGGCTTGGCGTAGCGGCGCCCGAGCCCACCAGCATCCAGGAACGGGCGATCAGCTCTGCGATCTGGTACCCGGGAACGCGCGCTGAAGCGAATGGTTTGCCGCGATAGAACATCTATTTCAATTGAGTAGGCAGCTGCGGTGCGCGCTGCTTGCCACACATGGAGTGGCGCGAGGCGCAGCCGAGGACTCGTCCCAAACGCCAGCGAAACCCTGCACCTGAGCGAAGAGTGCCGCCAGCTACTCACCAAGGCCAGAGGCCTGGTGGAGGTGAATGTGATAGAGGATCCCCGGTACTCTGTGGCGGATGATGCGTTGGGGTGATTTCCTCGTCAAAGAATAAAAATACGTTTGGTAAAGTGGACCACCAGTGATTAAATGAAGGCAGTGCGAAACTAGTAGAGCAGAGCACTTGTGCTCTCGATCTGTTGTGGAGCTATTAGCTGCCATATGTCCAGCCTTATTGATGTTGTTGCCGCTGTTGTGCGCTCTGGGCGAGGCTTGTTGGTTTGTCAGCGTCCTGCGGGAAAGCGCCACGGCGGGCTTTGGGAGTTTCCTGGTGGCAAAGTTTTGCGAGACGAAACCTTCCATGAAGCGATAGTTAGAGAGCTGGAGGAAGAACTGAGCCTTGGGGTTACCGGGCCATCGAAACGCTTGGGTAGTTTCAGTGACGAAGGCTCGCCGTACGTCATTCATTTCATGGAAATCTCTGAAACGCGAGGAGAGCCGGTCGCGCTCGAGCACAGCGCTATCGAGTGGGTAGGTTTAGCTGAGCTCGAAGTTATGGAACTAGCACCCGCCGACCGAGGATTCGTCGACTCCATGCTGTTCGGCAGCACCGCGACCGAAGGCGATTGACGTGCGATATTGGTGGGTCAATCAGAAGCAAACCTACAAACATGAGTTTGCCGGAGGTTATCTTTGGTCCCCGCAACTCAATAAGCGCGGCCGGAACATCAGAGCCTACGATTTGATGCGGCTGGTAAACCCCGGCGACATAGTTTTTTCATATGCTGACGCACAGATCAAGGCGCTGGGGCTAGTTTCGGGCAACTGCTACCCCTTCCCTAAACCAACCGAATTTGGTTCAACCGGAGCGAATTGGTCGGAAGTTGGCTGGAAGGTGGACGTTCAATACAACTCCCTCAGTCAGCCTCTGAGAACTAAGTCTTTCATAGATCAGCTGAGGCCATTATTGCCGGCAAAGTACTCGCCATTACAGCCCGCTACCGGGAACGGGAATCAGCACTCTTACTTGTATGACATTTCTGAAGACCTTGCCTTAGCACTAGGGCAGTTGATGGGTGGGGCAGAGCTCGCCTTCATCAGGGGTAATTATGTTCTTGACGTTAAAAGTGATAGATCGAATGCCGAAATTGAGAAGTGGGAAGACCGGGTAGAAGCTCAGCTCAAGGTCGATGAAACTCTTTCTTCTACCGAGGTAGATGTCTTAGTCAGTGCCCGAAGGGGGCAGGGCAGATTTAGGGAAAGACTGTTCGAGCTAGAGAAGAAGTGTCGCGTAACCGGAGTCGCAGAGCTGCGCCACCTTGTTGCCAGCCATACTAAACCCTGGCTAAACTGCTCGAACGAGGAACGACTCGATCCCGAGAATGGTTTCATGCTGACTCCCTCGGTCGATCATCTCTTCGATAAAGGATTCATCTCGTTTTCAGATGATGGAGAACTCTTATTATCACCCGTGGCCAGCTTAGATTCATTAACAAGAATGGCAATACCGATTGTGCGTGTCTCCAATGTCGGAAGTTTTTCGGAAGGCCAGAAACGTTACCTTGAATGGCACCGTGAAAGACTCTTCCTTGCAGACATACTGCGTTGACCTAGGTTATCTGAGTTTCGCTTTTTTACAGGATGGTGAATGAACTCGAATTAGCTCACCATGGTTATCTATCCGAATGGGCTTTACAGCAGAATACAGGGAAACCGGCTCGATAAAAAAGGCGCTGCCATCACCATGGCGTTCTGTCTGGGCGAATTGAAGCACAAGGTCGACTGTATCCTGTAACTAGTATTGATCTATAAGAGCTCCGTTGCAGGTTTCTTTGGAAAAGTGCAGCTACGACCCGTCAGCCCAGTTCTATTCAAGCTACGCTTTTGGCCTGCGGCCCTTTATAGGTAAATGCCATGGTCATTGTGACTCCGGATCCAGTCTTCATTTTCTTGTCATTTTCGAAAGCAGAACTGTGAGCAAATATTGTTTCGTCAAACTCGTAACTACGGATCCAGCAATATCCAGGCTTTACCGACTCAATGGTGCCGCGAAACTGTGCATTGTCACGCGATTGTCCCTTAACGACGTGCCTGACTCGTGATTTTTCGTGCGGTGATGCCTTGCACTTCCGTAGTTCGCCGAACAGCTTTTTGGCTTCGTCAATCCTACCATGAAGGTAGCAAAATCTAGCGAGTTCAAATCTCGAGCGATATCTTGTATCTCCACTTTTGAAGGATCTTTTCAGATGGTGGTAAATTGCTTCGTCGTTTTTCTCTTCGTCCTCTCTAATTAAAAGCATAGCCAGCTCAAAGTGTACTTCAACCTGCGTTCCGCGGACTTTGTTGCAGTTTGTTAGAATTGCCTTTGCGTCCCCTAATTGTCCGGCTTTGCTAAGTGCTCTGGCAAGTAGTACGGCGATTTGGCCATTGCCGGGGTCAATCTTAGAAGCCTTCTCAAGAATACTCTTTGACTCTGGGAACTTGCTCAGCACTTTTGAAAATCTCGCTGAAGCCTTGAGCAAATGGACGTCGTGAGGGAACTTGACAGTGTTTTCGTCAAGTTTTGATTTGATTTCGTGCATTAACAGCGGCAAAGCGGGTCTCTCTTCATTTGGCTCTTCCCTCGCTTCCTCATTTGCTCCTAAGCCTAGATTGCACTCCAACTCGTCGATCATAACTTCTACCAAGAGCGTAACGGGGTATGAATCTCTCGCTGTTTTAGTCAGTGGCGAAAGAACTTCCTTCGCTCTAGAGTGATACTCTTCCCGCTCCTGTGCGTCCTTTGTTTCTTTTGCCAGTCGGCGATAGATGTTGGCTTTTGTATGTTTTAGGGACGTGTAGTCTTTATTTGCTAGTTCAAGAGCTTTATTAATGCTGCTTAACGCTGATCTTAAATCCGAACCCCTATGATGCAGCTCGAATACAGCCCGCTGATGCCATACAAAAGCTGGATCAATACCCACACTCTCTGCCGTTGTAAAAAGCTGGTGTACAAGTGCTTTATCTGCAAAAACCTCAGCTAGCCGCCTCCCTTTAAGGATATGCTCTAGTGCTTTGCCGTCTACGGAATACTCTGGATTAAGGTACTGCAGCATACGTGCCAGCTGTGTGGCCCTTTGTGCTTCTGTTTCCAGTGCCCTCTCGAAAACGAACGAAGCGATCTCTGGATGTCGGGTTCGGTATACGAAGTCTCCAATTTTGTAGTCCTGAAATGCTTCAACAACCTTTTCTAGAGGTTGCATGAATCTATCCCGGAAGTCTTCAAATGTAATATTCGATAAACGACTAATCATTCCAGCCCTTACTGGACAATCGAATCTGTGCAACGTGCAGATGTCTAAGTACAGCAGTTGGGCCTCTAGATTTCTTATTTC